>JAEEVK010000010.1 GCA_016287095.1 Lachnospiraceae bacterium
GCTCTCGTAACTCAACGGTAGAGTGGCTGCCTTGTAAGCAGTAGGTTGTGGGTTCAAATCCCTCTGGGAGCTGTATAAATTTATGAAAGGAATGGCAAAGATTATGTTGCTACGATTACTATCATTATCGCTTATACAACTTAATACTATTAGATGCACCCGTGATGCAATCGGAAGACATACTATGCCCAAACCATAGTTTTATAAGAGTTCAAATCTCTTCGGGTGTACACACCTGTGATGCAACAGGCAGACATATGGCACTTAAAATGCTGTTATTATGGGTTCGAATCCCATCAGGTGTACGCCCTTGTGATGGAATGGAATACATACTGTGCTAAGAACGCAGGTTTTACGGGTTCGACTCCCGTCAAGGGTACTATACCCACTTGATGCAAACGGAAGACATCTCATATTCAGAGTGTGAGTTTATATCAGTTCAAATCTGATAGTGGGTATGAGACCTATGTAACACAAAGTATTATGAAAGGAAGAAGAAACAATGATAAAGATAAGGAAGATCCAAAGTTCACAGCAGTCAATCAATATCATTTGCTCGCGCAGATGGTTTTATCGTGATGCTTTGGAATATCCTAAACTATAGTCACTGTGTGATACTTATTATGAATGTAGGTTTATCAAAAGGACTATCAGGGTATTCCTTATGAGTTGAATATCTTGATAGTCCTCTTTATTGTGTTATTTTTTGTACATTCGGCTTCGTAACCCTAACTGGTAAGGGAGCAGTCCTGAAAACTGCCAGTACCCGCTAACAACGGCGTCTCGGTTCAAGTCCGAGCGAAGTCGCTGAACTCCTGTAGGCTAATGGAGAGACCACTGGGCTACGAACCTAGAAATGAGCGTTCAATTCGCTTCGGGAGTGCTTATGGCAGTATAATCCTAATTGGTAAGGAAGCAGTTTGCTAAACTGTGAGTAACCGGTTAATCCCCGGTGTCAGGGTTCAAGCCCCTGTACTGTCGCTTGTTATGGCATCGTGGCTAAACTGGATAAGGCACTGGGTTGCAGCCCCAGGATTGCAGGTTCGAGTCCTGTCGATGTCTTTTCTATAGGTCTTTGGTGCAACGGTCAGCATCTCGGTCTCCAAAACCGAGGATAAGAGTTCAAATCTCTTGAGACCTGCTATAGGCAGTTAGTTTAATGGTAGAATATCCGGCTCTGAACCGGAAGACATAGGTTCAAATCCTATACTGTCTGCTATATCCCAACATTCCTATGGATTGCCTACATATCCCCATAGTGTAACGGATAGCACAAAAGACTTCTAATCTTTTAATAGGAGTTCGAATCTCCTTGGGGATACTTATACACAAGCGTATTTCAGTTGGTCAGAAGCTCTGTCTGATAAGCAGAGTGTCGTGGGTTCGACTCCCACCGCTTGTATAGGGCGTTAATACAATGGCTAGTATATTCGACTTTGACTTGAAGTATATCAGTTCGATTCTGGTACGCCCCGTTTGTTGTAATAGTGTAATTAATTATAACAGGGGAATCACTATATTTTTATAATGACAAATATCGTTAATGGGAGTATACTATACTTATACAAAAAGTCGGAGGATAGTATGCTCCTTTTTACGCAGATAAAAAAAGATAGAAAAAGCATCGCCTGGGGCAAGGATATTTTCGCAGGTGTGGTTGTTGCGCTCGTTTCTATCCCCATCTCGATGGGCTATGCGCAGATAGCAGGACTCCCTCCGGTATATGGACTTTATGGCTCATTACTTCCTATATTATTATATGGATTGCTTACTACTTCGAAACAGTTTGTAATCGGTGTTGATGCCATGCCTGCTGCCATGGTCGGCGGTATGCTGGCAGAGATGAGCATAGCAGAACAAAATGAAATACTCGATATTGTTCCAATTATTACTCTCTTTACTGCCATCTGGTTTTTTATCTTCTATTTTTGTAAGGCAGGAAGAATTGTAAATTATATTTCTATGCCTGTTATGGGCGGTTTTATTTCCGGCGTAGGACTTACCATTATTCTCATGCAGGTTCCAAAACTTTACGGTGGGGCTCCCGGAACAGGGGAGGCAGTAAAGCTTATCCGTAATATAGTTAGCGAACTATCTAACTGGAATCTTCTGTCAGCCATCTTAGGCATAGGAACTATAGTAATACTGCTTGTATGCAAAAAGCTGATTCCTAAGATTCCCATGACCGTTGTTATGATGTTACTTGGAGCTCTTCTTCAGATTGTTTTCGGACTTGATTCCTATGGGGTAAAAATGATGCCTCAGGTAGAAAGCGGTCTTCCATCCATAGTTATCCCTGATTTTAGCGTACTTTCCGGCCGACTTCCTGATACTGTCATCACTTCTCTTGGTATTGCCGGAGTTATAATGGCGCAAACTTTACTGGCTTCCGGAAATTATGCCAGAAAATATCATGATAAACTTGACTCCAATCAGGAACTTTTGGCTTACGGAGTTATGAACCTTGCAGGGGCATCCGTAGGCTGCTGCCCTATAAACGGAAGCGTTTCTCGTAGCGGTATCTCTGATTCCATGGGATGTCATTCTCAGGTGATGTCCGTTTCTGCATCTGTTACCATGCTTTTCGTTCTGCTGTTTGGCACACCCTTATTACAGTATTTGCCTGCTCCGATGCTGACGGGCATTGTTATCACTGCTCTTATCGGAATACTTGAAACAGATCTGGCTATAAAGCTATGGAAAAGAGTGAAAAATGAATGGGTTGTATTTATGGTAGCTTTCGCCAGCGTCCTGTTCCTTGGTACTCTTTACGGAGTTATAATCGGTGTGCTTCTTTCACTGTGGGAAGTGGCTATCAGAGCTTCATCACCGCCAACAGCCTTTGTTGGCAGGATTCCAGGTCATGGAAATTTCTATTCAATAAAGAGAAATCGTTATGCCCGTGCCATAAAAAATACTATTGTATATCGCTTTAGCGGAAACCTGTTCTTTGCAAACATTGACTTTTTCTGTGATTCTATCGAACAAGCCATAAAAGAAGATACTCACCAGGTAGTAGTGGATGCAAGGGCAATCGGAAGTGTTGATATTACTGCAACTGAAAGACTTGTTAAACTGAACAGCTCTTTGAGAAAACGGGGGATTTTGTTCTATATTGCTGAACATGACGGCTCCCTCAACGACCAGCTTCGCCGCCTCGGAGGAGCGTCTCTGATAGATGAGGGAGTTGTAAAAAGGACTATTACACTTGCGTTAAGTGATGCGGGATTGGAAAAGCCGTATGACTTAGAGCCCGGTGAGGACGGATCCGAAACCTTTGAAGAGACGGATGCATCTCATCACGAATATGAGTGGACATTCGGCAAGAAAGAGTGATCCCTTTTTCAGACTAAACGAAAGGAAACGGAATAATTATGATAGTTTATGATGGAATAAAAACTGATTTTCTTTCCAGTTGCGAGAAAGATACCATAGCTATTGAGATAGAAGAAAATATTCTTTCCAAGATGGGAAAACATACTCCTAAAGCTGAATTTCGTTCCTGGGAAAACTCCTTAAATTATATGTATAAAGTCCTGACTGACAAAGGTATTCCCGATGATGCGGGAATAGCTATTGAGTTTAATATTCCTCAGACTTCAAAAAGGGTTGACTTCATGATTTCGGGATATGATACACATGATGAACCCGGTATGGTGATAGTTGAATTAAAACAATGGGATTCGCTTACACAAGTTCAGGGAACGGATGCTATTGTTGAAACATATGTCGGATCAGGAAATCACAAGGTAGTTCACCCGTCTTATCAGGCATGGTCCTATGCCCAGTTGATCAGGGATTATAATCAGGAGGTTCAGGATAGAAGAATTAAATTGTCACCCTGTGCCTGTCTGCACAATTATATTCGTCACGAGAATGATCCACTTGATGCCGAACAATATAAGGAGTACCTGGATGAAGCTCCGGCATATACTAAAGGACAGGCAGATAAACTGCGGGATTTTATAAAAACATCAATCAATAAAGGCGACAAAAAGGAAGTTTTATATATAATCGATCATGGAAAGATACGTCCTTCAAAAAGCCTGCAGAATACGATCGGCTCAATGCTTAAAGGCAATAAAGAGTTTGTAATGATCGATGAACAAAAGGTAGCGTATGAGGAAATCTTAAGGCTATCTATGTTATGTCAGAAAGACATGAAAAAACGAACCATAATAGTAAAAGGTGGTCCGGGTACAGGAAAAACAGTAATAGCGGTAAATCTTTTGGCAGAATTAACACTAAGAGATCAGCTTGTACAGTATGTTTCAAAAAACAGTGCACCAAGGCAGGTATATCTTAAAAAGTTAAAAGGCCAGATTAAAAAGAGCAGTGTTGATAATATGTTCAAGGGATCCGGAATGTATACGGAATCCGGGTGCAATACCATTCATACATTGTTATGTGATGAGGCACACCGTTTAAACGAAAAATCCGGTATGTTTCATAATCAGGGAGAGAACCAGATAAAAGAGATAATACATGCAGCATTTTGCAGTGTTTTCTTCATTGACGAAAGTCAGAGGGTTACAATGGATGATATCGGTTCTCAGGAAGAGATAGAAAAATGGGCAAAAGCAGAGGGATCGGAGATATATTATTTAGAGCTTTCATCCCAGTTTAGGTGTAATGGTTCGGATGGATATCTTGCATGGCTGGATGATGTTTTGGAAATAAGAAAAACAGCTAACTATAACCTTGAAGGTATTGATTATGATATCAGGATCTGTGATACTCCTAATGAAATGAGAAATCTTGTAATAGAACATAACAGGGCTTCAAATAATGCTAGAATATTGGCAGGATATTGTTGGGAATGGTATAAGCAGGAGCAGAACAATACAGATTATCACGATATTAAAATCGGAGATTTTGAAATGAGCTGGAATTTGGGTAACGGCGAACCTTTTGCAGTCAGTGAAACTTCAATAAATGAAGTTGGCTGTATACATACATCTCAAGGACTGGAATTTGATTATGTAGGTGTGATATTAGGAGATGATATTCGTTTTGAAAATGGTAAAGTCATTACTGATTTTAATAAGCGTGCCAAAACCGATCAATCACTAAAAGGTATAAAGAAGTTATATAATGAATCTCCTGAGGAAGCAAATAAACGTGCTGATGAGATAATAAAAAATACATATAGGACTTTGCTGACCAGAGGCATGAAGGGTTGCTATATTTATTGTACGGATCCCGGGATGAAAGCATATTTGAAGAAAAGATTGGAGTCAGTAAACGAAACAGGAAACAATAGATAAGATTTTAGAAAGGTAAGAACATGGCACAGTACAGCGAATCAGTTAAAAACTTTGAACGTGTACGGGACTATATGCGTGAGTTTTACGTGTATGGTTTTAAAAGCCGTGAGGATTATACGCAGAAAAGTGCCCGTTCCTACGATGATGAGAGGCGCAGGCTGGAGAGCTGGCTGGGGGATTATATGTCTTTTAAGCAGACATCGTCAGGGAAAAATGTGTTTATATCCATAGACAGCCGTACCTCTCAGCACAATCCACTGTACAGGGCTTGGAAAGCAAAGAGTTTTACAGATGGGGATATTACGCTGCATTTTATGCTGATGGATATACTTCCTTCGGGAAATCCCACCGATCCAACCGGGATATCCATAAAGGATATAATGGCCAAAGTTGATGACTATCTGACAGAGACCGGGTCCGATAAGACCTTTGACGAGTCCACTATCCGTAAAAAGCTAAAGGAGTATGTGGAAGAGGGCCTGGTTAATGCCCAAAAATCCGGGAAAAATATGCTCTATAGCAGGACTGCTGATCATGAGCTCCCAAACAGGGATTTACTGGACTTTTTCTCTGAGACCGCACCCTGTGGCGTGATCGGTTCCTTCTTATTAGATAAGGGGGAGCAGACGAAGAGTCTCTTTACCTTTAAGCACCACTATATAACAAGTGCGCTGGACAGCGAGATACTCTGCGAGCTTTTTTTAGCCATGAGTGAAAAAAGGATGGTTACTCTGACTGCAGTTGGCAGGAAAAAAGATAAAATAAAGGAACATCACGCAGTACCGCTAAAGATACTGGAAAGTGTGCAAAACGGCAGGCAGTATCTGATGGCTTTTGTACCTTCGATGAACAGGATAGTTTCCTATAGGACGGACTATATCATAGATGTTAAACCGGACGAGGTTTGCCCTGATTTTGATATTTTAAGAGAAAAGCTCGCAGGTATGAGACAGCATATCTGGGGAGTCAGTACTGAGGGGCATTCCGGAGAACGGATGGAGCATGTGGATTTTACCGTGCATTACGGAGACGATGAGCAGTTTATCCACACAAGACTCGAGCGTGAAAAACGTTGTGGGACAGTAGAAAGGATAGACGGTAATACCAGCAGGTTTAGTGCTGATGTTTACGACTGCGGGGAGCTGGTACCATGGATTCGCACTTTCATTTGCAGGATAGAGGAGATACATTTTTCGGACAAGGAGCTGGAGGACCAGTTTAAAAAGGATATTAAGGAAATGTATCTGTTATATGATATTTAGGTTGAAAGTTGAATGCATTGAAGCAATCCGTATCATAAATTATTAGAAAGGAACAGGCAATGATTTTCAGCGAGCTGTACAGTGCTTATTACAATGCAGTGGCTGCCATACTTAAGGAAGCCGCGGAAAATAAAATAGATAGCGGCCGGATCAGGGATATCATAGAAAAATATGCCTTCGGTGAAAGCGTGCTGAACATTGAGCCTGCTTTAAAGGAAGGCAGATGGTCGTTGTTAAAGCCGGATGGGACTTCTGTATTGGAAAAGAAGCCTACCATGCCCTTGACAAAAGTGGAAAAACAATGGCTAAAGGCGATATCCATGGATCCCAGGGTTTCATTATTTTTCCTTGAGGGGACCTGTTCAGGAAGTAATCCAAATACAGATACCTGTCAGATCAACATGGGGTTTGAGGATGACATATCACCCCTCTTCACCCCCGCCGATTACGAGCTTTTTGACAGATACCTCGATGGGGATGACTATACTGATGAGAACTATCGCAGCAACTTCCGTTTGATACTTGATGCCATCAAAAATCAGTATCCGCTAAGCATTCATATGGAAAACCGTACCGGAAAGAGAGTGAGGCAGGCGGTTTTACCGGACCATCTGGAGTATTCCGAAAAGGATGATAAGTTCCGTCTGATAGGAGCCTGGAAAAAGTCGAGAGTTATCATTAACCTCGGGCGCATATCCGACTGCAGGAGATATAAAGGACCTGAAGAGCCGCTAAATGAGACCAAAGAAAACGGGCTAAAGAAAGCGACTTCACGAAAAGTGGTATTTGAGCTTGATGACAGGCGAAACGCCTTGGAGCGTGTGCTGCTTCATTTCGCTCACTTTGAAAAACAGGCAGAGCATATTGATGAGAGGAAATATAAGGTAACGGTCATCTATGACAGGGATGATGAGACCGAGATGGTGATACGGCTCCTTTCCTTCGGACCTATGGTAAAGGTGATAGCTCCTGAGAGCTTTGTGGATTTAATAAAGAAAAGATTAGTTGATCAGAAAAGCTGTGGACTTTAAGTTCGCAGCTTTTTTTCCGTGATAAATCTTTTTAGGGGCGTTATAATCACGCATGTAAAGACGCAGACAGCAATTGTTTGGAGAATTATTATGGTCAAATAATGAAAAGACGCGTCTTGTATTTAAGGTAAAGGCACCTACAGCAAGTGTTAAACTCTTATTGGTGAATTTGGTTTAGAGATCAGCAATGGCTGATATAATGGGTTCGAATCCCAACACATATGGTGCCTTGTTTTTTCAGAAAGTGAGGACTTTGGTATGTTAAACATATTAAAATCAGAAGCAAACAAAACATATACTGAGAATGGTGCAGTGACCCTCTCTACCACAGGAAGCGACTGCCTGGACTTTTTTGCATGCGCAGGTGCGATAAGACGTGAGAGCGAGGACGAGATCACCGAGAGATTTATGCGTGCTTTCACTGAGGATAAAGATATCGCTATGAAGCTTCTGTTCTTTTCAAGAGATGTCAGAGGAGGTTTAGGCGAGAGAAAGGTTTTCCGTACCATATTAAAGTGGCTGGCAAATACCGCTCCCGATTCTGTAGTTAAAAATCTCGGCATAGTAGCAGAGTACGGTAGGTACGACGATATGCTCGTACTTTTAGGCACACCTTGCGAGGCTGCTATGCTTGAGCTTATAAAGAAACAGTTCGAGGCGGATATGGTGGCTTTAGGTATCCGCGACGGTGTTTCGCTGCTTGCAAAGTGGCTTCCTTCTGTAAATACCTCTTCTTCTGATGCCAAAAAGGCAGCCAGAAAGATAGCGGGCTATTTAGGTCTCAACATGGCCTCATACAGAAAGGCACTTTCTGCCTTAAGAGCTCATATCAGCATCATAGAGAACAACCTTAGAGAAAAGGACTACAGCTTTGATTACTCAAGGCAGCCTTCTAAGGCTATGTTTAAATACAAGAAGGCCTTTATCCGCAATGACAGGGACAGATATATGTCTTTCCTTGCTGCGGTTAATACAGGTAAAACTGTGCTTAACGCAGAAAACGTATATCCTTACGAGCTGGTTGAGCCTTACCTTAGCTATAACGAGTGGTACAAGGGCCGTAACTTTATGAGAAAAATCTCTGATGAGGAGAAGGCTGTCCTTAATGCTACCTGGGCTTCAATGCCTGATTTCGGCTCAAAAGAGGATGCCCTGGCAGTAGTAGATACTTCAGGCTCCATGTACGGCGGTGGTAAGCCCATCCCTGCAGCAGTGGCGCTTTCTCTGGGCCTTTACTTTGCAGAGCACAACAGGGGCGCATACAAAAACCATTTCATAGAGTTTTCGGAGCAGCCTCAGCTCATAGAGATAAAGGGTGAGACCTTTGCCGACAGGTTAAGGTATATCGCATCCTTTACCAGGGTTGCAAACACCAATATCGAAGCAGTATTTGACCTTGTGCTGAATGCTGCTGTAAAGAATCATGTATCTCAGAAAGATCTGCCTAAAAAGCTGATCATCATCTCCGATATGGAGTTTGATGAATGTGTAAATAATGCTGAGCTGACCAATTTCCAAAATGCCAAGGTAAAATACGAGGCAGCTGGATATAAGTTACCTCAGGTAGTATTCTGGAACGTGGCTTCACGCAACAGGCAGCAGCCCGTAACCCGGAACGAGCAGGGCGTGGCCCTAGTATCAGGCTGCACACCCAGACTTTTCTCCATGATAGCAGGTGGAAACCTTTCACCTTACACATTCATGCTGGAAGTCATAAACAGCAAGAGATATGCCAACATAGTGGCATAAAAATACCTGATATCCGTTTTGGATATCAGGTTGGATTTAAGGTAAGGATCATTTTCCCTTCAGGTTAATAACTACATACTCAGATTTGGTACCGGGTTTAAATTTCAGCTCCCAGTCGGATATACCGGAGGTGACGATAAAATCGGTGCCATTTCTTTTTTCATAGCCATAGGTTCTGTCGTTTGGAGCCATTCCCAATACGGTCATAGGGAAAAACTGTCCGCCGTGGGTATGGCCCGAAAGTACCAGGTCTGACTTGGAGACTGATTCATTTTCGTAATCATGAGGCTGATGATCGAGGACTATGATATATTTATTTTCATCGATATCCCTGGTCAGTTCTTCGATGCTTTTTCTGCTGTTGTTGGAGGCATCTGCCCTGCCGACTACCGCGATCTTGTCATCGATTTCCAGGACCTTGTCCTGCATGACATGTACCTTGTTAAGCATAAGGTTAAACTCAAAGTCGCTTGCGGAGTATCCTCTGTAGTTTCTGCCATATCCCTTGTCATGATTTCCGTAAACATAGTAGACACCGTATGTGGATTTAATTTTTCCCAGCGCCTCGCAGGCTTTTAACATATCTTCTTTGCCTGTGCCGTCATCTATAAAATCTCCGCAGATAAAAACTATATCTGCGTTTTCTTCATTTATCTTTTCAACCTCTTTCATGAAGCCTTCGCCATCGAAGGTGGTCCCGATGTGAGAGTCTGCAAACATGACTATCTTCAGATTACCGACCGACTTATAGGTTTCCAGATCATAAACTGTTGTAAAGACATGGTTACAGGTGAAAAATGCTACTCCGAGATAGACAGTACACAGAATGAGTGAACCCCATCCCTGCCAATAGAAGGTGTTTTCCCTGTCTCGGACTTTATTTATGATAAAGCCCGCGATGCCGAATATCAGTCTGAAAAGCATCAGGTGGATAAGGACTATTACTGCATTTATCACGGACATTGTAATGACAAAAATTCCAAATCCTGCTGCCAGTATAACCGTTGGGATTACTATTTTCAGCAGTTTGCTGTCCTTGGTGATTTTTTTGATGCCCGGAAATTTCCCGATGGTCCAGATTAAATATATGCTTCCCAATATAGCCGCGATACCGACGGCTGTAACAACCATACCCCACATACCGTTCACGAACGCTCCTCCGTTTCTTCCTGAATGTTTTTTATTCTATCAGAAAACACAGGTAATATCAAATAAATATTTTATAAAAGATTCCGTAGCTTAAGGCTGTAACCAGCCTTTATTTATGGCATTATCCAGGTTTTCGGAGATCCAGGGGTAGATGGCGGGCATAAATTCTTTTACTATGCTCATTCGTTTTTCTACCATTGCTCTATGGGTTCCGCCCTCTGTCCATGTGTGACCTTCTGTCAGGGTATTGTGTAAAAACGGCTGGATGCGGTCGAGGCAGGCTGCATATTTTGCATCCGATGTTTCCATGGCATCAAACTCTTCCCAAAGGGCACGGATCATGGGTCCCTGATCTTCAGGCAGCTCTGCAAAGAGCTTGTCGGCAGCAGCATTTTCGCGGCCTGCCTTGCTGGCATTACCGGTTACATCATAGGCGAAGGTATCTCCGGCATATATTTCTATCAGGTCGTGTACGACGCACATCTGCACTACGCGGCCGATATCAACGGGCTCTGTTGCGTATTCCTTAAACAGCATAGCCATGACTGCGATATGCCATGAGTGCTCGGCATCGTTCTCTCTTCTTGATTTATCTATAAGCATGGTCCTGCGGAGTACGGAGGTCATCTTGTCTATCTCCACAGTAAACAGGAGCTGTTGGTCCAGCCTTTCATTCCCGCTATTTATATAATCATTAAGGCCCATTTGAGTATCTCCTTTGGTTTAGTATGGGAAAATTATAACATCACACAAAAAAGATGTCCACAGAAATTGATCGGGGAAGTCCCAAATCGGACTAATTTATTAAAAGTAACATTGAATATTTATTATATGGTGCTATAATGTATTTAAGCTTTATAAAAAAATAATGCTTAATTGCAGAAGGAGAGATATGAGAAAACGTAGTCATTTTTTAGCAGTATTATTGACACTGGTAATTGTGATTTCCAATTGCTTTTGTGAAAAACCGGAAGTACCTGTAAGTGCTAAAGAATCCGGCAGCCTTTTATGTTCCGATCTTAGGGGCAGTAATGAAGGGTTACAAAGCTATGGCCGCTGGTCTCAACCGGTATATTCATATCTGGTAGATACCGGATCCGGATTTATGAGAGTTCAGGGCAATGCCAATGATAAGGGAGTTTGTATAGTTTATTATGATAAGTCTTTTAAGGTAACTTCCAGAAAAGAACTTGCTGAAGAACTTCCGCTTTTTGGCGGTTTTTATGCCGATGATACAGGATATTATCTTGTTACCGGACAGGAAAACACAAAGGAAAGCGATAAGGTAGAAGTATACAGGATCACAAAATATACCAAGGACTGGAAAAGAGTTGATTCTGCAAGTCTTTACGGTGTCAATACCTATAAGCCTTTTGATGCGGGCTCATGCAGGATGGATAAGGACGGACAGTACCTTATAGTCAGGACCTGTCACAAAATGTATAAATCTTCGGACGGTAATAATCATCAGGCTAATGTTACTATAGAGGTTGATACTTCATCGATGGAGATAACCGATTCCCATACCTCGGTTGCCAACTCTTCTGTAGGATATGCAAGCCATTCCTTCAATGAGTTTGTAAAGATCGAAAATCATTCTATAGTAGCGGTAGAGCATGGTGATGCAGGCCCCAGAGCGATAGCTCTTATGAAATATCCTACAGATGTAACTACCGGACAGTTCCAGAGCAAAGTAAACCTCATTAATGTTATGGAATTCCCGGGAAATAGGGGCGACAATACTACAGGAGCAACTGTTGGCGGTTTTGAGATTTCCAAGGATTCTTATCTTATAGCCGGCAGCTCTGTTGTTCAGGATGAAAAGAACACTACACGTTCAACCAAGAATGTTTTTGTTGCTTCTGTAGATAAGGAAACAGATGAAGTCAATATCAATTGGCTTACCTCTATTTCAGAAGGAAATGGAACCGCATCCACTCCTCATCTTGTAAAAATATCCGATAAAAGCTTCATGGTTCTCTGGACAGAAAACGATAGAGTAAAGTATGTACTCGTTGACAGTACCGGAAATGAGACTTCAGATACTTATTCGATCGAAGGTAAGCTTTCTGACTGTCTGCCCATAGTATCTAACGGGAAAGTTGTATGGTATACCTGGAAGGATGATAATGAAAGCTTCTACACTATTTCCATTAATTCTTTAGAGACTTATGAGAAAAAAGATTTTAACTATGATCATGAGTATGAATGTACAAAGCTTGATGGAAAGAATGGCTCATTTAAATGTAAAAAATGCGGTAAGACCGTAAGCGGAGAAGTACCTGTTGGATTTAAGCCTTACTGGAAAAAGACAACCGATACGGGCAGTTATTGGTCAAACGTTCCCAGTGATATATATAAGGATGACGTTATCGTATTCTTAAATAATCTGGATTACGGCGGAGATGCAAACAGTGAGTTTGCGGCTATGGCTGTAGAGTCAAGTGATCCGGAGCATTGTATACTGACATATAATCCGAACGAGGTTCATTTTACGGCAGGCGGTAAGTATACTGTAAAAATGTACTTAAAGTTTAATCCTGAAATATCCAGGGAATACACCTTTACAGTAGAGCCGGTTGATGAGCAGACGGAAGTGACTAAGGCACCCACCCCTACGCCTACTAAGGAGCCTACTCCTACACCTACCAAGGAACCTACTCCTGAACCTACTGAGGAGCCCACTCCCGAGCCTACTAAGGAGCCTACTCCTACACCTACCAAGGAGCCTACCCCTACACCTATTAAGGAAGAACCTACCACTATAGTAACAGAAGCTCCTGATGTAGATACAGATGAGGGAGAGTTATACGGGGCCGACTTTAGCTTCAAAGATATATCAAACTCATCAACAGTAAGCTTTACAGGTGATGACGGACGACCTAAAATAGTAGTATTGGGTGATTTCGTAGATTGCTGGAACACCATTGATATGATAGATACCATTACTTACTATCTGTCAGAAATAGATTTACAGATTTTTGGTATAGATATAAAGAGTAATAGTGCTGATGATATTCTTGAGACTCTGGAATATAACAGTTTGGATGGTTCCTTCTCCTGTAGCACCGAAAAAGGTATCAAGGCTTCAGGCAATATGGACTGGAGCGAAATAAAGCAGGCTATTTTTGATGCAGGCGGTATAAAAACTTCGGGACGAAGAAGGGGCGGATTTGTAACTCCTGTAATTGCTTATATTGATGCATATGGCAATATCCTTAAGGTAACTACCGGATACATTGATTATGACGATCTATATGCAGATATCGATTTACTGCTGACGGATGGTGAGGATGACAGTGAGGTCGGAAACAGAGTCGGAAAGAATTCAGCTATAGTTTCCACTAAAACATCCAAAAACGGAGATGTAACCCAGCTGGTACTTAAGACTGATGTAATGGGTGGAAAGACGCTGAGCGTTACAAAGGCTTATACCGACTTAACCCTTGAAGAGACAAAATACAGTATATCAGGTAATAAGGCTAAGCTCACTCTGTTTGCTACAAAGGGTAATGCACTTACTCTTCCCGGCTATGTAAAGCTTGAAGGTAAGAAGTACTATGTAAAATATATTGGTAAGCTTGCATTTGGCGGAAATACCAGTGTTACAGAGATCACTCTCGGAAAGCATGTAACTAAGATTTACAAGAGTGCATTTAACGGCATGAAGAACTTATCTGTGATCAACTTAAATGCTGCTAAGCTCAAGAGTGTCGGCAAGAAAGCATTTAAGGGTATCGATAAGAATGCGGTATTTAATATCACAGGTACCAAGGAGCAGTTTGAAAAGGCAAAGGCCCTTATAGAAAAGTCGGGTGTTGCAAGTACTGTAACATTCAACTGGATTGAAGCATAAACAGATTATTTAATTAAACGAAAACTCCGGAAATGAATGAGATTTCCGGAGTTTTTTGCCTTTATATTAAGTGAATTGGAAGCTTTTTCTTTATTCTTTTTTGCCGAAGCATCGGTATGAATGGGTAGTGTAAATATCATTTACATTAATTTCTCATCATAAATCGCACGCTGACCGCCTACATATTTAGGACGGCGTCTTGCACAGATGATGGGTGCTTCACCGATCTTTCTCAGTGATATACGAAGAGGTACTACTACATTATGGATGTGCATACCGATCATGGTACCGCCGATATCTATACCGGCATCTCCCTTAGCCTCTACTGATTCTACAAGTACCGGATCTTCGAAACGGTTATAGCACTCCGTAGCAAAAGCTCCGCCCGCATGATTGGGCTGTGGGATGGCGTTTACCTGCTCAAATCCAAATTTAAGCATGGTCGCACGGTCTACTACAAGTGCTCTGTTTAAGTGCTCGCAGCACTGGGCTGCAGGGAGGATTCCATGCTCTCTAAGTACAGGGATTATACCGTCATATATAGCTCTTGCCGAATCCATGTTTGTGGCGGTTCCTATCTGGCTGCCAAGTACCTCGCTTGATGAACAGCCGATAACGAACAGAGAGCCTTCCTTAAGATTTGCTGCCTTTATTATTTCTGTAACTGCCTGCCTGCTTTGTTCTGTAATGTCCTTAAAATCCATGATCTTTCCTTTCTCATTTAAGTTCCATACGCTTAAATATCTTGATCAGTCCGCCCTTGAAGCACAGAAGGAGTGAACCTACAACTCCGAGCAGCGCCTGAGCTATCTCGTAAGGGAGCTTTATCATAGCATACTCAAAGGTCGCATAGACAAATGTTTTTCCAAGTGTATAACCTGTAACCATTATAACTGCTCCGATAAGAGTTGCAATGAGAGCACTTACAAAATGCTTCTTATTGGTAGAGTACATAGCTCGTCCGGCAATGAGAGCGATAACTACTGCCTGCAGACCGTGAGTAACCAGGGATACATACATGGGAAGCGGATAGAATATCATATCTCCGAGGAAGGATCCGACTCCTCCGACTACAAATGCTGCAAAAGGATCAAGCAGCAGGGCTGCGGTACATATGACGGTATCGCATAAGTAGAGATGTCCGCCGGGAACGGGGATACCGAAACTCGACATCGCAATATTCAGTCCCATGAATAATGCCGTAATGGTGATCCATCTGGTCTTGTTTATATCTTTAAGTCTTCTGTTTTTTATAGTTGTATTTGTAGTTGCTGCCTGCATATTACCACCTCGCTATATGATTTTCTTGGGATGTTAGATAAAATATCACAGATTTGGTATTATTAAAATCACCAATTTAGAAGAAAATTATATAACCAGATTCAGAATTCATTTGTGAACAAATTTCAAAATCTTAAAAATTTATAAATTAATGGTTGACAAAAACGTTTTATACCTTTATAATGCGATATCAGTGAAACCAAATGTCAAATATTGAAGAAAGAGAGGTAAAAAGCTGTGACGTTAGTTTACGATTTAATCAAAAATGCGAGAGCAAACAACAACTTAATAGTATACGATGTACATGAGCATACCTCGACCGGGACTAAGGAGATCTGAATAATTGGAAAATCTTAGTTTATATTACTATATGAATAGGAATATGAGACCGTGGTACTGATGTGCTGCGGTCTATTTTTATGCACAGGTCGGGATGTGAAGAAAGGTTTTTTAGGAAAGGAAAAATGAAGAAGATAAGTTTTTATTTAAAGAAATATTGGTATTTATATCTTCTGGCGTTATTCTGTTTATTCATATATGAATTTTTGGATATGGTATCTCCACAGGTAACGCAGAGGATAATCGATGATGTTATAACAGACGGACAGGTAAGTCTGCTGCCCTGGCTTATACTTATGCTTATTATAGTAGGTGTGGGCAGAGTAGCTGCCGGTTATGTCAGGGAATTTACCTTTGACAAAACGAGCTTCCGTGTAGCTTCAGATATCAGGAAGCATCTGTTCGGACATATCCAGGGACTGTCGGTTGACTATTTTGACAAGATGAACACCGGCGAGATAATGTCCAGGGTTAAGGATGATGTGGATAAGATCCAGGGAGCGTTCGGATACATAGGTATGCTGTTCCTCCAGGTTGTTATCCATACGGTGATGATACTTTGGTGCATGTGGCGCATCAGCCCGTTCCTCACTATTTTCCCTCTGGTAGCCCTGCCTTTATGTGCAACCATAGCGATAGTTATGGAAAGAAAGCTGGATAAGGTTTATGAAGAGATAAGTGACGAGGATGCCGATATGAACACCGTGGCTGAGGAAAACCTCGCCGGAGTACGTGTAGTAAAGGCATTTGCCAGGGAAAAGTTTGAGATCGGAAAGTTTTTAAAGCATAACAAGAGGTTCTATGACCTCAACATGAAGCAGTCAAAGGTCTGGATAAAGTATAATCCTATAATGCAGATGATGACAAAGCTATTGATAGTTGTCGCATTACTGCTCGGCGGACTTAAGGTTATAAATGGGGAGATGACTCTCGGCGGCTTGGGAGCGTTCCTTGAGTACTGTGCAAATGCAGTATGGCCCATGGAGATGCTTGGCTGGCTTTCAAACGAGCTGGCATCGGCATTTGCATCAAAGAAGAAGCTGGATAAGATCTACGCAGAGACTGCAAAGATCAAGGATCCTGAGAAAAAAGCAGATGACCTTACAGACAATTTCGAATTTAAGGATCTGGAATTTAAGAATGTAAGCTTCTCCATAGATAATAAGAAAATACTTGATAATGTATCTTTCAAATTAGTAAACGGAAAGACACTTGGTATCATGGGAGCTACGGGCTCGGGAAAGACTACCATTATCAATATGCTCTTAAGATTCTATGATCCTGAGGAAGGGCAGATACTCTTAAACGGAATGGATATCCGTGAAATGCCTTTGGCGGTAGTAAGAAAAAATGCCTCAGTAGTAATGCAGGATGTATTCCTTTTCTCAGATACTATAGATGAAAATATCCGTCTGGGAAATAAGGACAGCATAACCAAGGACGAAATAAGCGAGGCTCTGACAAAGGCCTGTGCATCGGACTTTGTCGGCAAACTGGATGAAGGAACCGAAACAGTCATCGGAGAAAGAGGCGTAGGCCTTTCCGGCGGACAAAAGCAGCGTATCAGCATGGCCAGAGCTTTTGCAAAGCATGCACCAGTCCTGGTACTTGATGACTCAACCTCGGCTCTTGACATGGAAACCGAGCATGAGGTACAGGAGAACTTAAGCGAGCTTAAGAATGCCACAAAGATAATCATCGCTCACAGGATTTCCGCAGTCCGTCATGCTGACGAAATCATAGTCCTTGAAGAGGGAAAGATTTCCGAAAGAGGAAATCACGAGAAGCTGCTGGGTGAAAAGGGTTACTATTATAAGACCTACATGGCTCAGTACGGAGATGTTTTAAAGCAGCTGGAAAATGTAAACTAATTTTTTAGATATAGAAGGAAGTGAGAAATATGTCGCGTAATGCAACTAAGCAGGACGAACACTTAGAACAAACGAGCAAGGCGAAGACGCTGGCCCGGTTGTTTAAGTACCTGTTTAAATACAAGGGGCTGATAGCATTGGTCTTAGTGATCATGGGTATCAGTACCACCATATCGATAATAAATCCGCTGATCATAGAGCGTGCGATCAATGTCCATATTATAGGAAAGAGTACGGACGGACTTATACAGCTTTGTGCCATAGCGGCAGGGCTCAACATAGCTCTGGTTTTGCTCATCAAACTCAGAATGTACCTGATGGCAAAGATGTCAAACGAGATAGTGCTGAAGATCAGGCAGCAGCTGTATGAGCATATACAGACCCTGGGCTTCGGATTCTTTGACGGAAGACCTACGGGTAAAATACTTTCACGTATAATGGGTGATGTAAACTCTCTGAAGGATGTTTTATCAAACTCGGTAACCACCCTTATACCTGATGCGATAACCATTATCGCAGTAATAGTCATCATGCTGATAAAGGACTGGAGACTGGGACTTGCTTCACTTTGGAGCCTGCCCATCATGATCTTCGGAGTATCCTTCTTAGAAAAGCGTTCGCATAAGGGCTGGCAGAATTTCAGGAAAAAGAGCTCTAATCTTAATGCGTTCCTTCATGAGGACATCGCCGGGATCCGTGTCATCCAGAGCTTTCATGCAGAGGATGAGACCCAGAAGACCTTTAACAAACTGACCGATGAACATTGCGATTCTTTTGTGTCGGCATGCCGCTGGGCTGATCTTTTCGGACCGGTCATCGATATATGCTGGGCAGCAGGATTGATAGCCATGTATCTCATAGGTATACAGTTTGTGGGCATCGAGAATGTATCAGTAGGTACACTGGTAGCATTTGGTTCATATATCGGTATGTTCTGGCAGCCGGTTATGAACTTAAGCAATTTCTATAACCAGATGATCACAAATATTGCCGGAGCAGAGCGTATCTTTGAAATATTTGATACAAAGCCTGAAATCTGTGACAAGGAAGATTCCATAGAGCTCACAGATGTAAAGGGTGAGATTGATTTTGAAAATGTCAGCTTCCACTATGATGAGGATCCTGATGTACTCCACGAGGTCAGCTTCCATGTAAATGCAGGTGAGACCATCGCACTTGTCGGTCCCACCGGAGCAGGAAAGACCACCATTGTAAACCTTATATCAAGATTTTACGATGTCCAGAGCGGAAAGGTTCTTTTGGATGGAAATGATCTGAGAGATGTTTCTATAGATTCCTTAAGGAGTAAGCTGGGTGTCATGACTCAGGATAACTTCCTTTTCACAGGCACGATAAAGGAAAATATCCGTTATGGCAGACTTGATGCAACTGACGAAGAGATCATAGAGGCAGCTAAAGCAGTTAACGCTCATGAGTTTATCATGAAGATGGAAAAAGGATATGACACTGAGCTGTCAGAACGAGGCGCAGGCTTGTCTGCAGGACAGAGACAGCTGATAGCATTTGCAAGAACCATGGTCAGTGACCCTAAGATTCTGATACTTGACGAAGCAACCTCAAGCATCGATACACATACCGAGATACTGGTACAGCAGGGTATCGAAAGACTGCTTAAGGGCAGAACCTCATTTGTTATCGCTCACAGGCTTTCCACCATCCAGAATGCAGACCGCATCTTTGTTGTAGACAAAGGCGGTATCATGGAGAGCGGATCACCTACAGAGCTTATCGCCAAAAGAGGCGAGTACTACAAACTCTATATGGCACAGTTTAAGAATGTGTCGTAATATATCAGAAGGGAGCCTCCCGCTGTATTACAGTTGGAGACTCCCTTTAGATTCGGCTCCGCTGCGAAGCAGTGGAGTTTTTATGATTTTTTAGTTTTCAAAAATGCCGAGCTTACAACCGAATAGATGATATAGGTTATAAGTGTTCCGAAACATACATCCGTCAGGAAATGATTTGTCATATGGATCCTGTTATAACCGTATATGGCTACAAATACGCAGGCGAGAGCAAAGCAGATAAGGTTCTTCTTCATGCTCTTTTTCTTGCAGACATCTGCCAGCATCGGCAGGGAGAACATCATCGACGCTATCGTCATGTTTCCGCTCGGCCAGCTCTTGAAATTATCATTACTGCCGGCCAGGTTTGGTCTCATCTCCCACCAGTTCCTGAACTCACTTGCAGGATCATCGAGGGTTAACAGGTATTTATACCTGGGTCTGGAACCTACCTGCTTTAACCAGAGATTTACATTATCTGCAACTATACCTGCTATAAGTATCGATGCACCGACCGCTATCAGCTTATCTGCTTCGGTGTCATCAAACAGGAAATAGCAGACGATCGGTACCCAGGCATATAAGACTACCCAGAAGCCCCAGCTGAGGATGGACATAAACGGAGAAGACTCACCTGCGGTGTATCCGAATAACTCGCGAACCTTGCTGCCGTTATAGCTGTTACTGTAGTAAACGGCCATAAAGTAAGCTACTACAAGCAGTACCTTGGCCAGCCCGTCATATTGGTGTCCTTTTTTCTTTAAGCCTTTAAACAGGCACATACCTGCTGCAGGATATAAGCAATATGAAAAGTATGAACCGTATGTGGCAAAGAAAGCACCTATGTCGGTTTTGTTTGCCAGTGCCTCGTTGATATTAAAATCACAGAATGAACCAATGATTATACCCACAAGGCATACAGCTATAACTCCCAGGAAACATCCGAATGGAACAGCCATTATTTTCTTATCCTTCATTTTGAAGTCCCCCAATCAATATTATATACTGGTATATCGTCAGAATCTGTGAAAAATATAACGCTGCATAGAATTATTATCATTTAAAGGATTGTTTGAAAATCTGCTTGACATCATAATAACGATGTGTTATTATCTAAATGATAATAAGAGAAAAAGACATAATATTTGTTTAACTATAGGCAGAATACAGAGAGGATCGATCATATATGACCAAATTTTCATTGCTTCGTTTTATGAAAAGAATATTGGAAAAAGGGTCACCGGAAAAATCGGAGGAGTCCCTGCGGCAGTTAAGAAAAATCCTTGAGGACCAGAATGCGGCTAAAGAGATGATAAGCCTGGTGGACAGTACTTTAGTCAGTATACCCGAGGCTAAAGAGGCAGCCAAAAAGGATCTTTTTTCAGAAGAAGAGCTTGTGATAGCATTTCGCAGAGCTGCTGACAGGAGACGCAGGGAAGAGGAGCTGGCCCGTCAGGGCAGGTGTTAACGGAGGATAAGCTATGGGAGAATATTTTGACAGTGCATATGTAGCTGCGGATGGCGTGATCCTCTTTTACGAGGATGATGATGTATCTCTCCAGATACCCGGAAAAATGGGAGATATGGACATACATACCATAGGTGACGGGGCCTTTATGGAGTCTGAAACAATACAGTATGTCAATCTTCCCTACGGTTTAAAAAGCATTGGTCAGAATGCCTTTAAAGGCAGCAGACGTCTTCAGTGTCTAAATATCCCCAGTACTGTCGAGCAGTTTGGTAATAATGCTTTTGCGGTATGCAACGATCTGGAGCACCTGCGGATTTACAGTTATGAAATGGACGAGCAAAAGTATCTGGAGATGAAGGCCTCATGCAGATGTGCCAATAGTACCGTATATATAGCAAACGGAATGATATATGATAAGAGGTTAAGAGATGCAGTAAGTGCTGCTTCAGTAGGGTCGGCAAATGTGGTACCGGATGGGATAGCCAGGCTTTTTATGGCGGACAATCCAAATAAATATCATAAGGATACCCTAAATAATATGAAGCAGTCCTGCTTTGGGTTTGATAAAAGATCTCCTTATATTTCAGAATATGACAGTATAAAAGACTTACTTTCAAATCCTGATTTTGCGGAGACGGATGCCTTATCGGAGGGTAAAAACGATCAGTACTTAAAAAGCGAGGATACACCGGAGATAGAAAAAACAGCCATTCTTACATTTGATGATAATAAAACAAAATATGAGAACGGAGTATATTATCTTTTGCTGGATATTGTGATAGGATACCATTTCTGGCAGTCTCTGGTCCCGGTTAATTATGACGGAAAACTCTACTATATATACAGAAGGCATTTTCTTTCTTCAAAAACGAACCTAAATTATATCAGAAATGATGTCAAGGTAGTTTCAGATACCGGGGAAAATGTTATCTTAGAGGAGGCTCGAAGGGTGTATGCAAAATATAAATTATTGTCAATCCTGTAAGATAGGTGAAAAAACACGCGAAATAAATATACTTGGAAAACCCATAACAGTAAAAAATTACATATGCTCCGCTGATGGCATAAACTATAAGGAAAAGCCTGAAAACATAAAACTGCAGCTGTTTGTAAATATGCTTACCTTCTGTCCTGCAAACTGCAGGTTCTGTGTTGCTAAAAATACTAAACAGGATAAAAAGATAGACATTGATAAGTTTAAATCAGTGATGAAGCTTCTTAAAGCTGAAGACAGGATCAGAGGCATTAAGATAACCGGAGGCGAGCCTTTTTACGATATAGATTTACTGAACGAAGTTATCTCTGCTATCTATGATATATTTGGATATGAGACAGAAGTCGCTATCAGTACAAACGGGACAGGCTTGGAAAATCTGAAAAAAATAAAGGATTTAGAGCATATTGAGACTATACATCTAAGCCACCATCATTACGATGATAATGTTAACCGGGAGTTATTCGGGAATATAAAAAATATTCCGGATAAGAAATTATTGAAAGACATAATTGGCTCAGTCTCTTACAAAGACATTTTTGTTTTGAACTGTATCTTATTAAAGGACTATATAAACTCGCCTGAGGAAGCACATAAGTTTATGGATTTTGCGATCGATATAGGGGCCCCTAAGGTTGGATTTATGACATGTTCGCAGGTAAACGGATATGCAAAAGAACAGAGTATTCCATATGAGGCGGTGATAAAGGAAGATGACCCTGCATTGCTCTTTACCAGAGGCTTCTTTGATTATGATTATTGTCATTGCAGTGATGGGGTTTATTCATCTGAAGATGGCAGGATCGTTGAGTTTTACGGAAAGAGCACAAAGATGGAGGATTACGCATACTGCAGAGGTCTGGTGTATGATGCCGATGACCATCTGAAGGACGGCTTCGGAGGGAACATTATAATGTAATAGAAAGGCAGGTGAGCATAATGGTTATAGAGGATGAGATTGTTAGATTTAAAATGCAGCTGCTTCGTAAGATGCCCTTTTACGGAGATATCGTTATGCGCCTGCCGATAGTCAGGAACGATGCGGTTCCTACTGCCCAGACCAATGGCCGGATGATTGAATACAATGCCAAATTTTTATCCGGAATGCGGGAGGGACAGAGAAATTTCGTAATAATGCATGAGATTTTCCATGTACTTCTTTTCCATTGTGACAGACGTAACGAGAGAAGGCCGCGCATCTGGAATACAGCCGCTGATATAATAGTAAATCACATGCTGCAAAGGCTTACCCATGAAATGAATTCGAGAGGTATAGTTTTTGAGCGGCCACTTGACGGGATATTTGAATATATAAATGACAGTGAAACGGTTGAAAACCTGTATGCTAAATTGTTGGAAGCAAACAAGGATCAAAAGGAAAACTCTAAAAAGGTCAGGGTTATGCTAAATAACTGGGGACCATACCGTAACAAACAGTTTAATGCTCCGGAGGATATTATATTAATCGATGTTACCGAGCATAGCGGGGATGTTAAAAAGGGTAAAGATGATGAAGATTCTAAGGATTTGCTTAAAGAAATCGGATTAAGCAAACAGGCGTTACTTGATATCATCAGGGAGTCTGCAACAAAAAACAGGTCAAGCATGGGCAGTTATTTTGTTCCTAAGCAGCTGTTTGGCCTGGTAGAATCCAAGAAGATAAAATGGCAGGTTCTGCTTAAGGATTTCCTGATAGAAGAGATTAATGAAGAAACCTCTTATTCCACTCCCGAGAGAAAATACATCCATATGGATCTGATCATCCCGGGGTATGGGACACAGGAGGAAAAACTCGAGGAGATATGGGCGTTCGTAGATTCGTCAGGCTCCATCGGCAGCAATGAAATGTCCCAGTTCCTGACACAGCTATACAGGATATCGAAGGAGTTTCATTGTGTTATTAATATATGCTACTGGGATACAGAGGTCACTGATGTATATAAAAAAATAGCTAACGAAAAAGACATATTTAACAGCCTGCCAAAGCATTCGGGCGGCACGGATATCAACTGTGTCTACCGCTGGATAAAAGAAAACAAGGTGAAACCGGATGTTATGCTGGTGCTTACGGACGGGTTTTTCGGAGAGCTTAGTCAGCAGTATTATAACCGGACATTAAGTCAAAAGACCATACTGGTGCTTTCAGGAAATATACAGGTTACGGAAAGCATGAAACATATAGGCAAAATTGCACGTTTATAATAGAAAGAGGTATAGACATGTTATCTTTAGTAGTTAATGTATAGCAAGTTAAATAATAAATATATCCTAATAAACTCAGTAAATATAAGGGTTTGTTAGGATATATCATTGTAAAGTATGTGTACAGTAAAAATTGAATATTAAATAATTATTATACAGTAGAATAATGCTTGAACATATGTTATGTTGATGGTAAAATATAAAGTAATAAGAGGTATTTTAACATTATAGACATATCATAAATGTATTGGAGGTATTTAATACATGGAACTACATGTTATAGAACGTGAAGGAAGGGAGACAGTTGTTCTACTGGATAATGAGATGAGAATTGTAAAGCCAGTATACGACTATCTGAAATTCCAAAGACAAAAGGATAAAGCTCTCAATACCTTAAAGGCAAGTGGAAGTGATTTACGAACCTATTGGGAGTTCTTAAACGATAGTGGTTATGAGTATGATAAGGTTACTCCTAAGATGATTGCTGAGTTTATAGACTATCTAAGGGCATCAGATGATGATGTCATAGCTCTTAACAAAGAAAGTAAGAGAACGAATAAAACAATCAATCGTATTTTGAGTACAATCCATATGTTTTATCAGTTTGAAGCAGATATGCAGGAAATAGATAATCCTATCCTAATGCATGATGTAAACAGACCTTTTAATGCTTTTAAAGGCATCTTGGAACACGCAAAGTCTGATAATAAAACAAAGCAGTCAATCTTCAAGGTAAAGGAAAGTGATTATAAGATAAATCTTGTTACTGATGATGAAATGGAACTGTTTTTAAACCGTTTGGACAAGCGTAGAGACATTCTTTTATACAAGATGCTCTATCTTACAGGGGCAAGAATACAAGAGGTATTAGACCTTGAAATAGACGCTGTACCACTTCCGGATATGTCACAGTTAGTAGGATGCTTTCGGCAGATTAAGTCTAAAGGAAAGACCAGGGATTTGTATGTTCCTATGTCACTAATCAAGGAACTTGATGATTTCATCATGGAAGAAAGAAACCTTATTGACACAGACCACAGTTACATCTTTGTATCAGAGCAGAAAAGACAGCTTGGCAAACAGCTTACCTATCATGCAGCCTATGACAAGCTTAAAAAGGTACAGGAAGAAATCGGTGTGAATTTTAACTTCCACGATTTAAGACATACCTTCTGTTCTAACCTTGTGCAGTCTGGAATGGATGTAAGTGTTGTAAGAATGATTATGGGACATGAACATTTATCTACTACTCAGAAGTACACACATCTCTCTAATCCGTACATTGAGGACAGTCTTTCAAGGTATTGGAATCAGAGTACATTGATTGGAGGTGGCTCTGATGGCAAGTAGACCAGATGGTGATGTATGGAACATCGTTGACAATGACAAGGACTCACAGCACTATGGAAGGAACTTTAAGTTTGATTTTTCCTATATTTCAAGCGAAGAAATCAAGGATGTTGTAAAGGACTATGTTTGGCAGAATTACAGGGTTGGAAATAATAGCTTATCATGGCTGTATGCTCAGTTGGGAAATTTTAAGACTGTCATGGCATGCTTTGAAGCAAATAGAATAGTTTCGTTGAGAGCAATAACCAATACGGATATAGATATACTTTGTTCATATATGAATACAACTTTATCTGAGAGAACTGGCAATAAGTTTTCAACTTCAAAGAAGAGAAATACTTTAAACACTTTTAAAAACATAGTCCGTTGGTGTCAGCTTCACAGACCTAATGATGTACCTACAACAGAAATCTTTACAGGAAATGAGTATATCGGTGTTAATCGTAAGCTTAAAATCGACTTTATTCCAGATGATGTTGTAGCACAGATAAATGAGGCTCTTAAAAAAGAAGAAAATCCATATCTAAAGTATGGCATTATCATCTTACAGTCCACTGGAATGCGTATTGGAGACCTCTTAAAACTTCGTATTGACTGCATTAAGCCACATTTGATTAGTGGGTATACAATCGAGTGGATTCAGCACAAAGGACGCAAAGATAAGGCTCCTATGCCTGTTAGAAGCGAATGTGTAGCTGCGATAGAGAAGCTTATTGAGGTTACAGAACCACTGCGAAATGAAGCTATAGAAAGAGATAAAAATAATCTATTAATTTATAGATATTTAAATGGTACTCAGTATGGTAAATACAATGGAAAAGTAGCTACGCCTACATCGGGTGCATTTTCGTATTGGTTTGATACCTTTGTCAATAGAAATAACATCAAAGATGCCAATGGCGATTACTACAACCTTACAAGCCATCAGTTCAGACGAACTCTTGGAACAGATATGCTTTCCAAAGGAACTAATATAAATGTTATTCAGCAGGTGTTAGGTCATTCAGATCCATCCGTTACAAAGCGTTTCTATGCAGATGTAAAGGATAAGGAACGAGCAGAAGTATTTAAGAGTGTAGGTGTTATAGGCAACATCAATCAGATACAAAGTAGTGCTTTTGATAGTGTATCAGAGTTTGAATGGTTCAAGGTTAATAAGGATAAGTGTGTTGCAGGTTTGTGTGATGGTTATTGTACAAAACCTGTTACAGATGGAAATATCTGTCCGAGACTTCTTAAAAGGCAGAAATGCTATACTTGCAGTCGTTATATCACTACACCAGAGTATTTAGAGGCTCATAAACAGCATTTGGCAAACCTTGAAAAACAGCTTGAAGAAGGTGCTATTTATGGCGAGCATTACGCAGAACACTTTATACCAACCATAGAGGTATTAAAAGTCATCATTGAAAGATTGGAGGGATTGCAAAATGGCAACTAACTTGGCTTTACAATTACAGGTCATAGAGCCTGATACAGACTTAAACAGCATAATGATAGGCAATTCCCGATACAGTGATGATGTGTGGGATTTAAGAGCCTTTATTACAGCTAAAACATTTAATGAGTCACATAAATATATCCGTTTTGAATACATAACTGATGTAGATATAAAGGAAACTGTGAAACAGTATGCCTACTATAAACTTGGTAAAATAAAACCTAAAACGGTTAGAAATTATATCAATGGTCATCTTCCAATGTTTATAGAATACTGTTCTATAAGCGGCATTCACAGCTTTGAAGATGTTACCTTAGAGGATTATCTTAACTTCAATCTTTGGATGAAGGATGAAAAGAAAGTGGCAACAGCTACAGGATTTATTTCGTGTCATGTGGTAGAAGAAATCATCCGTGTCGGTCAGATAAAAGGATGGGATGCACCACAGTTTCATCTTCCAAAGAAAGAAACGGCTAATCAGTTATGGAATACCAAAAGTTCTATGAGAACCAACAAGACAAAACCCATTCCAGAGGATGTGTTTGATAAGATTTTGTACCATGCCGTACATGATGAAAAGGATGCGCTTACAAAGGCAGGTATTATCATTCAGAGTCAGACAGGACTTCGTATCAACGAGGTTTTATCGATACAGGAAGGATGCGTAAAACGCACATCAGATGGCTATGATTACATGGAAGTAACACTTAGTAAGACTGAAAAAGGTGAGCCTATCATTCATAAGGTGTTTATCAATAACCTTGTAAAAGATGCCATCGCAGAGCTTTCAGAATACACAGCAGAACTTCGTAAGGAAAGCGGATTAAAAGAGTTGTTTCTTTGTAAAAATCGAAGCAAAGGCAATCTAATTGATGTTTATAATTCAGATAGATTTGGGTTGTATAAATACAATGCTTTTATAAAGAAATACGATATTCGAGATAACAAAGGTGAGTTATATCAGCTTACATCACATCAGTTTAGAGCAACTTTTGTAAGGGAACTTATTAAAAGAAAAGTGCCTATCGCTATGATTATGAAACAGTATTCTCATGTTTCTATTGAAATGACTGCACACTATCTTAGTTTGCAGGAAGAAGAGGTTAAAGAAATCTATTCTGATATGATTTTAAGTCCAGAATCAAAGATTGCAGGGCTTCGTGCTAAAGAGATCAAGGGAAAACTTGATGATTTATTTCATGGCAAAACCGAGGCTGAGATTGATGATGTAATAACAGATTTAGCAAAGACAATGAGTTTTAATCCGTTACCTACAGGAGTATGCTTGTACGATTTTAGACGAGGTAATTGCACCGATGGAGATGGCTGTTTCTTTTATAACTGTCCTAACTACATCACAGAGGTTCAGTTCTATCCAATCTTAAAGGATGAACTGGATTTACTTGAAAAGGAAATGGCAAGACTAAAGGAACTTGGTCAAGAGCCAGCATATCAAGTGCAGGCAGTTAAGTACAAATATCTGAAACCATTGGTAGAAAGTCTGGAGGTGCAGTTAAATGGCAAAGAAAGTGTCGGATAGTCAAGTCGCAGGCATTAAGGCTCATGCAGAGGCTAAGAATAAAGAAACCATTGATAAGGTCAACAAGGCTATAGATAAGCTTAAAAGGAAGAACAAACCTATTAACTTTGAAACTGTCTGTAAGGAGGCAGGCGTATCAAGAGCAACTCTTTACAACAATGCACAGCTTAAAGAGCGTATTTTAAGCCTTAGAGCAATCTCAAAGGCAAGTCCTTTAGATGATGTGGTTGCTGTTAAAAAAGATAAAATACAGCTCAAGGATGATAAGATTGCATCTCTCAGAGAGCAGGTTAAAAAGTTAGAGGATGACAAAAAGAAACTGATTGTTCAGTTAGTCGATTATGAGGAACTAAAATCCGAGAATGAACGACTAAAGAAACAGTTAGCCAAGAAATAGAGGTACGCTTATGAATAATGAACACAAAGAAAAGATTTATTATATACAGCAACAGGCAGATGAATTGAGTGCAGAAATATCAAAACTTATGAGAAAGGATGCTGACCTTTCAGAAAAACATCTTAATGAATTGATTAAGTTAGGCGTATTCATCTCAATGACCTGCCAAGAGTTATTGGATGAAGAATAATTTTAGGAAAGGGAAACGTAGTAGACAGTATTTTGTGTAAAGAAAGTAATAAATGCTTATTTTACAATACTTTCATACATACGACACAGTCTACTACTAAAAATAAGAAATGACAATAAAAGAATTTGGCGAGTGCGTAGAATTTAATATTGAGCATAATATAAAGCATGCCATCCTGGGACTCGGGGCTCCCGGTGTAGGCAAATCACAGATCATACAGCAGATAGGTAAGAAATATGGGTTTAAGGTAATAGATATCCGACTTGCCCAGATGTCAGAGGTCGAGATAGGCGGACTTATCTATCCCAATGAGAGCCGTACCAAGACAGTATGGCTGACACCTGAGGTGCTGCCGGATGAGGAGCGTGACGGAAAAAATACAATCCTGCTCCTGGATGAGATAACCTCCTGTACAAAGAGAGTACAGGTAGCAGCTTATCAGTTGATCCTTGACAGGCGTATCGGACAGTATCATCTGCCCGAGGGCACTTTTGTCATAGCTCTCGGTAACCGTGAGGATGATGACGGAGTATATATCAGACTTGCGGGACCTCTTGCAGACCGTTTTGAAATACATTATATAGAACCCAATTTCGAAGACTGGAAGAAAGATTATGCTCTGAAAAACAATGTTCATCCTTATGTTATCAGCTATCTGACCTTCAAGCCGTCAGCACTTCACAATCAAAAGGCCGAGGAAGGCAATATGGTATTTGCTACTCCCCGTTCATGGGTGAGAGTTAGTGATATCCTGCACTTTGACTCGGATGTAAATAATCCCGTGATCCGCTATAAGATCATCGGAAATGTGGGCGAGGTTGAGGGAAATCAGTTTGTTGAATATTGTAAAAAGCAGGCAAAGGTTGTTACTGCGGATGACTTTATGTCCGGCAAAGCACCTGCTCCGAAATCACCTGAAGAAATGTCAATCCTGGTAGCATCTATGGTAAATAAGGCATCAGTACTTAAGGATGTTGGAAATACTGTAAAAACCGACGAGCAGAGATATCTGATCGAAAGGATAGTGAGAGCTCTGTTCAGACTTCCTCAGGCAGAATACACTATCATAGGTTTAAAAGGCCTGCTTGACATCAACCGTGAAGCGGTGAAATCGGTATTCCTGCAGATGGACGAAAAGAGCATTCAGAAATTTATCGAAAAGAACGGATATGCATTAGGGCTTGAGGAAAAATCAAAGACGGGCATTTTCCGAAAATAAGCAGTTTGAAGGGGGATCAGGGATGAGCGAATTAAAAAAATATTTAAAAAGCGAATTAACCGGATGGAACCCCTTTGATATTATCTGGCTGATCATAGCTACGGCAGTCATCCTCGGTCTTTCAATATATTGGGAAGACACCTGGGTGAGTCTGCTGGCTGCGGTTACAGGGACATGGTGTGTAATACTTACGGGTAAAGGGAAGCGTTCATCCTTTATATTTGGCATTATAAATGTGGTATTTTATGCGATAGTGGCTTTTCAGGCAAAGTATTACGGAGAGGTAATGCTGAATGCGCTTTATTATTTCCCAATGAATTTTGTCGGCTGGTTTGCATGGAAAAAGCATATGAATGATAAGACAGGCGAGGTTATTAAGGAACGCCTGACACTGAAGAAAAGTGCCGTAGTATACGCTCTGACGGCAGTAGCGATATTTATTTACGGATTTATACTGGACAGATTGGGAGGGAATCTTCCTTACATTGACAGTATGAGTACCGTGATATCCGTAGTTGCCCAGATACTTTCCATTAAGAGACTTATGGAGCAATGGGTACTGTGGATAGTGGTGGATGTAGTGACGGTTATCATGTGGGCTGTCCATTTTGCACAGGGCGGTGAGACCATAGCCACACTCGCGATGTGGGCCGTATACCTTGTAAATGCGGTGATCATGTTCATCCGGTGGTACAAGGAATCTAAGGAAAAGTGAGGTGACGAAGCTATGCAATACAATGTAGGAATGTATGGTGGATCCTTTAATCCGCTGCATATGGGGCATGTTGACTGTATAATAAGAGCAGCGAATATGTGTAAGGAGCTGTACATCGTCTTAAGCATCGGACACAACCGCGGAGAGATAGATGGCAGGATCCGGTATCGCTGGATATATCAGCTGACGAAACATATCGGAAATGTTAAGATCATAACACTCGAGGATGAGGCGGCATCAAAAGCGGAATACGATGAAAAATACTGGCAGAGTGATGCGGACAAGGTAAAGGCAGCAGTCGGAAAGCCCATAGACGTGGTATTTTGCGGCAGCGATTACGATGAAAACAGCTTTTGGAACAAGTGTTATCCGGACAGTGAATTATATATTTTCCCAAGAAATGATATCAGTTCAACAGAGATCCGAAAAGATCCGTATGCACATTGGGACTGGATACCGAATATTGCAAAGCCTTATTATGTGAAGAAAGTGCTTCTGATGGGTGGCGAGAGTACCGGAAAATCCACACTTACTATAAATCTTGCGAACCGTTTTAACACTAACTATATAGATGAAGCGGGACGCGATATTTCTGAACGCAGTGGTACGGATATGATGATGCTGTCAGAGGATTTTACGGAGATTCTCCTGCAGCATAAACTGAATGAGATAAAAGCGATAGAGCATAGTAATAAGGTGATCTTTGAGGACACGGATGCTCTTATCACACAGTTTTTTATGGGCTTCCTGGAAGACCCGGGCATCGAAAAGAACAAGGCATTATCTGATGCTATCGATGCCTTAAACCTCTATGATCTGATACTTTTCCTGGAACCGGATGTCGAATTTGTCCAGGATGGTGACAGGAGCGAGGAGATCCGTGACAATAGGGAAAAATACAGTGACCAGATAAAAGATTTAATTCTATCCCATGGGAAAAGGTTTGTAATTGTGAGCGGTTCCTATGAGGAGAGGTATGAGAAGGCAATTGCTGAGGTAAACAGATTATTTGAGAAGGAGTGTTAGGATTTTTATGCAGTCAGAAAAAGAATATCTGTCGCAATATAATATCAACAAGTATGAGCGCCCGTCGGTAACTACCGATATCGCAGCCTTTATGATCAGGTCGGAGGAAAGTGACAACTATAAAAGAGATTCCGAAAACAGGCTGTCCATTCTTTTGGTAAAGCGTGGGGTTCACCCCTTTATGGATTGCTGGGCGCTGCCGGGTGGATTTCTTAAGCCCAATGAGACTGTGGAGGAATGTGCACTGCGTGAGATAACCGAAGAAACAAATGTTGTCCCGGTTGCGATACTTCCTGTAGGCGTGTTCAGTGAGCCGGGGCGGGACCCCAGGGGCTGGATCATATCAAATGCCTTTTTCTCTGTTATCACGGAAGAATCCGTAAAGCAGGTTGGAGGAGATGATGCTGCGGATGCACAGTGGTTTGATGTATCATTTGAAAAGGATAATGATGGAGATTATCATTTGTCACTTTCTTTAAGAGGAAACACCGCTTTAGAAAGTATACATTTGGATGCAGTGCTGACAAAGGAAAGAACCAAGTTTGGCAAAAGCATTTTCCTTATAAAGGACAGTGGCGGCTTGGCATTTGATCATGCAAGGATCATTGCGGAAGCAGTGTGTTTGCTCAGGAAGTATGCTCAGGATTTCAATACCATCTTTGATTTCCTGCCTGAGAAATTTACTCTTAATGAGGTTCAAAAGGTGCAGGAGACGATATTGGATATCTCAATTCTACCGGCGAACTTCAGGCGCAAGATAAATGATTATGTGATAGAGACGGATGAGTATACTCAGGGTGCCGGGCATAGGCCTGCAAGGCTGTTTAAAAGAAAGTAAAACTTTAAAAAATTTCAAAAATGTAGTATACTGTCAGAATAGGAAATAAATTAATAAAGGAGACCTGTATAATGGAAATCTGGGATTTATATGACAGAGATGATAATAAGACAGGAAAGACTTGGGAGAGACGCCCGGGAAATGTAAACGGGATACCTGACGGGCTGTATCATATGGTTTGCGACATATTGGTTCAGCATGTGGACGGTACATTTCTTTTGACCAAAAGACATCCAAATAAGGACGTATATCCGGGATACTGGGAAGCCAGTGCAGGCGGTTCGGCTTTGGCAGGGGAGTCACCTTTAGAGTGTGCAAAGCGGGAGTTATTTGAAGAGACCGGTATAAAGGCTGAAGAAAAGGATTTCCGGTTTATCAGTCATACTCACAGGGATACCAGCCACAGTATGTTTTATTCATATGTGGTAGTGACGGACTGTGAGAAGGACTCGGTAGTACTGCAGGAAAGTGAAACAGTGGATTATAAATGGGTTGACAAGAAAGGACTGTTTGAATATGTGGATTCCGATCTGGCAATAAAAACCCATAATGACAGGTATAAGGAATTTTTTGAAAAACTGGGATATGTAAAAACTTGAGATAAAATAAAAGGAGAAGAGTTATGGAACGTATTAAAATTGATGAGAAGTGGACATTCCGCAGGGGCTTTTGTGACAGCTTAGGTATGCTAAAGGCGGATCCCGGGATAGAGGTAAATCTCCCGCATGACGGTATGATAGGTACAGCGGTTTCGGCAGATGCCCCCGCTAAGATGGATATGGGATATTTTACAGGGGGACTGTCAAATTACACTAAATATGTAAATATCCCAAAGGAATGGGAGAATGAAAGCATAGGACTCCGTTTTGACGGTGCTATGATGAATGTTACGGTTGATGTAAACGGATTTATGGCCGGACGTCAGCATTATGGGTATGCACCCTTTTATGTTGATCTGACAGATCTGGTTACATTTGGAAAGGAAAACCGTATAACCATAAATGTGAATATGAGCATGCAGCCAAATTCCCGCTGGTACACAGGTTCGGGTTTGTACCGAGGAGTGGAGCTTGTACATGGACCGAAGGTACATGTAGCTAATGACGGGATATTTGTGTACACTAAGGAAGTGGCTGACGGATATGCCTTTCTTGAAGCACAGGTGGATGTTCAAAATGAAACTGCGGAGAAGAGACTTACAGAGGTGGAGTTAGTTCTGGTTCAGGATGAGAAACAGGTTGCTGCCTCTGCAAAGAAAGTAATCTGGGTTGATGCCCGCAGTACAGGTACAGCCAGGATCGCATTTTCTGTTAAGGATCCGTTGATCTGGGATGTGGATGATCCGAATCTGTATACGGTAAAAGCCACTGTTAAAAACCTCGGAGTTTATCGCACGCACTTTGTGGCTGATCCGGAAGAAAACTGTACCGCGGATGAGGCGTGTATACTTTTCGGTATTAAGACAGTGACTGCGGATGCTGTTCGAGGCTTGCGGATAAATGGAAAATCGGTAAAGCTGAAGGGAGGATGTCTCCATCACGATAATGGTCTGATGGGATCTGTATCCCTGTATGAAAGCGAGGCCCGTAAGATAAAGAAACTTAAAGAGATCGGATTTAATGCGATCCGTACTACTCATAATCCGCCTTCATCAGCTTTGATCGAGGCTTGCGACAGGCTCGGTATGTATGTGTTTGATGAGGCCTTTGACGCATGGGGTATGGCTAAGAGAAGCGGTGATTACAGCCAGTTTTTTGATGCAGACTGGGAAAAAGATCTGACTGCGTTTGTGCGCAGAGACAGGACACACCCCAGTGTTGTAATATGGTCCATAGGTAATGAAATACCTGAGCGTGGGGGCCTTAATGACGGATATGCACTGGCATTAAAATTGGCCGAAAAGGTAAGAAGTCTGGATGGTACAAGACCTGTAAGTAACGGAATTTGCTCATTCTGGAGCGGTCTGGATGATGAACTGGCTGAAGGACTGAGCTGGTTCCAGAATTCCATAGACGGTGGTAAATCAAAAGATTTCTGGGAAAAGGGAACGGAGCCTTTTACAAATGGGTTGGATATCGTAGGCTATAACTATATGGAAGACTTTTATGAAAGGGATCATGAGCTGTTTCCTGACAGAGTAATATTGGGCTCCGAGAATTTTCCTAAAGAGATTGGTTTCAGATGGCCTCTTGTGGAAAAGCATCCCTATGTCATCGGAGATTTTACTTGGACGGCATGGGACTATATAGGAGAAGCAGGGCTTGGAAAATCAGTATATTTAGATCCTGATGATCCTTTCTTAAAAAAAGGTCCGTATGCTCTGATGCCTCAGGAGTCATCGCCGTTTCCCTGGAGAACTGCGAACGATGCTGACTTTGATATTACAGGAACAAAGCGGCCTCAGGGAGCATACAGGAGTGTAGTGTGGGGCAGCAGTGCGACTCATCTTTATACTGTACATCCTAAGAACTTCGGTAAAGAGGAATTGATCGGTCCTTGGGGATTTACTGATGTACTGTCATGTTGGAACTATGCTGATTACGAAGGAAAACCTATAGAGCTTGTAGTATTTTCAAATGCACAGGAAGTAGAAATATTGATAAACGGAGAATCTGCTGGTCGTAAAAAGGTATCTTCGGAAAGGCCCTTGCCAAACAGTGTACGGTTTGAGGCTGTATATAAGCCCGGAAAAGTAGAGGCAATAAGCTATACAGACGGAAAAGAAGTAAGCCGCGACGTACTGGAAACAACCGGTGAGCCTGTGGGACTTCGCCTGAAGCCTGAGAAACAAATCCTACAGGCAGATGGGCATGATGTACTTTATGTATGGATAGAGGCAGTAGATAGTGATGGACATGTCGTACCGGATGCAGCTGTGCCGGTAAGCGTGAAGGTTGAAGGCAGCGGGACTCTGGCAGGCCTTGGTACAGGCAATCCGATAACCGATGAGAATTATACAGATAACGAGACGGTTACTTACCATGGCAGGGCACTTGCTATTATCCGCTCTGGGTACGAAAAAGGCGAGACTGCTATATCTGTCGCAGCTGTAGGATTGGCAGGGGACAGTGTTAAGATAAAAATAGTTTAATCGATCAGAGTTACGGTTAGATGAGAGGGGATATTATGCTCATAGATGATATTATTCGGATAGCTAAAGAAGCAGGGAACATAATGGTGACTGCGGTTCGTCCCAAGATTATGGAAAAATCCGGACATGCAAATTTCTGTACTGAGACCGATGAGAAGATACAGGCATTTCTTTTCGGAGAACTGGGAAAGGTACTGCCGGAAGCAGCATTTCTGGGTGAAGAGGACGGTCAGGATGTATTTTCCGAGAAAATGGAAAGTGGTTACTGCTTCGTAATAGACCCGATTGACGGAACATCGAACTTCATATATGGGTATCGTCCATCTGTTATATCGATAGCTCTTCTCAAGGATGGAAATCCATATATGGCAGTGGTTTATAACCCATATGATGATATTGTATTGTCTGCAAAAGCGGGTGAAGGTGCTTATGCTAATGGAGAACGGATAATGTCCTCCGAGGCTCCGTTATCAGATTCGTTGGCAGTTTTTGGTACAGCACCTTATTATGCGGGCTTGCAGGAGCGCACATTTGAAATAGCGAAGAAGCTTCTGCCACAGTGCGTTGATTTACGTAGATCCGGTACTGCGGCATGGGATATGTGCTGCGTGGCAATGGGGCATTGCAGCCTGTATTTCGAACTTCGGATCCAGCTGTGGGATTATGCTGCAGCCGCATTGATAGCTCAGGAAGCCGGATGTATAGTTACGGATATCGAAGGCAGACCGTTATCCTATAAAGGACCAACCTCTGCATTGTGCAGGGCACAAGGGATAAAAGAAATCCCGGAGTGTTTTCACGGATGAGATAAGGTATTTTTGAAAAGGAGTAGGAGTATGAGACAGATAACATTAGGAACTACAGGCATCACCGTTCCTCAGAACGGTTTCGGAGCTCTGCCGGTGCAACGTTGCGATGTGGATACGGGTGTAAAGATCCTGATTCGTGCATACGAGGGTGGGATGACATATTTTGATACGGCAAGAGCCTATTCAGATAGTGAGTATAAGATAAGCAAGGCATTTAATACAAAGGAAGCACGTTCAAAGATTTATATTGCCACCAAAACTCAGGCAAAAACGCCTGAGGCTTTCTGGAAAGATCTGGAGACTTCTTTGACGACTCTTGGTACGGACTATATAGATGTGTATCAGTTCCATATGGCAGGACAAGTATATGCTCCCGGAGATGGTACGGGCATGTACGAATGTATGCAGGAAGCAAAAGCCAAAGGGATGATCCGTCATATAGGCATTACTGCTCACAAAATAGGAGTGGCAAAAGAGGCGGCAGAGAGCGGGCTGTATGAGACCTTGCAGTTTCCGTTTTCATATCTGTCGGGAAAGCAGGAATTGGAACTTGTAGAAATCTGTAGGAAAAATAATGTAGGTTTTATAGCCATGAAGGGATTGGCAGGAGGTCTGATAAACAGGTCGGATGCCGCTATGGCATATATGACTCAGTTTGACAACGTACTTCCCATATGGGGAATACAAAGAGAGAGCGAGCTGGAGGAGTGGCTGTCATATATGGAAAATACTCCTGCTATGACAGAAGAAATTACGGAGTTTATAAAACGAGAGCAGGACGAGCTGGCAGGTGAGTTCTGTAGGGGCTGTGGGTACTGTATGCCATGTCCTATGGGTATTACAATAAACCAATGTGCCCGTATTTCCCTGATGCTTCGCCGTGCACCGTCTGCGGGATGGCTGTCGGAGCACTGGCAGAATGAGATGAAGAAAATCGAGACCTGTATCAATTGCAGACAGTGTGTTTCAAAGTGTCCGTACGAGCTCAATACTCCGGAGTTGCTGAAGAAGAATTACGAGGATTACAAGAAAGTTCTGGCCGGGGAAGTAACAGTATAAAAAGGCAAGGAGAAATGTATGGCAAGGATAATCGGGGAGATACCGGAACACATATCACATGCGGAAGACATCATGTACCATTTTGTCAGGGCTGAACTGCCGGATTATATTTCAGTGTCCATGTTCCCGGATATTCCTGCGGAAGATGACAGTCAGAAACTGGAATTTGACATGCTTCTGTTTGTTCCGCATATGGGCGTATTTATTTTGGAGATTCGGGATGTTGTGGGATTCATGTATCAGGCTGGTATATATTTATACATGACGAAAGCAGGAAAGTCTATCGTGATGGATGGGGAAAGAAGGGCGAGACGGCTGCAAAGGCAGGGATTTGTCCTTCGCGACTACCTGAAGAAAAAGTTCAATATTGCACCGCTTATATACGAGTTTGAATGTTTTCCGTATATTTCCATGAGGGGATTGGAAAACTCGAATTATCCGGCTGATTTTGACCCAAGCCATGTAATTATGTCAGATGATCTGCACAGCGGCCTGCATTTTTTGCATAAGCTTATTGGGATCACCATTATGGAGCAGCAACAAAAGGGGCTTGCGGCCTTTGAAGACCTTTCAGATAAGGATGCGCATGACATTTTGTATTTTTGGAAGACTGGTTTGTTAGACATACCTCGTCCTGAGAGGCCACCTTTGGTTTTTTTGAGTTACAACAGGAACAATAACGAGATATCAAAAGAGATACAGACCGTTTTAGAAGATAGAGGTATCTTTGTCTGGCGTGCACCGAAGGACGTACCACTGGGGGAATATTATCTGCCGAGTGAAATGAAAGCCATAGAGGAATGTGATGTGTTTTTAATTCTGCTTTCCATTCCGGCTCAGAATAGTGAGGAAGTAAAAAAGGAATTTCAAAAGGCGCTGGAAATCAAAAAGCCTATACTGCCTGTCTGGGTGGAAGACGTTGCTGAGACTGAGATCGCAGAGTATTACAAGGAAAATCTGACAGAATATCAATACCGTGTCATGACCAAAATAGATATCAATGTGATCAATGAAATCGTTGCGACAGTTAAGAAGATTAAGAGGGAAGATAACACCACATGATGATGTAAGGAGATAAAAGTATCAAACATTGTAAAAATATTAGAGGCTCAGGTACTCAAAAATATCATTTGAAGTACCTGAGCCTTAAAACTATTTCTGTTTCTTACACAGTGACAATACTTTCCTGTAGTTAAGCCCAGCCAGCAGACTGACAAAAGCAATCATTATCACAAGTACAAGATTTTGGTCCATAAATGTGCCCAGACCTACAGTAAACCCTATAAGGAGCATGCAGGCCAACATATTAGGGAAAAGATAAAGCGCGACAGCTGCTCCCTGTTTGATCACTTCGATTTCATTTTCCCAGTCAAGGCGCATATGCTTTATGCCACAGACGCAGCCCCAAGTGGTTGAAAATGCACATAGCACAAATCCCAAAACTAAGGACAGTAGCGTAGTGAGTATCGGCGCCTTTGCGGAAATGCTAAAGGTTACTATTGAAAATAATGTAACCGGGACTGTCAGATACAGGTTAAAAAGCATTTTCCCTTTGTAAAGGGTTTCTTTTTTTATGGGAAGGCTCTGTACTATCCAATAGTTCTTGCCTTCCAGAGATGGAGTAAATGCAGTCGTAGCAACCATCCCTGCAAAGAAATAGACAATGAACGGGATAGCGGGATACAGCATTTCTTTTGTGATAGGAGCATCCTGTGTAATTTTCGCAAGAATACTGTCCACATCGAAAAACAGTATTGCTATACCGGCAGCCAGACAAAGCAGTTCACCTATCGGAGCATTTGTCATATATATGGTCGAGCCGGTCATTCTCTTAAATTCTTTAAATACTATGGTGCCGAGAACGCTTCGCTGTTTGCAGGTGCTCTTGACCTTTTTCTTTGATGCGGCGTGAGACTTCAGTGCCGAGTTTATCTTGCGGTATGACCTTCCTACAGGTATGAAGATGATTTCAAAAAGGATTATTGTAATTCCGATAAGAAGCAAGATATCGGATATGTTGAAAGTTTTTACCGCATTGCTAAACCAGTTTGCCGGCGGATAGAATTTCTCTGCTGTTCCGGTTATGGAAGAAACGGATTTCATCACTTCCTCAGTTTTTTCATTTTTTATCATATCTTCAATGAAAAATCTTGGGAGGAAGCAGGCAGCAGTAAACAACAGTACGAGAATTGTCTGAACAAGTGTCTTGTGCTTGAAGCCTGAGCCTATCTTTGTGATCAGGTACCCAAGGAATGATGCTATGAGCATCGGGATTATAGGCAGGAACAAAGACAGGGCTATCCATACAGGATACATAATCGGAGATGCTTCCGAGTATATGCCGTATACTACCATGGTGGATAGTGAAACGGTCATTTGCCAGGGCAGACTTTTAACATACATATATAGGAATTTGCATCCGGCTACATCCTTTGCTTTAAAGGGAAGGGACATAAGCATGTCGTATTCCTTAAAGTTAAATAAATATCCGTTTGTCTTAAAAAGAGTAAAGAAAAATGATATAAGGGAGATAACCAGTGCGTTCATAGTCGGGATGGAGTCGGTGAGACCGAAATATCCAAACCCTATACTCTGGGCTATACAGTAGGCGACAAGCATCAGGTAAAGGAGTGCCATTCCGATGGTCGTGCCGATGATCCTGCCTTTTTTCTTTTTATCCTTACAGTATTTAAGTATATTTCTCTGGCTGGTGGAGAGAAGAAGTGCATTTAATAATATCGATTTTCTTTTCATAGTCTATACCATGTTTAGTTAGTGTGTAAAATATCAGGTTTCCAGGAATGCCTCTTCCAGAGATGCACCGTGTGTGAGTTCATCCATAGTACCGGAAGTGATAATTTTTCCATGTTTTATGATCGCTACTTTATTACATAGCTTTTCGGCCACATCCAGTACATGTGTTGAGAAGAAGATGGCGGTTCCTTTTTCGCAGAGTTCATGCATGATCTGTTTAAGTATGAAGGATGCCTTGGGATCCAGGCCTACGAAGGGTTCATCCATAACGATCAGCTTTGGCTCATGGATGAGAGCGGAGATGATAGCAAGCTTTTGCTTCATACCATGTGAATATGAGCTTATGAGATCTCCTAAAGCGTCCGTGATCTCAAGCCTTTCCGCATAATGATCTATACGTTCTTTGCGGTCTTCTTTACTTATCTCAAAGACATCTGAGATAAAATCCAGGTACTGCATACCGGTCAGATTTTCGTACAGATCCGGATTATCCGGGATGTATGCGGTGATTTTCTTGCATTCGATGGGATCCTTCTTGACGGAATGTCCGTCTATAAGGATTTCTCCTTCCGTAAAATCCAGAACACCCACAACTGCACGTATAGTAGTGGATTTTCCTGCTCCGTTGTGTCCGATGAAGCCGTAGATATCGCCGCTTTCTATGGTGAGTGTTACATTGTCGGCGGCTTTCTTACCTTCACCGTAGGTTTTTGAGTAACCTTTGATCTCTAATATTGGTTTCTTTTCCATATGTTGTTCTCCTATGATTGAAGTTGTTCATATACAATTTTGGTCTCTTCCGAAGTTGCAGCACTTACATAATATGTCATTTCAGCAGTCATCACTTTGATGTAGTTTCCTTCTTCAGGGTTCAGGAAGACCTTGCAAGAATTACCGTTTACAGAAAAGTTTCCTTTGTATAGGTTGGATATACCAAAACCGGAAATCTTGGCAAGTTTGAGATTGTTAACATCTTCGCCCCATTCGATAGCAGTTATATCATTTATGTCTATTACATAATCATCGGATAACTGGTGGCAGATGAGTTTATTGTCTTCGAGCTTAAGTTTGATAGGAGTAGCTTCTGTCATCCCCACATATACTAGCGAACCAAGCGTAAACATGAATACGAGAACGATAAAAGCATATACCAGTTTACCAACGGGATGAGCAGCGTTTACGGTACCGCCGACACCAACTCTTTTCTTTACGTTCAATCTTTTATTATTTGGATTGTAGTAGATGATACCACCAATCCAGTTGTCATCCTCGTCCTGAGTTACGGTCATTTCTTTTTCATATCTCTGCTCTATCTTTTTGTCTCTTAAGACATATATGAAAATCCCTATCATTATTATCAAGAAATAGATGATGGTAAAAATAAAAAACAATAACTCTGAATACCATAATACTAAGAAAACAAATGTTGTTGCCAGCAGGATGGTGTTCAGCCAAAGGAATTTAACTGAAAAGTCCGAGAGATTCTTTTTCTTTGCTCTGTTATAATTGGCATTGATAGCGGAATCTGTCGAAATAACTTCATTTTTCAGGTTGTCCATCATATAGGCAACTCCGGATATAAGCAGCCCGACAGCCCAGAAGATGGCTGCAAGCCCTGTACCGAGAAAGTTACCTGCGAATGTAGATTTTACGTTAATAACCTTTAAATCTACTAAAAGAGCTGCAATAACTATAAACAATCCTATGATGTTTGGAATTAAAAGGCTTGAAAACTTTATGGTATGGATGCTTCCTGCTGTATTGATGTCTGTATAGATTACCTTCTGTTCCTGAGAGAGTCCAAGAGTTCTTTTCAGGCTTTTCATTTCCTTGTTCCCCAGAAAGAAAGGGATGAAGATACCTATTAGTGAAGCATAGAATAATACCATCCACAGTGTGGTCTGAAGGATAAAACCGTGTAACAGAAGAAGCACTATGGAAAGAGCGAGACTTATATACAGAACTTTTTGGGCCTGACCACGGCGTTTGCTGTATATCATGTCAATAGTTTTTTCCGTTTCTCCCTCTTTAAACTCTTTCTTCATGGTCAGCCCAAGGATCATTTTAGCTGATTTCCAGTTTTTGGGATACAGTATGAAAAACATAATGAGGAGTGTTGGAATAAGGAGTATGCACATTACTATGCCAAAGATAAGTGACATGGTTAATCATTACCCCCTTCCCAATATTTATCGATCAGATCGATCAGCTCCTGCTTTTCCACACCTGAAATACGGGCTTCAGAGACGATTCGCCTTAATTCCGTTTTGTTGGCATCGGAAACAGAGGCTTCTTTTTTTATCTCCGTGCGGATACGAGCCCCGTTTTTTCTGTCTGTCATTATATAGCCTTCGGTTTTCAGTAACTGATAAGCTTTACTGACAGTCATAGTATTTATACCCATTTCCAGTGCGAGATCCCTTACCGTCGGAAGTTTTTCTCCGGCTTTCAGTTCGCCGCTGGAAATCCCCATTACTATCTGGTTTCTCAACTGAAGGTATATAGGGATATCTGATAGTTCGTCTATTCTTATGATCATGTTTATTTCCTCATAACTTATAACTTGCGTCGGGTAAATACCAGCACTCCGATTATATCACAAAATGCGATTAAAATAAAGGTGCATAATAGTGCTTCGGTAAAATCTGAGGGGACTGCACCTTCCGTTGATAAGGTAAGTCCGTCCATCAGTCTTGAAGGGATGATGTTTTTTATGCTTGGTATATAACCGAGTAATATAAATGCAAAGAATATTACGCCGGTACCGAGCAGTACCTGACCGCTGTTATCACACAGGGCACTGAAAAGTACCAATGTTGACATGGTGAATATACCAAAAAGCCAGTACATAAATATCCCGAAAGCAAGATTTGTTACTCCGTCATTTCCCCAGAAATAAACGGTGTAACCAAGAGTAATACCGGTATACACGAGATAAAGTAAGGTCCAGGCTCCATATACTGTTAAGAGCTTTGAAAAGAATATTTTATTCCTTGAAAGTCCCTTTGTCACGATCTGAACCAGGGTACCTTTCTGGTATTCGTTTGTAAACAATCCACTGAAAAGCAGGATTGTTACTATCAGCACCATAGGAGCATTTTTAAAAAACTGTGTCCAGCTGGTAAGTGCTGTGACGGTAACTTCACCGATAACTAAGCCCTGATCTGCAAACTGATCGGAAAGCATCTCATATAACCAGGGAGTGAGTTTAGCCATAGCGGGGTTCAGGATACCAAAGAATATGAATATTATACCGAGTATAAGCAGCTTTCCCGTTCGGGTCAGCTCCATACATTCCTTTTTTATAAATGCAGTCATTTTATTGCCTCCAGGAAAATATCTTCCAAGGTTGATTCCTGTTTTTCTATCTTGATAAACGGGATGTTGTTATCAGCGATAAAGTTCAGTGTATAAGGGAGCAGGGAAGCCTCTTTTAATATTATATTATTAGAGCCGTTCCGCTCTGTTTTGCCGGCAGAACCTGCTTTTTGGGCTTTTGTTTTTTCGCAGATAAAGCGGTAAAGGCTATCGGAATCTTCTTTTCGCTCCAACTGTATTTCCAGTGCATTCCCACGGCGTTTACTTTTAACTTCATCGATACTGCCCTGCATGATGATCTTTCCTTCATTGAGCAGAGCCATTTCATCACAGATGTGTTCAACATCTGAAAGAATGTGTGTGGAGAAGAGGATGGTTGTTTCTTCTTTGGCAGCTACAAGGATATCAAGTATTTCCTTGCGTCCTAACGGATCAAGTGCAGAGGTGGGCTCATCACAGATCAGGAGCTTTGGCCTATTGAGCAATGCCTGGGCGATACCCAGTCTCTGCTTCATACCTCTTGAAAAACCTTTTATGCGATGCTTCTCTTCTCCGAGTCCTACCAGTTTTAGGAGTTCTTCGCTTCTGGTTCGGATTTCCTTTCTATCCATTTTTGTAATCTCACCGCAGAATGAGAGGTACTCCTTCGGAGTCATGAAAGAATAGTATTCGGGGACATCGGGCAGATAACCTATAAAGCGGTTCGTTTTGGTATTGCCGTAGGTTACCTTTTCACCGTTTACGAAAATTTCTCCGGTATTTGCAGTCATCAAGCCTAAAACCAGTTTCATGGTCGTGGTTTTTCCGGCACCGTTTTTGCCTACGAAGCCAAAAACCTTTTTGGGCGGAACATTTAAGTTCACGCCTCTTAAAACTTTTTTGTCTCCAAAGCTTTTTTCAAGGTTTTCTATTCTTAAGATGTAATTATCCTGAGTCATTTTGGGTTCACTTCCTTAAATAATTTTAGGCGTCTTCCTTACCGAGTAAGAAATATATCACAGGACCGATAAACTCCATACCTATGATCGCTACGATAACCCAGAGGGTTCTGTTGCCACGTTTATAATTTTTGTGAGTAAAAATATGACGAAGAGTTACAGTCAGCAGGATAATCTCTGCTATGATAAGCGGGATGAGAAAAGGTAACATTTCTTTAATATCAGGCATTTGTGGTTCCTCCTTAGATTTTTTATCGTGTATGCATTGTATTATTTACTGTAATACAAACAATACATCTAAAAAGTGATTTTGTCAACAGTTATTTGAAAAAATAAGCTGCCATATTTCTTTGACTATTCAGAATTAAAATGGTAGAATGTTATTCATAGTTGTTTTTAACGAAAATGTTATATATAAGGAAGATTATCATGGCAGAAGAAAAGCTTAACCCCAAAAAAAGCAAAGTTAAAAAAGTGATAAAAATTTTGGTTATTATCGTTGCGGTGATAGATGTTATACTTTTGGGTGCTGTATTATATTTCAGACTTCCTGTGTCAGAGTATTATGATCATTCGCAAGCAGAATTTACCATACCGGACATCCATAAAGGGTTCATAGCACAGGGGTTGTCTTTGGACACTGCGAGTGACTGCTTTTTTATTACCGGGTATATGAATGATAAGAGTGCATCTCCTATATATATGGTAGAAAAGTCGACGAACAAATATGTAAAGAAGCTTCTTATGCAGAATCCCGACGGCAGTGAGTTTCACGGACATGCGGGAGGACTTACGGTACATGAGGACTATATATATGTAGCCGGGAGCGGTGATTCGTGCCTTTATGTATTTAACTATGACGATGCCATAAAAGCATCTGACGGGGATATAATAAAAAGCATAGGAACTTTTCCTATGCCTGATGATATGAGTGTGGCATATACTTCTTCTGATGAAGATGTGATATATGCCGGAGAGTTTTTTAGGGAAGAAAACTACAAAACAGATGAGACACATAAGATGACTACAGCTGCAGGTGATTATAATCAGGCTCTGATGTTTGCCTATCATTTTTCAGATGACGAGGACGCATTGTTTGGTATCGAGCCCGAACCTTTCGAGGTGTATTCCATAACAGATCTGGTACAGGGTATGGATACTTATAATGGACAGATATATCTTTCTACATCTTATGGTGTGGCTTTTTCACATATATATGTATATGATAAGCCTGAGAGCAGGAAGAATCTGGAGATAGCCGGTCTTACACTCCCTCTTTATGAGCTGGATTCATCCGTACTGAGAAAGGACTTTAAATATGCACCTATGTCAGAAGAGATCGTCTGTGTTGATGACCGTATATATACGATGTGTGAATCGGCTTCCAATAAATATATATTCGGAAAACTGACAGCAGCTACAAAGTGTTATTCAACCGATATTGACTGGGATACACCCTGAGGGTTTGTAACCTCTTGGATCCTTTCAACGGACGGATAATTTGAGCGCATATTTCCGATACAGTTATTGATGCACATGGTACTTTTCATCATCTCGCCTCGGTACTGGGTGATCTTGGTGAGCTCTGCAAAGTTTTCCACACCGTTGCCTATCATGCTTCCACCTGTGAGCAGCAATAGTATGTATCCGAGGACTCCTGAAAAGGTATTGAAAAAATAAGTCCATGCGATTCTTTTATGAGCCTGCATATTCTGATGAAGGATATCCAGGCTTATTTTTTCTGTTTTTTCCTCAACTGTTTTTTTGCCGTCAAAGATACGGATCGCATCTTTGCCTGCGATAATGGGAGCTACCCAGTTGTTATACTTGGCAAAGCTTTCCTGAGCATTTCGGCGGAAAAACGGAACCTTTCTTATTATAATGACACTGCTCAGGAAAAAGAAGGGAACCATTATCAAAATAGCGATACAGAAAAGTGAGAAATTCAGCAGGATAAGCATTATGGATGACAGTAGCAGATTTGTCGCAGCTATCATCATATGCATGAAATTGATCGGTGCATCAAGGTAATCATTTACCTTATCTATATCATTGTTTAATCTGGTGATCCAGTCACCGACAGCATATTCCTCCATTTCTCCCTGTGTACGGGAAAGAAGTGAGCCGAGGACTTTTTTACGGAGCTTTTTCTGAAAAAGGATATTAATCCTTATGGCCAGAGTGCTCCATATGGTCATGTTGTAGGCAAAAAGCAGGACGGTTAACAGCAGGAACAGGAGAAAGGTCGGGAGAAGACTGTCCTCATCTTTTATCTCCATAAGCCTTACAAAGCGTTCAATCATATTTGCGGATATGAGTGCATTTAAAAAATCAAAGGGCATGCGAAGGATCAGCATGAGGATGAACTGCTTATGCATATTGAGGTCTTTTAGTATTCTGAAAGCATTTCTTGTCATAGATGTATATCTCCTGCCTTTAAGAAAGAAATCCGGATTCTATCTTATATATATGATCGTAACCATCAAGGTGTGTCGCCTGATGGGTGACATGGATCACGGTTTTGTCTTTTGAAAACTCTTTTATGGATTCCAAAACAGATGCCGTTGTATCCTTGTCAAGTGCTGAGGTTGGCTCATCGAGGAGCAGAATATCGGCATTTTTGCACATTGCACGGGCTATAGCTATGCGCTGGGCCTGTCCGCCCGACAGCTCATCGGCGCTGTTCCCGAGATATGTGTTGATGCCTTCCGGAAGTGAATCGATCCAGTTTTTTATATTTGCCATTTTACAGACTTGGTCTATACGGTCTGCCGGGTAATCATGTCCCAGTGTAATATTTTCATATATGGATAATGGCAACAGCATGGGCGTCTGCATGACCACGGATACGCATTTGCTGATTTCTTTCGGGTCGGTTTTACCTGCGACGGATATGGTTCCGGAAGTTGGTGCATATAGTCCCGCAATCAGTTTTAACAGAGTGCTTTTTCCACATCCGCTTTCTCCGATAATACCGATTTTTTGTCCTTTTTCGATGTTCAGTGTTATGTTATGAAGCACCTGTTGTTCACCATATGTGAAAGATATATTTTGCAGCTTTATCATTTTATTCTCCGTTGTTATATGATTGTTATGCCAAAGTTATCTCGAAACCGCCTTCTGCGTTTCATCGGTAACAAAACGATACTTCGCATCCGATTTTGTTATAAAATAGAAATCCTTGACAGGTTTACCGTAAATACCTTGAATCTTGCCATGTGGCTTGGCAGGTTCATAATGGTCTGGGTTACACCGTTTTGCAGATTCAGAAAAACAAACAATGTGCCTAAGGACATCTTGTTTCTAAGTACCAGGAATCCCCCGCATAGAAAGAGCAGGAGAAGAGGAAGCTTTGATAGCACACCGGATAAGGAATTATAGATGGCGTGCATCCTGCCTTCGTGCGTGGCATGGACTCCCCATGTGCTGAGTTTTTCTTCGTATGACTTCATACAAAACTTTTCTCCGGAAAAGATCTTTACTATAGGAAAGGAGTGGATAAGGCCAAAGGCGATACGGTTCATTTTCTCTTTTTCATCCATCGTAGCGGAGACAATACCGGTGAGTTTCCTGCCGGAATACATCACATAGATTAGGATGAGGACAGTTGGCAGAGTAAAGACCATGGTGAGGAGCACATTTTGAAACAGCAGAAAAACGAGGACCAGTGTGCCGGTCAGGAGCATGCCTGAAAATTCAAAAAAGTTGTTTCCGAGATAACTGTTTGCCTGAGCCAGTTCGTTCTGAAGTACGGACATGGTGTGTGCTGCATCAGTACCGGAGTCCATAGCAGAAGGCGTTGCTTCTATAGAGGTATGTAATAGATTCCGCATATATCCGGTCCTGAGAGTATGCGCCATCTTTTCTGAGGTATAACGTGATATATAATGATTAAAGAAATTGGTTACTGCATTTGATATCAGGAAAAGGCATAGGATTAGTATCAGAGAGCTTTCTATCGTGGTTCCGGCTTCTATGTTGTTGATCAGCTTAGCTATATATAGCATATATATCATCTGTGACAGGTTGGCGATGAGTGTCAGACAGACCGACAATATCACAAACAGCTTATTCCTTTTTATAAGTTTTTTTAGTACATGCATCGCTAATTTCCTTTTTTAAATATATACTGTTCTGCTTGTTAATTGAAATATAAACCCTGCCCCAAGGTACGAGTCAATATGTTTTTGAAATGTTTTACAAAATCGTTGACTTATGTGGATAGAAATGGCACTATAGTGGTATAGGGGGTACAGCAGATGGAAGAATATCAGTTGCTTAAAATCGGAGAACTTGCAAAGCTGTCAGGGGTATCGATCAAAGCTCTCAGAGTGTATGAGAAAAAGAAGATAATCAAGCCGGTAAAGGTTGATGAGGAAACCGGGTACAGATATTATTCTGCCGGACAGATGGAGATGATCGAGTCTTTACTGGAACTGCAGGATATGGGATTTACTTTAAGTGAAATAGAGAAGGTCCTCTCAGGCAAGAGCTCTAAGGATGAGCTTTCTGAAATATTTGACAGAAAGAGGGATGAACTTCAGGACAGGATATGGAAAACTGAGGCCAGACTTAAGGAACTTGAAATACTAAAGGAAAATCTTGGTAAGGATTCCGGTATAAAGGCCTTTAATGAAATGGATGATGACGAAAGAGCCAGAACCCTGGCAAAACTTATCCGTGTAAATGAGGAAAATGTAAGACAGGTATTAAGTGAAGTGGTATGGCTATAATTTTGTGAAAAAATATTTAAAAAAGGTATTGACTTTAAATTGAAATTGGTATACAATTTCGTTTAATATTTTACTCCCTGCCTCTACTCTAGGGGCAGGGAAAAACTCATTTTAAGGAAACTTTATCATAGTAAAGCGCTAATATTTTTTTCGTTTTCTATTAAAAATTCACATATAAAAGGAGGATGACATGGCTTACTTTTTCGAAGAACCGTCACACACTTTCAGCGAGTACCTGTTAGTACCGGGATACACATCACCTGATTGCATTCCCGCAAATGTTTCTCTTCGTACACCCCTTGTAAAATTCAAAAAGGGTTCCGAAGAATCTCCGATTTCCTTAAACATCCCTTTGGTTTCAGCTATCATGCAGTCAGTATCTAACGATACCATGGCCATAGCTTTAGCAAAGGAAGGCGGAATGTCATTTATTTACGGCTCCCAGTCTATCGAAGACGAAGCTGCTATGGTTGCTAAGGTAAAAGCCTATAAGGCCGGTTTTGTAGTAAGCGATTCAAACTTAAAGGAAGACGATACTCTTCAGGATGTACTTGATCTTGTAGAGAAAAACGGACACAATACTATCGCTATAACAAGTGATGGAACTGCACACGGAAAGCTCCTGGGTATTGTTACCAGCCGTGATTACCGTGTCAGCCGTATGGAGACCTCTCTCCAGGTAAAAACTTTCATGACTCCTTTAGAAAATCTTGTCACTGCTCCCGATACTACTACATTAAAGGAAGCAAATGATATTATCTGGGATAACAAGCTTAATTCCCTTCCCTTGATTGATGCTAACGGATGCCTTAAATACATGGTATTCAGAAAAGACTATTCAGAGCATAAATCCAATCCCAACGAAATTCTTGATTCAAAGAAGAGATATATGGTAGGTGCAGGTATCAATACCCTCGACTATGAGAAGCGTGTTCCCGCTCTTGTAGAAGCAGGTGCTGATGTACTCTGTATCGATTCTTCAGAAGGATATACCTGCTGGCAGGAGAAGACACTTTCCTATATCCGTGAGAAATATGGTGATACCGTAAAGGTTGGTGCCGGTAATGTTGTAGACCGCGACGGTTTCATGTTCCTGGCAAAAGCCGGAGCAGACTTTATCAAGATCGGTATCGGCGGAGGTTCAATCTGTATCACACGTGAGCAGAAGGGTATCGGCCGTGGCCAGGCTACAGCAGTTATCGAGGTAGCAAAGGCACGTGATGAGTACTACAAGGAAACCGGTGTTTATATCCCGATCTGTGCAGACGGCGGTATCGTTCATGACTACCATATGACATTAGCTTTGGCTATGGGTGCTGACTTCATCATGCTCGGACGTTACTTCGCACGTTTCGATGAGAGCCCTACAAGCAAGCTTATGGTTAACGGACAGTACGTAAAAGAGTATTGGGGCGAAGGTTCCAACAGAGCACGTAACTGGCAGAGATACGACCTCGGCGGCAAGGCAAAGCTCAGCTTCGAAGAGGGTGTTGATTCTTACGTAACTTATGCAGGTCCTCTGAAGGACAATGTTGCTAAGTCACTTTACAAGGTTAAGTCAACCATGTGTAACTGCGGTGTGCTTACCATTCCCGAGCTTCAGAGAGATGCAAAGATCACTCTTGTATCTGCTACATCTATCGTAGAGGGCGGATATCATGATGTTATCCTTCATAACACACCCGGATCAAACCAGAGATAAAATACGGACATACATGAAAAGGACTGACCAATCGGCCAGTCTTTTTTTCAATTTGATTATGCATTTGATAAAAGCTATGAAAAGTTATAAAATGAAATCAGAAGTTATAACAAGTTATAAACGAAATATAAAGTTATAACAACTTATAAATACTATGTAAAAAAGGAGATTAGTGTGACACAGCATATCATTCATCCGATTCCTCCGGTATATAATGAGAACTCAAAAATCCTTATCCTTGGGAGTTTTCCTTCAGTAAAATCGAGAGAAGCAGGATTCTTCTATGGCCATCCGCAGAACCGGTACTGGAAAGTATTGGCAGGGGTTTTCAATGATGTGGTTCCTGAAACCATTCCTGATAAAAAGACGTTTCTGCTGAGGCATAATATTGCTGCATGGGATGTTATAGCCTCCTGTGACATAGAGGGTTCATCCGATTCCAGTATTAGAAATGTAGTGCCGAACGACCTGACGACCATACTCGGAACTGCAGATATCAGACAGATTTTTACCAACGGCAAAACTGCCTATACTCTGTTCCAAAAATACACGGTACCTCTCGTCCACAGGGACAGCATCTGTCTGCCATCAACATCTCCCGCCAATGCGGCATGGAATCTTGAGAAGCTGATAGAGGCATGGAAAGTCATCGTAGAATAATTGTCGACATAAAATGGCGAAATTACGATTGACAAATGAGATATAACGGTATAAAATAGGAAAAGGAGGTGAAATGTATGACAATTAGTGAGATGCTTGAGATAAAGAAGGAATATGGATTTTCCTATGAGTACATCTCAGAAAAATCCGGCGTGCCGGCGAGTACAGTACAAAAAGTTTTCTGTGGAACTACTACTGCACCAAGAAGAACTACTATAGAGGCTTTGCTAAAAGTGTTTGAACCCTTAAAAACCAAGAATAATCATACATTAAATCCGGAAAAAAGCAAAGATAGAAACAAATGCAGTTACGCATATGAACATATAGAAGATGATCTGAATATAAGCTATGTCTGTGAGGAACCAGAAGAGTTTTATACTACAAGTGGAACGGCTGCCCTACAGCCTGACGACTATAAAAATAAGACCATAGATGATTATTATGCATTACCTCCGGATATCAGAGTGGAACTGATAGATGGCGTATTCTATGATATGGCATCGCCTGCAACATCTCATCAGAAGATAAGCACATTTTTGCTTGTGACCTTACAAACTTTTATTGATGCTAATAATGGCTCATGTCAGACGTATGCGGCGCCGACTGATGTACAGCTCGATTGTGACGAGAAGACCATGGTTCAGCCTGATGTTTTTGTCCTATGTGATGAGAACAAAGATGAAGAAAAATGTATTTTCGGTGCTCCGGATTTAGTTATAGAGATCCTTTCACCTTCGACACGATATCATGACACTATGCGAAAACTGTATAAATACAGAAATGCGGGAGTAAGGGAGTATTGGATTGTTATGCCGAGAGAATTAAAGATCCGGGTATATTTCTTTGAAAAATCCGATACGCCGATAGAATACTCGTTTATGGACAAAATCCCCGTAGGTATATGGGATGGCAGATGCAAGGTTGATTTTAGCAGGATATATGAGAAGATAAAAAAGAATCTTTATGATTAAAAAATTCTTGACAATTATAAATTTTTGTGAGATAAGTATATAAACTAAATTGATACATAAGGCAATGAAGGGAAGAGTAAGCTGTAAGGATGTCCACAGAGAGTCCGCGTATGCTGAGAGCGGATGGCAAAGAGATGGCTGAAAATGGTCCCGGAGCTGCGGAGCCGAGGAAATATCTTAGGTTTCGACGGGTTCACCCGTTACAGTGAGGACTGTTGATGGACAGTTGCTAAGGCTTTCGCTGCGAAGCGGAAGTGAATTAAAGTGGTACCACGTGAGTCAGACTCTCGTCTTTAATTAAGACGGGAGTTTATTTTTTTTGGTCCACCGGCATTACCGAATTCAAGTGGGCCGATGTTCAAGAAAAAGGAGAGAAAGCATATGAGCAGGAAAACGTATTACATCACAACAGCGATAGCTTACGCTTCGGGAGTTCCCCATATCGGGAATACATATGAAATAATACTTGCAGACAGTATCGCAAGATACAAAAGGCAGCAAGGTTATGACGTGTTCTTCCAGACGGGAACCGACGAGCACGGCTTGAAGATAGAAGAAAAAGCAGCTATCAAAGGAATCGAACCCAAGGAATATGTGGACATTATCGCAGGGAAAATAAAGGATATCTGCGACCACTTAAATATCTCCTATGATAATTTCATCCGAACCACGGATGAGTATCATGTAGCCCAGATGCAGAAAATATTTAGGAAGCTTTATGACCAGGGCGACATATATAAGGGGAAATATCAGGGAATGTACTGTACTCCGTGTGAATCCTTCTGGACCGAGTCACAGCTAAAGGACGGGAAATGTCCCGATTGTGGAAGGGAAGTACATCCTGCAAGTGAAGAGGCATATTTCTTAAGATCGAGCAAGTATGCCGACAAGCTTATTAAACATATCAACTCCCATCCGGAATTCATACAGCCTATATCCAGGAAAAATGAGATGATGAACAATTTCCTTCTGCCCGGACTT
>JAEEVK010000201.1 GCA_016287095.1 Lachnospiraceae bacterium
ATGTATGAGAAGGCAGGGCTGGATGTGGCTCAGATACCAGGGCTGCTTAAGAAATATAATGGAGCCTTTAAGATGTATCCGGGTAAGGTGCCGAGGTTTGATTATATACTTATGGGTGAAAGAGGTAAAAAGGTAACCGGGTTTAAGCCACAGGAAATTATCACACAGCTTCGCGGACTATTTGCCGATATGAAGGCTATAAGGTTGGATGCTGCGAAGAATCTTATGAATAACAAAGGAAATAAAAATGAGTAACAGAAAAAATATAATCTTACTTCTTATATGCCTAATGATCGGAGTACTTACTTCATGTAAAAGTGAAGCAGGCACTGAAGAAACTGCGCTCTCTTTTAAGGAAGATACTGTCTTTACAGTAAATGGGGAAGAGGTATCTATAGGAGAGTGGAATCTTTATGCTCAGCCGGCAAAGGCGGGTATTGACCGTTTGTATGGCAAAGAAATCTGGGATTATAAGATGGACTCGGAAGGAAAGCTTTTCGGGGATTCATTAAAGGAAAGTATCAGGGACAGGATAGCAACCGTTAAACTGATAGCTTCAAAGGCGGAAGAACTTGGAGTAGAACTTACCGAGGATGATAAATCCGAGATTGCATTAAGTGCTGATGCATATCTGGATGAGCTGGATAGTAATCTTAAGGATAAGTATGGGATAACAAAAGAGATCGTGCAGAGGGTGTATTCCGACAATCTGCTGGCGACAAAGGTATATGAGCATCTGACACTAAATGTCAGTACGGAAACCGAAGAGACTGAAGTGCGCCACATGGTGCTTCAGTACATGATGTACTCAAAGTCATATGAGACCAGAGAAGGGGATACGGTATTCAGGACCGACGAAGAGGTTGAGAAGAAGAGGAACGAACTCGAGTCCATAAAAAAGCGTGTTACCGATAATCCAAAGCTTACTCTGAAAGATGTGGAGACGGAGGATCTTCCTGCAAGTGAGCTGATAGCTGATCTGGAGGAGCTTAATAACAGGCTTCCCGAAAATGAGGCTGGGGTGGTTTTCTGGCTGAGAGCCTACGAGATGAGTCCTTTGATAGAGACTGATGAAGCACTGATACTTTTCCAGTGTATTAAGATAAATGATGAAGAAAGCACAAATGCTGCCCGCGTCAAGGTGGTCGAAGAACGCGAGCAGCAGGTGTTTGGAACGGCCTACGCCGAGTGGAAAAATGAAATCGAAATTGAAACTAACACAGATGTGTGGAAAGCTTTGGACTAATGAAGTGTTATTGTCCTATTGTCCCATGGGATGTAACTCAAGATTATCCTCTGAGTAATCATCCAGTACCCTGTAATACTCAAAATAAGGATTTGTGACATCTACAAGATAATTATTCTTCAGTAAGCTCATACACAATTCGCTTATTTCGTTATATACCGGAGCATAATCCTTGCCGTAACCGGTGTTTTTCCAATGATAGAAGCTGATCGGTGTTTCCAGGTTTTCAAAAAGGTTGCCAGTGATCACGGGATCCTTTACACCGTTAAGGATAATCGTTATTTCAGCGCTTTCTATAGGCTGAGAATATATAAACGAATTATCCATTATCATGGGGCTTTCCCAGTTCATACATCTGATCGAATATGTTGCGCTGTCAATAAATGTATTCCTGAGGATTTTAACGTTCTTATGAGGTTTATCTTCGGTATATTTGTGAGTACCGATACCGCATTCTATATTATAAAAGACGTTATCACTGATGGTAATATTCTTGTTCGGAGTCTTGTCTAAGCTTGTCCAGCGCTGATTGAAGCCATGAGTTTCCGCATCGGGAGTGTCAAGGTTTATGGCTTCCTTCCTTGTGGTTTTAGACTCTGAATATCCGTAAAAATAATTCCCTGTAATATCCACATTAGCATTACCTGCCAGTTCTATGAAATGGTAGGTATTCATATTTTTAAAGGAAATACCCGAAACAGTCAGCCTGTTGCAGTGTGCGGCAGCGATACCCTGGCATGCTATGTTGTTCAGATCTATAGTGGCGGTGCCTTCACCTAAGATCTTGATGTCATGCTCACCCTTGTATCCCTTGAACACTCCGTCTTTTGCAGAGTTGGTATAAGATACGGTCTGGAAAAGAGAGGCTGTAGCGGTGAGATTTTTGGTACCGGTATCATCCGTTTTAACTATGGTCGCTCCGTCCTCTAATATAATAGTAGTATCAGAGGGGATGCAGAGAGTATTGGTTACGGTATACTTACCGCATTTAAGCACCAGTACACCACCCTTTAATGAATCAAGTCTTTCCAGATAAGAACGAAGGAGATAATAGCACTTCGTTTTTTTGTTGTAGGTATTGTATGTTTTGTACCATCCTTTATATGGCTCAGAGTCCGGAGAAATGATGAAAAGCTCGCCGGTGCCGTTATATATCTTGATCCTGAAAGAAGCCTTTTCACCTCTGCACTCAGCAGTCAGTGTAACAAAGCCGGGTTTGAGAGTGTGTATGGAGCAGTCTGTAGGAGACACTGCTTCTATCTCAGCGAGTCCCTCGCCCTCAAGAGTCCATGTGACGG
>JAEEVK010000080.1 GCA_016287095.1 Lachnospiraceae bacterium
CAGAACATATTTTCGAGTGTGTACTAATATTGGGACAGGTTCAAAAAGGTTCAAAAAGGTTCAAAAGGGTTCAAGCAAAGAAAACCCCGGCATGCTGTGGACCGGGGTTTACATAAGGTGATAGTTGGTTGGAGACAACTTATGTCATTTACTATTATTGCACCAAAAGAGATAACGTGCAACTATCTCGCCTACTTCGTTATCTGAATAGAATACTTTGTTTGCAACATAAAACCAATATAGCTTGCGGACGGCCTTATTTATTGGCTTTGCAAGCTTACCGCAATAGTTCACTCTGGTATTTGATTCAGCAGTAAATACAATATCTTCATCTTCATACTTGATCGGTGTGGTCTTAGGGTGAACAAAGGTAAAGGCTTCACCATCACGCTGCACAATGTCTGCCTGAAGCAGCTGATCGTCATACTGAATGAAGTAAGAAAAGATAATATCCTTCTTTTCTATGCGGTCCTGTATGTGCGGATATATATCAAGTTCAAATGCACCCGATGTTATCATCTTCAGCTTCTGATTATCAAATGCAAAGTATACATCTGATGGCTTACCGTCTTTGTTAGGTGAATCAGAATATTCTACTGCCACACGCAGGCCGCTGGTGCCGTACTCGTAAACGTCAATGTCACCCTTCTGCATTTCCTTGACATGCTTTAGGCCCATTTCCTTAAAGTAAGGGCACCCGATCATGTCAACGGTATTAGCACACATGAATACTGTTACATTGTCTCTATGTCTTATGATCGTACTGAGGGTGTTCATGAATAATACAAACTCATCAGGCACGTACATGCCGCGGCTCATGAACTCATCAAAAAGAACTGTTTGCACTAAGGGATAGCTGTTACCTTTCTCATGCTCCATTTCCGTGAGTGCAAACGCATAAGCAAACGGCTCAGGACTGTTTACATACTTCTCCAGTTCTTCATCAAAGTATGCAAAATACCATTTACCTGAAAGATATGTAACATGATCGTACTTGCCGCCTGATAATTCCTTAACCTTGTTTACTTCTTCACCATTGCAAACGAGGTTATCAAAATATGCAGCTCCACGCTTACCTTTGAAGTCTTCTCTCCATCTTCTGATAACGGCTATCTGCTTGCCTGATTTAAAATACTCTTTAACACCATATTCCAGTACGCTGTATGTCTTACCGTTTGATCGTTCACCGAATACGATGTTATACCGGGCTTTTTTCTTCAGAATGTTATTAAGACTGTAATACTTCATTTTGTATAAAATACTCCTTTCAAAAAGTCTATGTAGTCTTTCGATATATCGAAACAATATGTAGCCTTCTCAAGATAAACCCCGGACGGTGCATAGTAGTGGATCGTCTTGCCCTGATAGTCCGTTATCTCTCCCTCATAAGGCTTATCTATATAATAATGTATGAGCTTTCCTGTTGCATCTTCCGGCACTATGAGGCCTTCTTCAAATGCTTCAAATGCTCCATCAATGCCGAGCTTCTCTACAAGCCAAGGAATAGCAACTGTTTTGTTCACGCCTGAAACTGTAATAGACAGTTCTCCGTCTATCTCCGTCATGTACCTTTTAGCACCAAGTGTCTTGAAGCGGTCAATATGCGGCTCATAGTCAAATACGCCTATAGGCTTAGGCACTCCCTTGATCGTCTTTGGCACTAACTCAGTATCATAATCAATACCATAGTGCTCGCACATTATACGCAGCTTCTTTTCACATAATGCGTTATATCTGTTTATAAAGTCTTCGTGTGCCTGAGCATTAGTATAAAAAATAGAATCAGTATCAGCGTAAATATAATCCCCGGCACATTCCAAAATTCCATAAAATAAGTTACGTCTGGCGTACGCAGTGCACCAAACTCCCCAAGGATAGAATAAAAACCTTCTGCGTGACTTGTTATACTTATCAAGGTCATGTTGTGCATCTGCTTTCTCTTCGCTCCATTGTCCGTTATCGTATATGATCTCATCTCTTACTATGTCAGTTACCATCATGCCATATACTGAATTGAGCAGGCCTTTAGACACAAGATATTCATTCTCTTTACCCTTTACGCCCTTCAGTGTTGTTTTGTCCTGATAAAGCTTGATAATAGATCTGATTACTTCAATAGGAAGATAGCCTTTTTCATATATCTTCATATTGCTTACTTCGATAGAATCAAACGTATACAGTGCATTTATTATCTTCAGGTCCGTTTCAGTTATGGTAGTGCCGATATAATCAGCACTGTATACCTTGCCATTGTTTTCTATCACGCCTACTTTAAGCCAGCACTTATAAACGCTTATGTAAGATTCAAATTCAAACTTAGGCTTGAGATTATGAAATCTGCAGTCAAATAAGCAACAATAGTGCTTCAGATAGTTCTCAAACTGCTCTTTGGTGATCTTACTTGCATCTATCTCTTTTGCAGTGCTCATAGGAAACTGCTCAGAAAGAAGCACATAAGGATATGAAGACGTAAAGTCTACATGGTCTACGTTCCTGATAGTCAGATTAGACCATGCCATGCCGGCATGAGTGAAGCCGCCCTGAAAAGCACGCTTCAGCTGCTCATATTCTGATAATGAAGTGATCTGCAGGCCCTTCATGAAGTTATGGTAATTCCTAAACTGTCTACGCCAGTTCTTGAAGACAGGACCATATAAACAATTTTTACGCACAAACCTTCTGCAATAGCCGGTACATGTAAGCGGTATTTTATGAATATATTTTTCCTTTTCTATCTGCTCTTTAATGTATGCGGATATTACGAGCACGTCATTGATACAATACTGCAGCTCAGTGTCACTCAATTCCGTCTCAGAATGACGTATAAGCGAGTAGTCAAGGTCGCCTACTAATTTACTCACTTTATACTTTGTGAGCTGTCCTGCGAGCTTCTCAAGCGAATAATTGGTAAGTATATAAGAACATCTGAACTCAATACCTGTTTCAGTAATTCCATATATAGGCTTACGCTTATCAATTGCGAATACCTTATGCCAGTTAAAGAAGGTACGGATAAACTGAAATTCAAAAGCGAAGTTATGAATGAAGATCAGTATGCGTGTGTACTTTGAAAGTTCAAGCGTAACTGTGATCTTATTCATCACCATGATGAACTCGGACCATGTGCGGCCTATTATGACACGTCCATTAATTGCAAGCTGCCAAACGTACATAACAGACCGCTTCTCATTCTGGTCCTGCTTTGTAGGCTTATCAGTGAATGAAGTTGTTTCAATATCAAACGCAAAAACGATATTCCAATAAGTAATATTGTTCTTATTAGTCTGTGTTCCGTTCTCCATTGCTTCATCAAGTATGCTGTCAAGCTCTTCTATACTGTGAGGGTTAGGATCCAACTTAAACATTGAAATTTCCGAAGTCTGTAAAATCGTCACCAACAAGGTCTTCATATTGTGCCTGCTGTTCTTCGTATTGCCGCTGCATTTCTTCAGCGGCATATCTAACAGCTTCATCTTCTGACATGCCGTACACTATAGCAGAAGCCAATATTTGTATTACTTGCATTGAGTCCTCGTAATGAGCGTGAGGATCCTGTCCTTTCAGCTCTCTATACTTATGGTAAGCACCCCAAACAAAACTATACATTTGCTGAAAGTTCTTATATGTTCTTTGTTTTTCCCTTTTGCTCTGACCTCTTGAAGCCTGTTCTCTGGTCTTACCGAATATGTTTTTTTCACGTGCCTTACGGACGTTCACGGCCCCGGTTACTGTACTGGTCTTCATGTTCATGAACTGCCGAATTTTGCCGATCTGAGCGATCATTTGATTACGTGTCTCTGATCTCTTAACACCGAACTTGGGTTTTGTGGTGCCGTCAGACGTTACCCAGTTCAAAGCATCTGTTGCAATGGCTTTTTTTGCTTTTGGGTTCTGTTCGTAGCCGTGTTTTGTTTTTGTTGCATACTGAAGCAGTTTGTCTATACGCTTATTAGCCGCAAGTGAAACTGTACGCAGTGCCCTTGAAATCTCTCTTTTGTTCAGTTTAGCCATTTCTGCAGGATCCATTGAAAGTATCTGATCTACAGTCAGGCCGTCAACATAAAACGGTTTACTCATACTTATTCCTTTCTATGTATTCTTTGCATACACCGCAATTACAAACAATGTCATGCTGCTTAGAGCAAAGAGCATAAACACCGTCTTCCTTCTTCTCCAAGGCCGTAGGCCACACGCAGGACTCGCACAGTGCCGGGCCGCCATAACTGGTATTACTTACGAACATCATTTATTATTACCTCCATTATCCATTACCCAATAAGCCCAAGCAGGAACGTCTTTAATAGGTGTGTCAGCATAATGAGTAAAAACATAGATTCTTAATCCAATACAAGCAAATGCAATAAGTAAAATAATGCCTATCATAATAAGTCCGAAATTATCTGCTATTTTTTCTTTCATATTATTGTTTCCTTATAAAAAGGCCCCTGTATTTCAAGGGGCCTGAGCATCATATTATATGATGCTGTTATGACAATTTATCTTCTATCTGCTTCTTAATGTCTTCGATCATGGAGTTAGAAGTAGGGAACCAAACACGGTCATAATACTTGCCGTCTGTGCCCTTCACCTGAGGGAGATTCAGCACATAGCACACATCACCCTTCTTATGCTTGTCTCCGTCCTTCTTGCAGATGATCTCTTTAAAGATGCAGCTGTAGATCTTAACACCGTTTACCTCAATGTCTACCATTACGATAGAATCGTTCTTTGTCTGACGTGCGTTGATAACGCTTACTTCGTAGTTCTTCTTTTCTTTCTTTTCTGACTTAAACATAATTCAGTGTCCTTTCATAAATCTAAAATGTCGTTAATGTCTGCACCGGTATTATCGGCATTACCCCCCTTTCCCGGAAAGTCTATATATTCACCGCTTAAAGCATAATGCAGTGCTCTGATGTCTCTGTCATTCCTTGCAATTTCCGCTTTGAGTCTTGCTATCTCATTGTTCTTGTGTGTGATAGTCCAGTTGAGTGAGTCAATGACTGCCTTCATTGTCTCGTATTCTTTACGTGAGATAATCATTCCGCACCGCCTTTCCGCATATCTGCTCCACAGTTAGGGCAAAAGTTTGTATTTACAATTTGAGGTTCATCATCACAATACGGGCACTTGCACCCTATTGGAGTTCCGTCATTTTCGTATAATGCTATCCACTCGCCTTGCGGTCTTTGTGCTAATTTAGCACCCAAAATAAGAGCATCTTCTCGCACCGTTTGTATATCCTCTATGGTATAAGTATCAACTGTCGGGGCATTGTCGATTATGAATTTTCCTAATTCAAAAACGCCCGATACATTTGGGTTAGCCTTGATATAATCGTCAAATGTCTTTTTCAAAGCCTCACGGCTGATTAAATCGTTGTTCATGAGATCACCCCCTGCAGCATAACTTCAAGGGCCGCCATGAGTTCATCACGTGTGTCATAAGTCCACTGAAACACACCGTCAACAAACAGATTATACTGCGTTATAGCGGTGCCTGAGGCTGTCACATAAGTGACTTTGTGAATTTCAAATTTAGGGATAAATGTTTCTGTTTTAAGCATGTTAAGCTCCTTTCGATTATGTGTTTGGCTTCCGACCACTTACAAGATAACAGAAATGAGAGCCTATTTCAATACATAAATTATTACAAAAAGAAGACGTGCACCCGAATCTGCAAAGGTGCACGTCATGTCGGAAATCCCTAAGTATGTAGGAGCTTATCAGCAATTACATTATACAGTATCAGTGTAGCGAGGTCTACCATAGGCATAAATTTTCTCACTGGTCTTCAGAATTTTATGCTTCTTTACTTCACCATTGCCGCCGCCTTCATTGCCTGCAACATAGTAAACATATTTATTATCTACTTTATAAACCATGCCTGTATGACAGCACATGCCGGCCTTGGTATTTAAAAATATCTGATCGCCATAGTGCGGTATGCTGGTATTACGATGCTTTGACTTATAGTAATTATAAGACCACTTACACCCGGCACCGCAGCTGCGTGACGGCTGGCATAAAATATATTCAGCATCTTTTGCGTTCTTGGTGTTCCATAAAACGCAGAAGTCAACAAATACATCACACCAGTTGGCACCGTTCTTCCTGCCGTTGTAGAATGTCGGAAAGTGTGAATCTATCCATGCGGCATATTTATTCTTCTTGCCCTTCTCAGCCTTATATCCTACTTGGCTGTATGCGGTCCTTACCGCTTCACGTGATGTGATCTTCATTTATCATCACCTAACTTTTCACAAAGCCTGTCAACTGCTTTTGTGCATGCTTCAATGGCCTCACGATTTTCCTCACTGCTTTTTTCATACATTGCAAACATCTTATCCGTATTTTTCTGCTGCATTTCCAAAAGGTATTTACAGCCAAAAAATAATGCAACTGCAGATATTATCGGAAAACCGAGTGTGGATATTAACTGTGCCCATTCATTCATGTTTTTTATCCTCCTTAGCCAACAACTACAAGTGCAATGTGCGGATCGTCTACAAAATATCCGCCATTCTTAAAATCATTCTTAGTCAGTATCTTTGTCTTTACATCTGTCTTTATCGTGTTATCGTCAAAGAATAAGTTATAACGGCTCGCAGACCGGCCTACGATGCCTGCATTTTTAGTCCTTATCTCCGTTTCATAAGTAGACAGCACGTCAACATGTCCGTGTATAGTTACAAGTCCGTAACTGTCTGATGTGATCTCGGTAATAAAATACTTACGTCCAAATGCAGGAATATCAAAATAGTTCCTTGCCGCTATTGTCTGAGCACTGGCTTGTATCTCAATAGACGGGTTAAGTATGTCTGACGGATCCCTAAGCGTGCCGGTCAGTTCGATCTTATCAGTGAGCACTTTAGACAGTGCCGTTTTTTCTGATTTAGTCAGATAGATATTCAATGCTATTCCTGCCATTAGAAATGTACCCCCGATTTAAGAAGTGACTCAATTTCATTGAGTTCCGTTACAGTTGCCGGTATGTCTACAAGATTAACTGCTTCAATTACAGTATAACCGCTTAACTTACTGAAAGGATAGTATGTGCCGCACGGATAACCTTTTGTATCAGCGAAGCCTGCAAAAGACTGATAGTCAGGACGTTCAACGATGAGATATGGCTTTTTAACTGAAAACAGTGAAGTGGTACCCGATACAGTTCCTGAGCGTGTTATAGTAGGCTTTGAAAGGCTGTTAATTGAGTTTCCGATATTAGGGCCACTAATTCCGGCTCCCTCCATTGCTCCACCTATGGTTGATGATAAAATTTTGGATCCACTTTCACCTGATGTCATAGCGGCTGCACCCTGAGCAACACCGCCGCCGATGGCACCTGCCGCCATTGTTGCAGCTGCAATGTAAACATTGCCCCAATTCTCTTGAGTGAGAGGAAATGAAGCCGCAACGGAACCGCTGAAAGTGTATCTTACAGAAGCCTTTGCTTCTGTCTTACCTATCGCAACAAATGCCATGAACTGGCCTGTGCAGTTATCGCAATGGTAAACTACCCATATACGCTGCCCCATAACATCATCAGTGTTGAGTTCACGAATACCGATGCCCGGAAGGTAAATGCTTACTTTGGTGTAAGGTGCAAAGTCCAGATATGTGTTTGAGTCTACTGCAAGATCGTAGTGCCCGAAGTGGATAGTCTGAAACTGCTCTGCAGGCTGCATTGTAATACCTGTTGGAGTGCCTAATATTTTAAGTTCTTCTGCAGATCCTTTATGTCTAATAGCATAAGGGAGATAATGCAGCGAGATAATGGCCTGCATAGGATTAGACCACCATTTCATGACTGAAACAGCAGGATCATGTGAATGAAGATATTCAAAGAGCTGCTTAACCTGTGCAGCAGACACTGTATATATTCTTAATGAACCTGTTGATGTCATGTCACTGCCCGGAAGTGAAGGAATTATTACAGGATCGTTTATATCGTCACCGGGACCATAACCGCCCTTGTTCTTATCATCACCGTCTTCAGGAACAGGGTTTGACATATCCAATATCTTCCCTGTAGCCTTGCCGTCAAGATTATCGATAATAGGATTAAGATTTTTATCATACCCCTTAACGTATATCTCAAAATTATATTTGCCTGTGTTTACGTCCTGCCAAAGATTAAATACTACTCTTCCGCCACGTCCGTAACCGGCTGCAGGAGTTAAAGGCTCACTGAAAGCAGCTGAAGCATAAACGCCTGAGCTGATGAAACGCTCAGGGTAAATATCAAACTCATACCAAAAATGAGGATTACCGCCTGCATTGTCAAACCAAAGATTATCCCAGCCTATGTCAGGAGTACGTTCAGCAGCAAACAGGCCCTGAGTCATACGCTCACCGCCGCCGAAGTTATTATCACCTAAAGCCCATGAGTTCTGATCGTTATATATCTGATAGTAAACGGACCAGTTCGACTTCTGCACAACTTCATTGCTGTCAAAACCGAACATGCTTAATATAGGTGATGCCCAGTCGTTGGCAAGCACTGACGGCTGCATCAACCAGTCAGACTTCATGTTGAATATATTGAACTGGTTAGGATCAAATGTGCGGTATTGTACGAGAATTTCACCAATGTCATCGAGTGAATCATATCCGTCCGGATCTGCCTGTCTGATGTAGTAATAACTGCCATCATCAGGTATGCAGCTGTAGAGATAATCATCACATTTGATAGTTACTTTATACGGTTCCTGCACCCATGCCGGATAACCTTCGTAACAGTCAAGAAAACACCACTTCATGGATTATTCCCCTTTCTAATTTACTAATCATATACGTAAGTAGTATATGAAAACTACTTACGTATATTGTTAATGAATCAGATTACTCGCCCGCAGCTTCACCGATGAAGAAGACACACGCATTTTCATTCAGATCGATCCAGTCACGGCATGTCTGGTGGTAGAAGTAGTTTGTGAACAAGCCGGCGGCGTTTACATGGCTGCTTACTGTTCTCTCTTCACAGTCAATGCCTGCAGCATCGTAGTCAAAGAGTACACCAAGAATACCGCCCCATTCAACCTCAATAGTCTTTGTAGGATCAGCAGGGTCCTTAATGTCTACGTGAATCTTTGAAATGTTATCAAAGCCGTAATCAGTGCCGCTGCCCTGCCAGTATGCTACAGACTCAGAAAGAGGAAGTGCTGTGTATTCCTCGTTGAATGTGTCGCTCTGCAGATATACGTCCGCACACTTTTTAAAACGGCTCAAGAGCAGAAGCTGCTGCTTATCCTTAGGGGTAAAGCGGACAAGTTTACCGCAGTTAAAGAGTGTAGATGCCTTTTTAAGCTTGTCAATGTACTCGGAAATAGTGAGCACTGCAAACTTGATAAAAGCAGGAGTGTAAAGAGCATCTGCAGCCTTGAGGGGGTTATTTCCGCCCGGATCAAACTGATCGTTGTAGAGCTTCAGGAGGTTAACGGCCTTAATACCTGTCTTTGAAGGATCAAGATCATTAATATCGTCATAAATGACATTTCCTGCAAGTGTTGCGATGATAGACTCTGAAAGTCCTTCCATGCGGATAGCAAGTGCCGTGTCTACGCTGTTAAACAGGAGAGAGACGAAGCTGTTCAGCTGATCTGCAGAAGCAAATGCTGAACGTGCCTGCTTTTCCGCAACTGAAATGTCAATGCGGAAATTGTTCATGTGCTGATAGAACTTAGCCGCTGCAGAAGGCTGCTTGAATGTGTCCTGCGGATAGTTTGTGTTGTCTACGAGCTGGTAAGCATCATCGTCAACAGCAACAGGAAGTTCTGTGAGATAGATCTTCTCCTTAATGCCGTACTCCCACTGCTCCCTCTTGAGCTTTGCGAGTGCACCAACATACTTTCTGTCTACGAAAATTACACGAGTGATCCTATCGATTAAGGCACCAGTGAACTTATCATAGCTCATGTTGTTAAAAATTGCGTTACCTACGTCAACCACGTTACTGAGGTCAGTTTCGAGCAGTGCTGACGCACCAACTTTCTCAGAAAATACCGAGTTAACTAATGTTGCAACCTGTGTTACGTCCATGTTTATTTACCTTCCTTTTTTAGAATATTGATAATGCAATCATTTTGCATACATCACTGCATAAAATGTCAAAGAACTTGTTTTCAGCTCTAAGACGAAGTTCCTCAGATACCATAGTGGCATTTGTTGTTACCCCTATGTTACCATGCTTTCTGATCTCATGCTGGTCCTGCCCTGAGCTGTTCGCACTTACCGTTGACTTCACAGGGTTCTGTGAATCATAAGTTGTTGTGCTCTTTGACTCCGGCACTGCAGAAGAAGAGTTAAAACCATATGTGTCATTCTCGTTTGTAACTTTTCCTGTCTGCGTTGTGGATCCGCCTGAGGTGCCTGAAACACTTCCTTTGTAAGTCTCAATATAATCCGTATTCTCTATAGGATTATATTCTGCCGTCAATGCCTCATACTGTCTCTTCCACGATTCAATGTTTGCGTTATGCAGCACTCTGGCAAGGTTTTTCAGCTTATCCCCGGTGATATGTCCGTCTGCATCAGTGAACATGTCGCACACTTTTGAAGCCAGCTTTTCACCATGATTAAGCATGAAATATGTATCAAGGTTAGCCGGACTGATGCCGCCAAACCAGCTTATCGCTGATATGGCGGTAAAAATGCCGTTACCTTCATAACCGTTAGGAAAATAATCTTTGAGTTCTTTCATATAACACCTCACTGATTATCAATATAATGCTGAATAGAATCGTAAGCACTTACACTTACGTCTCCTGCATCTGCAAATATGTTGTTTACACCGTTTAATGTTGTAATAGTATCAATGTCTGCAACAGGGTATGTATTGCCATTATATTCGTGATATGCCGTGTCGCTTGCCGGACGATTTATACTTATATCGTCACCATATGTTGTTATTTCATCTGCTGAAACTGTGCAAAAAACAATGTATTCGCAGTTGTTTGGTATGTTTACAATACCCCTTGAAGACTGAATAACGGTTGAAATAAATTCTTTGTTGGCATTTAAACAACGAATAATCAAACCCGATGTATATGTATTTGAAAAATACATATAGATAGTTGAATTTGGAACAACTTTAATATAATTTGCACAACGAATCGAACGGGGTTCAACATACTTTTCACCCGTGTTTGTCCAAATACCACTTTCCCATTCCTCGTCCCAAAGATTAAGACCACATCTAACAACCTGTGTAGCAAGAGGATCAACCGTAATAGTCTTTAATACTCTCTCTAAACCCACGTTAATTGTAGCAATTGCACCTGAATCAGATACAATAGGTAAGATGTTATCAATTGCAGCTGCGATCATGCCGGCAATGTCAGGCTTATTCTTGATATAATCAAGCTTCGTATTATCGGCCTGAGCATAGTCTGACTGGATCTGAGCTGCAGGAATTGTCGGCTTATTAAGGAGATCATCATAATCGCCTGTTGTCGCAACTGTTGCAAGGTCACTGCTGTTTGCTTTTAATGCCAGTGCGTTATTAACTTCTGTCTTTGTATAAGTTGTTGCAGCATCTGCCTTGCCGTTAAGCAGTGTATCAACTTCAGTCTTATTGTAGTAATCATCACCAATTACTTCAGGAACAATAGCGGCTATCTGACTTTCAAGATTATCAATAGCCGTCTCAGAATCAACACCGCCTGCGAGTGGATCCGGCTGTACTTCAAGAATAAAGTTAAGTGTAGCAACCAGCTGATCTTCTGCTGAATAAATCTTAATCTGTCCTATGTTCTTACCGATACAGGTAACAGCCTGCTGAGGTAACACAACTGAAACAACATTACCTTCTATTGAAACATCGTCACTCATAATGATGATGTTACCGTCTACTTTTCTAATGTCTATCTCAGCCCAGCTGTCATCTCCCGGTGCAAATTCAGTATCACCCCAAAAGAGATCAGCAATGAAGGGCCTTGCCGTTTCATACTGTGAAGCATGAAATACAGGCAATTCGCCTGAAGGCACCATATTAACCGTGATTCTTTCAAAATCAATATCAGGCATTATTCTTCACCTTCCTTCTCTACACTCTCTTCAGAAGAGCCGTCTTCACTTATCTCTTCTGCTATCTGCTCAACTGCATCTGTAAGGTCTTCAAGCACTTCAACAATATCAGGCTGCTCTTCTGTCTGGTCTTCAGCTGCAGCTTCTTCTGCCGGTGCTACTTCTGTTATCTCTTCTGTCTCTTCAGAAGGTGCAGGGGCTTCTTCTGTTGTGATCTCTTCTGAAGTCTCTTCTTCAGCAGGAGCTTCAGCAGCTTCTTCTGTCATTGCAGCCTGAGCTTCAATTGACTCTAAAGCAGCTTCATTCTCAAGTTCGTTATCGGCCCACGCTGAATCAAATTCAACTGAAATGTTTGTACCAAACATGTCATTGACTTCTTCAATAAACTCTTTGCGGCACTTGAGCATTTCATCAATAAGAGGGTGAAGCATATCATCATTGAGCTGTGACTCGTTTGAGTTGATCGCTTCACGCTTCATATTGTAATTACCATTAAGGCCAAGATCATTATAAAGACTTGCCTTGATATACTGTCTCTCTTCGATGAGATCAGTCAAGGTACCTGCAACCTGAGCAAAAGGCACTGCACTGATGTTTGCATTATCATTGCCTGCAAAGTTAGGTTTGCTCAGTATTGCACCAAGTTCACCCCTTTCAAGCTTCTTCAGCCACAAGTCAATGCTTTCCTTATCCTGCCCTGTCAATGCTACAAGGTTAAGCATTGCACGTGTAAGGATAGTAGACATATTCATTGATACATAGTTTTCAGTAAGCAGTCTGGTCTTCTCCTGAATCAGCGGCAGCAGGCCACGTGCATAAGTATCATTCCTTGCAAGTACGCAGTCTTCACCTATGGTGTAAGTCCTGCGTGTCTCTTCCTTAACATAAGGATTAGATACTATATACTGAGTAGGGATATAATAACGGTCCGGTAGGCCGCCCCAACCTCCAGTTGTGCAGATGAGTTCATCACCGTCCATGACAAAAGCACATGATCCATTTACAAGCAGATAGTGCTCAAGCCATTTGGCCGGGACTGAATCAGGCAGGCCGTCATACTTGAACATGGACTGCAGCCTGAGAAGATAGTAAAGATCATACGAGTGCATCAATGCACCCTTCGGAATAGGTTTATCAAAACTAAACTTTTCGTTTAGTTCAGGGTACCAAAATAATGCCATAATGCACCTTCCTTTCATTGATACCTAAATCATACACAAACTCATTCACAAAAACAATAGTTTGTCAAGACCAATATTAGTACACACTCGAAAATATGTTCTGTTCTACGTGGAACATTGGCCACCATCATCTCGATGAGGCCTCCAGATCAACACTGAAGTGTTGAGTGGTTGAAAACCTATTTCACCGATAGGCGAATAGGTCATTTTGATGTACCAATAATGGGACACTAAATTTAAGTCGGTCTGGAGGGGTAGGGTAGTAGTCCAGG
>JAEEVK010000081.1 GCA_016287095.1 Lachnospiraceae bacterium
GAGGAAATTAAAATGGCTTATAAGATTAGTGAAGACTGCATCAGCTGTGGTGCTTGTGCAGAGGGTTGTCCCGCAGGTGCTATCGCAGAGGGTGATGGCAAGTACGAGATCAATGCAGACGCTTGTGTAGATTGCGGCGCTTGCGCTGAAACCTGCCCCGTAGGTGCTCCTCAGCAGGCATAAGTACGGTTTTTCATTTAGAAACCAAATCCCCCGGATTTTTCCGGGGGATTTTTCTTTTTTATTTCTGTAAGTTTACAAATCGTGAATACTGCAGCTGTGCGCCCAGCTCTATGGTACCGGTGGGGCCGTTACGCTGTTTTCCTATGATGACTTCGGCTATGCCTTTTTTCTCGGATTCCTTATTATAATATTCATCCCTGTAGATAAACATTACCACGTCGGCATCCTGCTCTATGGCTCCCGACTCTCTAAGGTCCGAAAGCTGGGGTCTCTTGTTGTCTCTCTTTTCTACATCACGTGAGAGCTGTGAAAGTGCAAGTACGGGACAGTTGATCTCACGGGCAAGTGCCTTTAGGGATCTCGATATCTCGGATATCTCCTGCTGCCTAGACTCCGAAGACCTGCCGCCGGCTGTCATCAGCTGAAGGTAGTCTATTATGATAAAGCCGAGGCCCTTATCCATCTTGAGTTTTCGGCACTTTGATCTCATCTCCCTGACAGATATTCCGGGGGTATCGTCTATTATCAGAGTCGATTCACCGAGCTCCCTTGCGCTCGCTACAAGGTTCCCCCACTCATCCGGCTCCAGTTTTCCCGTACGGATTTTCTGGGCATCAACCCTCGAGTTCATCGATATCAGTCTGTTTACTAGCTGTTCCCTTGACATTTCGAGACTGAAAAATACTGTAGGTATCTTTTCCTTTAATATTACATGCTCTGCGATATTCAGTGCCAGAGCGGTTTTTCCCATTGAAGGACGGGCAGCCAGAAGCAGAAGATCCGATTTCTGGAAGCCTGCCGTCTTGTAATCAAGATCATAATATCCTGTTGATATACCCGTTACAGAGCCGGAGTTCTTTGATGCGGCATCTATGTTATCAAGGACTTTCATAACGGTATCCCTGATATCTTCGTAGTCACGCATCCTGCGCTTCTGCGAAATGTCGTATATCAGCTTCTCGCTGGTATCCAGGATGTTCTCCAAAGTATTGCCGTCACTGTAACACTCATTTGCTATCTCGTCGGAAACCTTTACCAGTCTCCTTAAGGTGGCCTTTTTAGCTACTATTTCAGCATAATACTTTGCACGGGCCGAGGTAGGCACAGACAATGTCAGCTCTCTTAAGAACTTTATGTCCGCCTCTTCTTTCGGTACTCCGAGTTCTGCCAGCTTATCGCTCAATGTGATGATATCGACGGGCTGACGCTCATCATTCATCTTTATGATCGTCTCAAAGAGTTTAGCGTATCTGGGCTGGTAAAAATCCGCAGCCGTGATGATTTCCGCCACTATCGGGATCATTTCATTATCATTTATCATAGCGCCGATTGCGGCCTGTTCTGCACTGGCATCGTTCGGCGGTGTTCTTTTTATAGCAGCTTCGTCCATTTATATATACCTTCTCCAATAGTATTTCTACCTATATATATGTATACAGCAAATATACTCATGTAGGAAACATAAGACGGATTCGCCTTTAGTCAAAGCAGATCCGCCCTTTTTAAACCATATAGCAACAGATAATATCAGGTAAGTTCAACATCCACCTTCAGGTCCACGGTAACCTTGGGGTGAAGTTTTACTCCTACCTTGTATGAGCCTGCGTTTTTGATGGCATCTGCCAGTACAAGCTTCTTTTTATCTATCTCGATACCTGTCTGCTCCTGAAGTCCCTGAGCAATTTCTTTTGCAGTAATTGAGCCAAAGGTCTTTCCGCCTTCGCCACCCTTTATTGAGAGCTTTACGGTCTTCTTCTTTAACTCGTCACCTAAGACTACTGCCTCCTGGTATATTTCCTGCTGCCTCTTTTCTTCCTCTGCCTTTTGTACAGCTAAATCCTTAAGGTTTTTTTCTGTAGCTTCCAGCCCCAGTTTTTTAGGAAGGATGAAATTTCTGGCATAGCCGTCATTTACCTTTACGACATCGCCCTTCTTACCTAATTTATTTACATCCTGTAACAATATTACGTTCATTTTAATTCCTTCTTTCTATATTATATCTCTCCGTTGTCGGCCATTTCTCTCAGCACGTCTCTTACTCTCTGTTTAGCCTCTTCCCTGGAACAGGACAGCTGTGCTCCGGCCACGCTCATGTGTCCGCCGCCACCGAGTTTTTCCATGATGATCTGGACATTGACCTCGTCTATCGACCGGGCACTTATGTATATCTGATTGTTATACTCCGTAAACACAAAGCTTGCTTTTACTCCGTTGATATCCATCAGCTCGTTTGCCACCTGCGCTCCGAGAACGGTCGGTGAGCCTACGGATTCAGCCTCGCAGTCTGCAAGCACGAATCCATCGAGGAATATTTCTGCGGTTGAAATAGCACGTGCCTTTGCCACATACTCGTCCATATCGGTACGGAATGCTTTTCTGATACGGGTAACATCCGCTCCGCAGCGCTTTAAGAATGCTGCGGCTTCAAATGTACGTACACCGGTCTTGGTAGTAAAGTTGTTTGTGTCTATCATGATACCGGAGTACATTGCCTCAGCCTCAATGGTTTTCAATTTCAGTCCGTCACCGACATACTGAAGCATCTCGGTAACCATCTCGCATGCTGATGAAATATACGGTTCTATATAGGAAAGAACCGCATCATTTATCGAATCCGATGTCTGACGGTGGTGGTCAAAAAGAACTTTGGTCTTTGCGATTTCCAAAAGCTCGGGACACTCGGTATAGCTCGGCCTGTTTACATCCACAACTACCAGTACGGTGTTATCATCGTACATGGCAAGGGCCTGCTCGGAATTAAGTATCATATCCGAATACTCTGCTCCGGCCTGATCGCTGTTAAAACGCTCAACGACCATTGAGATCGAATCCGAAACGTTGTTGAGTACTATATACGCCTTTTTGCCAAGGAAACGGACAATCCTGTATACGCCCACCGCTGCACCGAACGCATCTGCATCGGGCATACTGTGTCCCATGATGATAACCTTTTCGTTCTCTTCAATGATCTCCCTGAAGGACTGAGCTTTAACTCTCGCCTTTACACGGGTACTCTTGCCCACTGAAGCACTCTTTCCGCCATAATACAGGAACTCATTTTTATCCTTTATTACTACCTGGTCTCCGCCTCGTCCGAGTGCCAGGTCGATAGCAGTGTGGGCTGCTTCATAGCTGTCGATATAGGAATCAATACCGGTACCGATACCAAGGCTCACCGTAACTGCCATTTCATTACCGATATTAACATCACGTACTTCATCAAGGATCGTAAAACGGCCCGCTTTAAGCTCTTCCAGATAAAGGTTCTGGAATACGATAAGGTATTTATCCTTTTCTATCTTTTTAAGCAATGCCTGATAGTCCTGGAAATACTTGTTTATCTTTCTGTCTATAAGAGCGCTGAGCAGTGAACGCCTTACTTCATCGATGCTCTCGAGGGCTTCCTCGTAATTATCAATATAAAGAAGTGCTACTACCAGCTGCCTGTCCTTTAAATACTTCTGTAATTCGAGGATTTCCGTCTCATCATAGAAAAATACCGAGATCAGCACATTTTCACGGCTGTCTACGATGCTCTTCTTTTCCTCGTTCCAATCCGCTTCGTCAACATATACGTTCTTTAATTCGGCACGGAACTTTTTCCCGTCTTCCATGGATACATGTACTACGGAGACATCGTTATCCGCAGGGAGAGCATTTTTCCCTAATTCGGGGAATATCTGGGAAATGTTCAGCTTCAGCCTTATCTTTTCTTTACAGAGCTCTGTGAACTCATTGTTTGCCGAGAGCAGTCTCCCGTCACTGTCCAAAAGTGCATACGGGATGGCCATCTCCTTTATCAGGTTTTTCTGGACCTGTCCGAAGCTCGCTCCGAATTTGACAAGCTGTTCATTTATCTGGCCGCGTTTCAGTAAAACTATCACCGTAACTCCGGCTATATAAACCAGGATAAATACGGTGACTATCTTTCCGGCACGCGAATCCAGGAAATAAACATATATGTTCATTATAACAAGCAAAATGACCAGATATAAGGGCCACATAAGGATGAACCTCATAAATGGTCTGATTTTTTTATTTTTAAACATATATTCTCCAAATAAAAATGATACGGTAGTGGTATAAATCACGACCGTATCATATTATACTAAATTATTCCTATTTTGTCAAATCAGCAACGGAATCGCGGATTATCATCCGGCCCTTACATTTCATAGGTTGATTGTCTTTCTTTTCCTCTTCTTCGTTTGTTAATTCTTCTACCAGAGCCTGTGCTGCACAATAGCCTATGGTGTAAAGAGGAAGCTCAAAAGTAGTCAGCTGGGGATACAGGCTGCGGCTCAACTCATGGTTATCGAATCCGGCTATGGAAATATCTTTTCCTATCTCAAGTCCCAGCTCCCTGGCTGCCCCATATGCACCCGAGGCCATACGGTCATTCATGCACCAAAGTGCAGTGATCTCTCCGTTCTTCAGGAGTTTCTTTGCCTGATCATATCCGCTCTGCATATCCCACTCACCATATAAGAGATGATCGGGATTAAACAGCATCCCCGCATTGAACAGTGCCTGCTGGCATCCCTTTATACGGGCTATGGTATGGAAATTGTCGGCTGTACCGGCGATGATACCTATATTCTTATGACCTTTTGATATGATATAGTCCATCATATCCTTGGCACCGCTCTCATCGTCTATAATTATGCTCCTGTTATCCCTGGAATCAGCATATGCATATGTGTAAACCACATTGTTGTTTATCTTGGTAACAAGCTTGGGTACCTTTTTAAGCATCCTGCAATGGGCCGCTACATATATAACGCCCTCCACCTTTACCGCTTCCATCTGCTGTACCACCGGCTCCAGGATAGAGCAAAGCGTATCCTCATCCTCGATACTGGTATTTTTCAGTTTATGATACATGCGAAGATTCATAAGTATGGGACGATATCCCTTCTTTTCCAGGAACTCCAGGATCATTTCAACTATAAAAGGAGAACTGAACTGACAGAGATCCTCAACTATTATACCTATGGTACCGGATTTGTTGGTCCTCATGTTTCTTGCGTAGTAATTAGGCTGGTAGCCAGTCTCTCTTACTGCCTCAAGTACGCGCTGCTTTACCTCATCGCTCATACTGCTCTTTCCGTTTAACACATTAGAAACCGTGCTTGGAGAGACGTTACACATTTTCGCAATATCTTTTAAGCTGACCATTCAAAGTACCTCCCTTTTATTGTACTGCCGCAGATCCTCATAACATCTTTAAGATTCTTTGCTTCACTCAGAAAGATATACTCATCCTGGGCATAGCGAAATATCTTAATCACTTACTTATAAATAAATATATTACCCCAAACTATCTTGGTTTTCAATAGAGAATATTACCTAAAGAAACAAATATGCAGGGCCCCATTTTTAAGGGACCCTGCAAAAAATGAGGAGTGATACTAATTATTTAACTGCGTCCTTAGCTTCCTTTTCAATCTTTGCTCTCTTTACGTCGAAATCGTAAAGTTCCTGGAATCCGAAAGCGTTAAGGTTATTAACCATCTCATCCCACATAGCGTCAAATGAAGCATCGTCAGATGCGAAGATCATTCTCCATGATGCATCCTTGATTTCCTGCTTACACTGACCACGCTTAACTTCGATATCAGCTGTATCTGAAGGAAGTGATACGGATACGTTAGGGCTGATGAGGATCTTGTTGTTCTTCTTCATCCACTCTACAGGCTCAGCAGCACCGAATCTTGCTTTCCATTCCTGCTTTGTCTTGCCGCTTGTAGCATCCTTGTATGACTGCCAGTATCCCTTAGCATAGCCTTCGCCTGTGTTAGGGTTCTTAGATACTGCACCAACGATCCACTGATTGATCTTGTTGTTACCATCGTTGTACTTACCTGTATAAGCTACACCGGTGATTTCCTTGTTGTCTGCATCTGCAGTTTCATTCTCAGCGATAACTTCAAACTTGCCATTGTCAAGCTTCTTGTAATTATAGCCTTCGATACCTGCATGCTGGAAATTAAGTGACTCAGGACTTGCATACCAGTCAAGGAATTCCATAATTCTCTGGTACTTCTCGCCATCTACGCCTGAACCAACGCCCCAGATACGTCCGCTTCCGAAGAAAGCATCTGCATCTGCATAGTATGTCTGATCCATAACGGGAACGAAGATATAAGCGGTACCGTTATTGATTCTTTCCTGTGAGTTCCAAGCACCTACCTGCCAGCTGTACCACATAAGATACATCTGACCGTTACACATCTTAGCCCATACATTGTTCCAGTCCTGAGTAGCTGAATCGGGATCTACAAGACCCATCTGATAAGCGTCATTGAGGAACTTGAGCATCTTGTAATATGTGCCGTTCTTGTCTGTTACAGGTGTAAAGGTTCCATCCTTCTGAAGGATAGCTGTCTCTTTAATCTTGTCGCCATACCAGGTGGTAAGCTGAACAACGTTAGCGATACCAAGCATGTTATCGTTGTTGTCCCAATCGCCCCAAAGAACGAAAGGATAGCAAGGATCGCCTTCAGCAGTTGTAGGATGAGCATCCTTCATCTGCTTTAATACATCAAGAAGTCCCTGAAGATCTTTGATCTCGGGAGCGCCTAACTCCTGGTAAAGATCCCAACGGAGCATAGGGCTTGAATAGATTGTATCCTCTGAACGGTCTGTAGGAGAGGTATTTGTCATCTCTGTAGGGAATCCATAAACCTTTCCGTCTGTGTTTCCGGGGATACCATTGTTAAAGGTCATGATCTGCTTGTCAAATTCCTTGAGGTATTTGGTATTCTTGTACTCGTTTGTGATATCCTTGATAAGTCCCTGGCTTAAGCAGTCAGTAAACTCATTCTGGTCAAGGATAACGATGTCACCAAGGTTACCTGTTGAAACTCTGGTCTGGTAAATAGCATCACCTGCTACCTGAGGAGCGATGATATTAAGCTTGATGTTGAAACGCTCTTTAACTACCTGAGCGAACCAGCCTTCCTGCATCCCCTGATAGTTAGCAGCCTTATCGTAGATCTCGATAGTGAGCTCTTCCTTTTCAGAAGCAGGAGTGTTGCTAGAGTTTGAATCGGATGTGTTATTGGTTGTGTTGTTGTCACCCGATGTGTTGTTGCTGGGTTCATCCTTCTTATCGCATGCTGCAAGGCAACCGATAACAAGTGTAAGAGCCAGTAACAAAGCAATTACTTTTTTCATATAAACCTCCTATTAAATGTGTGTAGCTTTTGCTACGGTTTTTATGGTAATGATCAGCCCTTTACGGCTCCGATCATAATACCCTTTGTAAAGTACCTCTGGAAGAACGGATATACCAGGATGATAGGAGTAACTACTATGATGGTAACCGTCATACGTACCGAGGTTGTGGTTGCTGCATGGGCAAGTGTTGCTGCTGCCGACGCCGAACTGCCTGTACTGCTTATTACGGATTTCAGTGAACTTGCCGAGTTAATATAATTCCAAAGTGTAAACTGCAGTGTGTACAGCTTGTCATCTGTAACAAGGAGCAGTGTATCCTGGAATGCATTCCACTGGTTTACCGCTGCAAATATCGCTATGGTTGCAAGTATGGGCTTTATAACCGGTCGGATAATGCTCCAGAATATTCTCAATACCCCGGCTCCGTCAAGCTCTGCTGCCTCCTGCAGCTCTTTAGGTACGCTCTCTACGAAGGTCTTACAAAGGACTATATAGAACGGACTGACTACCATCGGGAAGATGTATGCCCAGAAATTGTTTCTCAGTCCCAGGTTAGACATTGTAAGGAACCATGGTATGATACCTGCATTGAAATACATGGTAGCTACAACGAAACGGTACCAGAACTTTCTTTTCCACATGGTCTCTCTTGTGAACATGTAGCCCAAGAAAGCTGCGACTATAACAGTGAGTATAGTTCCGACAACTGTTCTTAAAACCGAAATCTCAAATGCATGAAACAGGTTTGGAAGGTCGATAACCGATTTATAATTCTCGAAATGTATACCTTCCGGTAAAAGTATGATCTTTCCTCTTTTACTTAAATCATTATTACTTATTGTATTAATGAAAATATAGTAGAAGGGATAAACGCAGACGAAGGCAAAGAATGTATATACTATATAGGTAATAACACTGATCGCCTTATCGCCGATGCTGGTCTTATATTTGGGTGGTTTCTTTTTGCTTGCCAGCTTTTCAAGCTGTCTCTCTGAAAGCTCTTTCTTTTTTACAGTTTCTTCAGCCATCTCGCACCTCCTTAAATGAAACCTTCGCCTCTGATGAGCTTGGAAACCTTATTGGTTACGCCCAGCAGTGTAAGGCTTATTATAGATTTCAGGATACTGATAGCTGTTGAGAGCGAATATCCGCCACCGCCAAAAGCCAGATTATATACATACAGGTCAAGAACCTGTATCTTATCTTTATTGAATGCATTCTGGAATACGTAGTACTGTTCCATACCGTTTGAAAGGAAGTTTGCAAGGTTCAGCATCAGGAGAACGAAATATGTAGGCAGGATGCTCGGCAAGGTGATATGCCTTATGATCTGCATACGTGAAGCTCCGTCTATACGTGCTGCCTCGATAAGTTCCTCATCTATACCGGTTATGGCCGCTATATACATGATAGCTGCCCAGCCAGCTTCCTTCCAGGTCAGCCACAGCCACTGCGTAAAGTAAACATTGTCAGCAGACTGAAGGAAAAGCTTGGGCTGATCTATGAGTTTTAAATCCTGAAGTACCTGGTTAACCGCACCTGTACTTGAAAATACCGAGAATACTATTGAATAAACAAGTATCCAGCTGATGAATTTCGGCAGTGTGGTAACGGTCTGTACGAACTTTTTGAAAGGAACGCACTTGATCTCATTAAGAAACACTGCGAAGATCATCGGGAACCATGAGAACAGTAAGCTGATACCGCTCATGGCGAAGGTGTTTCTGATAACACCGAGGAGCTGCTTTATCTTTACTTCGTTCTCAAACATGGATTTAAACCATTTAAGTCCTACGAAATTCTTCCACTCTAAGGGGAACGGCGGTTTGTAATCAAAGAAAGCATACACCCATCCCCATAACGGATAGTATGAAAATACCGCCACCAGCAAAATAAAAGGAAGTATGTAAAGGAATTCTATTTTCCCTTTTCTCTTCTTTTTGGCTGCTGATGCCGCTAAAAGGTCCATTTCTTTCTTTGTTCTTCCCATGATAAATCCAACCTTTCCGGACAACTTTGACTAAAACGATTTATAACATTTTAAGACTTTTTTTATAATTTGTCAATAGAATTTTTAAAAATCTGCTAAACGAATCAGCATTTTTTTATCTTTGTTTGTGTAATTTTTTTAACATTCCGAATAATATATGTGATTCGTGTACAATTTAATACATCCATTAATTCGTATTATATACATCCATTTACATATTGAAATACCTTGCCTGGTGGCATTTTTACCCCTTGTTTTGACATGTATTATTCTGAAAACAAGCATCTTTCGCACTATATGAGAATAAAAATATTCATATTTATATATTAAACGATTTATCATCACTCTCCTGACTTAACTGCCAAAGATGTCCGAATTGTTTATAAACGCAAAGTTTTCAGAATAAATTTACCGGTAAAATAAATTCAACTCGAACTTGAAAAAATTAAACAAATATGTTATCATAATATAGATTATTTTTGTGTGCTTTTTTGTATTCAAGGAACTGATATGAAAAATTTTTCCTACATATTAAAGAATATATCCATGCTCGGCCAGTTAGGGCTCAATATTATCATTCCGATAATACTCTGCGTCCTGCTGTGCTGGTTTCTGACCAACAATGTCGGACTGGGCGAATGGGTATTCATCCCCGGCCTGATACTGGGCATCGGCGGATCATTTATGTCGGGATACAAATTTTATCTGTCGGAATCAAAAAAGGCCGAAAAGGACAAGGACAAAAACAAGGTTTCTTTTAATAAGCACCAATAAAGAAGCCTCAGGAGTTTTATGAGTGAAACAAACACCGGTAACGAAGTGATCAACAGTGCGGAGAACGCTGCAGCAAACACCCCGCAGGATAATGCAGGCAGCGGGAAATTGTCTCCGGCTTTGAAAAAGGAATTACGCAATATCTTCATATATATATTGATCGGTTTATGCATTATGTTTGCCGTCTTCTTTGTTATCATATGCATATTTCCGGAGATAAAATCAAATGAAGAGTTTGAATATTGGAAAATAGCCCTCGGGGGCATAGGCGGAGGCGGAGTTGCATTCTTAAACTTCCTGCTCATGGGTCTTACCGTACAGAAGGTTGCGGCAGATACCAACCAGGAGCGTGCCAGAAGCCGTATGAAGCTCAGCTACACTTACCGTTACCTTATGCAGGTAGCATGGATAGTTATAGCAATACTTGTGCCCTGTTTCAATTATATTTCAGGAATAATACCGCTGCTTTTCCCTTCATTCGGGATAAAGATAGCTTCTATTATTTTCAAAAAAAATTAAAGAAGGAGGTGGAGCAGATAAAAGATGGACATTAATATTGTCGGTCCTAAAGTCTACTGGACCATCGATCTTCCTTTTGAAGTGCCCTTGCTCGGCGGGAAAATAGAGATCAACGAAACGATGCTTATCAGCTGGATAGTCATGCTGATCATCACCGGACTCTGTATTTTCTTAACGCGCAACCTAAAGGTCGAAAATATCAGCAAACGCCAGGCTATAGCCGAATGGCTGGTTGAACTTGCCGACAACTTCACGCTCGGCAACATGGGACCGAATTTCAAGAAATTCATCCCCTTCGTTACAGCCCTGTTTGCTACAAGTATCTTTTCAAACCTTATCGGTCTCCTGGGGGTAAGAAGCCCTACAGCAGATTTAAATACGGAAGCCGCATGGGCCATCGTGGTCTTTATAATGATCACACATCAGAAAATCAAGTCTAGCGGATTCGGCGGATATCTGAAGGGATACACCGAACCCATCGCGGTAATGACACCTTTCAACATCTTATCGGAACTTGCTACTCCTATCGGTATGGCATGCCGTCATTTCGGTAATATTCTGTCAGGTCTCGTTATCAACTCACTGATCTATGCAGCACTCGCTGCAGCAAGTGCCGCTCTGTTCGGTCTGCTGCCGGGAGCAGTCGGTGAGCTTCTCTCCGGCATCCCGTTCTTAGATGTCGGTATACCGGCCGTACTTTCAGTATACTTTGACTGGTTCTCAGGTGTCATGCAGGCATTCATATTCTGTATGCTGACCACAAAGTACATTTCAAATGCCGCAGAAGGATAATTTAATAAGTAAACAAAATTAATAAAATATGGAGGAAATTTTTATGGATTTCGATGCTTTTCAGGTTCTAGCAAAAGGTATTGCTCTTGCAGGCTGTGCTATAGGCGCAGGTCTTGCACTTATCGCAGGTATCGGCCCTGGTATCGGTGAAGGTAACGCCGTATCAAAGGCTCTTGAGGCTATCGGACGTCAGCCCGAATGTAAGAGTGATGTTACTTCTACCATGATCCTTGGTTGTGCTATCGCAGAAACGACAGGTATTTACGGTTTCGTTACCGGTATCCTGCTGATATTCGTAGCACCCGGACTTTTCCTTGGCAAGCTTTGATTCTTAGTAAATAACAAGTTTGTTATAAGGAGGTTATAAAGGATGAATCCATTGTTTTTAACAGAGACTGCCACGCAGGACCTGGTAACAATTAACTGGACATTTATCGCTCAGATTTGTAACCTTTTCATTCAGATGTTTCTTATAAAGAAGTTTCTCTTTAAGCCCGTAAGAGAGATATTGGCAAAGCGTCAGGCAAAAGCCGATGCCGATATCAGAGAGGCCAAAGAGGCTAAAGAGGAGGCCGCAGCTATCAAAGCCGAATACGAGCAGAATATGCTTGAGGCTAAGGAAAAGGCTAACGAACTCCTTGCCACAGCTCAGAAAAACGCCACCGCTAAGAGCGACGAATTACTCCGTGAGGCAAATTCACAGGCAGCAGCCATCAAGCAGAAGGCCGAAGCCGATATTGCCCAGGAAAGACGTAAGGCTGTCAACGAGCTGAAGGACGAAATCGGAAGCATGGCTATGGAGATAGCCGGAAAGGTAATCGAGCGTGAGATCAGCGAAAAAGATCATACTAAGCTGATAGATGAATTTATAAGCAACGTAGGAAATGCTTAATTTATATCTACGGAGAACAAAAGATGACCGAACGTTCACGAGTATACGGCAGCAGTCTTTATGACCTTGCCGCCGAAGAAAAACTCACAGAGCCCATCCGTGAACAGATGCTTGCCATAAAGCAGATCTTAAGGGACAATCCCGATTATATCCGCTTGCTATCAGAGCCTTCCATAAAAAAGGCCGAGCGTCTGAGCCTCATCGATAAGGCATTTGGCGGATCATGTGAAAAGTATCTGGTCTCATTCATTAAGCTGCTGTGTGAGCGCGGACTCCTCGGCGAATATGAGGGTTGCTGCGAAATATTTACAAAGCGCTATAACGAAGACCATAATATATCAGAGGCTGTAGTAACCAGTGCGGTAACGCTTTCCGACAGCCAGATAAAAGCCCTGACAGCTAAGCTCGAGGCTATGAGCGGTAAGAAGATAATGATCACTACCAAGATAGACCCCAAGGTACTGGCAGGCATCAAAGTCGAGCTTGACGGAAAACAGCTTGACGGAACCGTTTCAGGACGGCTCCAGGGCATCCAGAGAAAACTGGATGAGGTTGTAATGTAATAAATATAATTTCAAAAAAGGATGGAATGGAATTATGCAATTAAAACCCGAAGAAATATCCCAGGTCATCCGCAGTCAGATAAAGTACTATGAAAACACGATACGCCAGAACGAGACCGGTACCGTACTTAATGTAGGTGACGGTATCGCCAGAGCCAGCGGTCTTATAAACTGTATGGCCGGCGAGCTGCTCGAATTCGAAGACGGCAGCTTCGGTATGGCGCAGAACCTGGAGGAAAACAGTGTTTCCATCGTTTTATTCGGCTCGGGAGACAATATCGGTGAAGGCCAAACGGTAAAACGTACGGGTAAGGTCGTATCAGTTCCTGTAGGCGAAGCTATGATAGGCCGTGTAGTAAACGCCTTAGGACAGCCCATAG
>JAEEVK010000202.1 GCA_016287095.1 Lachnospiraceae bacterium
AATATAAAGCCTCATTTTGTGGATAAGGTAAGTAACACCGTAAACCTTCTTCATCAGGATGAGGAGTTTTCCTTTTAAACCTGAAATTTCGTTCAGGTCCTCATCACCGATATCTCTGTTACTGTATATGAAACTCTCGTAAGAGTTCATGACAGAAGTAAATCTGGGGATGATATCCGGCTTGTTTTTTGAGATATCACCGATCAGCAGGGCCAGCTTCTCCCTGCATTTCACAGAAAACTCATCCAGGGTTTCGTCCTTTGATTTGGAAATCTTTAATTCATTGAGTACTGCAAGGATATTTCTGAATTCCAACCCATATAACTGGTTTGAAGTAAGCTTTTTTCGCTTTACATGGTTGAATACGAAAGTAGTAAGCAACAGCAGTATCATACTGATGACCAGGATACTTACTATGATCAGTATCAGCATACCGGAGACACGGCTTTCGGAGTGAGACCTTAAGTAGTCCTCGTCATCTGCAACTATTGGTGCATTATTTGCATCAGGCATATATGGTAATATTTCCTGCTCCTGATATTCGCTGTATTTACCGGAGTATATCTTCCATGAGCCATATCTGGATTCACCGTATCCCGGTGTAGGTTCAAAAGCTATCCATCCCTTGCCTGCAAAATAAACCTCGGGCCAGGTATGACCATTGCTGTTTATTACCGGAGAAGCTTTGTCGGACTTAAGGTCTGCCTTATATCCCTGAATAACTCTTGAAGGATAACCTAAGTATCTTGCGAGCAGACAGAATGCCGTTGCGTAATGTACACAGTAACCGCTCTTTTTCTCAATTAAAAAGTAATTTAAGAAATCACCCTCGCTGCTAACATAATCCGGGAGTTTTCCGCCCTCAAGGGTATATTCATAAGTAGAAAGAGCATATTCTATGGCCTTTAATTTTTCATAGTCTGATTTTGCATCTTTTGTTACAGTGTTTACCCAGTCCTTTACAGAGTCGCGGACTATAGGCTCGGAGGTATAATAATGCGAGACATAATTGCGGTATTCCTTCAGATCCTCCAAATTTATACCGGAATAGGCATAGTTTAAATAAATGGTCTGGGTCACATTGAGAGCATCAGGATTCTCGGCCAGATCGGATACCATAAAGTCATAAAACGGTCTGCTGCCGTAATTAATCTGAAAGTAACGTAAGTTATACTCTGTCCCGTAAGTCTTATACTTATTAAATAATAGATGCTCATTTTGGGTCCGTATTATATCATCCTCATCTTCGGCTTTATATGTATAATAACCCAAGCCTCCGTTTACAGTTTTTTTAGAGCTGTACTGGCTGATGGGCAAAAGCTTGGAAGTGGTAAAGAGTATTCTGGTGGTAAAATCCAGGTATTTTACTTTTAAATCACTTCTTTTCAGGATATCGTTTACACACTCACGATCAAAATTTACAACTCCGTAAAAAGTCTCAAGAGCATCAATATTGGAATAATCCTTCGCAGTATCCAAAGTATTTTTCCATCCGCCGTCCTCAAATACATTAAATATCTCGCCCTTTAGGTAGCAGCTGCTATAGGTACGGCTGTCAGAATAAATTTCCATCAATGTTGAATCGTTACTGTCATTGTCATATGTCATATCATCCTCATAACCGAAAGAAACGGTCATACCGTCACCTTCCGGTGATGAAAAATACATGGATATTTCGTGAGAAAGCTTATTTATTGTTTCTACGGCATTTTCGTAGATTCTCACTGCCCAGTCCCAGCTGATGGGGGTATCCGGTTTTGGAAGCAGGAAGATTATGACCGGGAATATCAGGAGAAAGGGCAACAGATATGTCACATAGTGACGGAGTCTTGCAGATTTGAGCTTGGGATCTTTAGTAGTGTCAATCTCCTGGTCGGATTCCGGATCAGTTGAAGAATATGATATGGTGGCGGCTTTACGTCCATGCTCTCTTATGAAACGGGTAAGTGAAAACATGATATAAAAAACAGCAAGAGCCGGGGATGCCGGATATATGTCCATATCTCTTATGAGCAGGATAACCATATATATGATGAGTCCTGTGGAAAGTATAAGATTTACTGCTATAGATGTATCAGAGGTCAGAAAAACGACGAATGCAACGAGACCGATGATCACAAGCTTAAACAATACACTTTTTAGGATTAATGATAAATCATCTTCATCTAGTAGAAAAGCAAAGATAGCACCTGCCAGGACTATAGCCGGGATGATGTAAAGGTGTATCTTATGGTATATGAGCAGAAGAACATTAAAAGAAAGGCTTATCAGAAGGATGGAAATCACATTTTTCCTTATAATAAGCTCCGGATCAATATTATTATATACCTCCAGAAACAGAAACAGTGTTATGGGAATGGTTAATATCAGCAGGTAGCCGAAGTCTGTTATTTCATCTCATATATTCATATATTTATAAAACTTTTCTCAGATCATC
>JAEEVK010000203.1 GCA_016287095.1 Lachnospiraceae bacterium
TTACTATAATCCGACATTGAAAATAGTTACATCAATCCCTGTTATGATATCGGTATGCTTGCATGGAATACTTGGCATGCTTGCGGTTTTCCTGATGGGGGATGGAACAAAGCTAACCACCTATCCGAAACAGAATATCAGGACAATCATTCAGCGCGTTTCTGCGGCGTTGATTTTTCCGTTGCTGATCCTGCATTTAAATACCTTTAATATTTTAAAGACAAGTTCAGAAGAAGGATCATGGCCTAAATTTATATTGGTAATTATCTGCCAGGTCCTTTTCTACGGCATTATCATAGTCCATACTGCTGTATCAGTTACAAAAGCACTGATTACCTTAGGCCTTCTTTCATCACCTGCAAAACAGAAGAAGCTTGACAAAATAATATATTTTATAGCCGGGTTTGTCCTTGCTATAGCAGCTTATTCAATTATAAAAGGCCAGCTTTCTATGTTTTGGAGGTAATAAATGAAAGAAGTGTTGATCATAGGCAGCGGCATATCGGGCATGATGTGTGCGGTGCGATGTGCTGAAAAAGGTATGCATGTGACCCTGGTATCACCGTTTCCTTCGGAACGCTCTCAATCCGTGATGGCAGCAGGCGGTATCAATGCTGTAAAAACTGAACATGAACAGGGCGATTCTATTGAAAGCCATATAGAAGATACTTTAAAGGGAGGCTGCTATATAAACGGAAAACAGGCTGTAAAAGGCTTGTGCGAAAATGCGGGCGGAATAATTAATTATCTTGAAAGCATAGGAACGGTCTTTTCAATAGACGAAAACGGGCAGCCTATGCGAAGAGCCTTTGGCGGACAGTCTCATAAACGTACCTATTACTGCGGTTCATCTACCGGAAAGCAGATAGTGTCTGCACTGGTAATGGAGATACGAAGATTTGAAGCAGCCGGGATCATTACACGCAGGCTGGGCAACTGTTTCCATTCTGCACTTATCAAGGATGGAAAGTGTTATGGAGCAGTCTTTTTTGACGAGCATACATACAGTCTGGAAGCAGTCTATGCCGATGCTACCGTAGTAGCTACGGGCGGGCAGAATGCTCTGTTTGGAAAGACAACAGGATCAACCCAATGTGATGGATATACGGCCGGAAAACTTTTTATGCAGGGAGCTGTGCTTAAGAACTTAGAGTTTATCCAGTACCATCCCACGACTCTTGAAACATCTCAGAAACGGATGCTTATTTCGGAAGCGGCACGTGGTGAAGGTGGAAGATTATTTTACTATGAGAATAATAAAGAAAATCGTGTTTATTTTATGGAAGATAAGTACGGTCCAAACGGTAACCTGATGACGAGAGACATTGTTTCCCGGGAGATTCAGGCTATCGGGAAAGATGTGTTCTTAGATGTTTCATTCCTTGAAAAATCCATAATTGATAAACGCATTCCGGAGATACGTGATCTGTGCAGGAAGTACAGAAATATTGATATAACGAAGGAACCGATACCGATTTCTCCGTCAGTTCATTTCTTTATGGGTGGTTTGGCAGTTCATTTAAATCATGAAACAAATATTCAGAACCTGTATGCAATAGGTGAATGTGCCTCTATGTATCACGGAGCAAACCGCCTGGGAGGAAATTCTCTGCTGGCTGCTGTTTATAGCGGAAGTGTTGCGTCGGATTCGATATCGGGACGAAACGGTATTGAAAAGCATCCCGATTTTACAAACATTATTGAAGAAGAAAAGAAGGAGCTTTATAGCAGACTCGAGTCATCAAGTCAGTTCCCGTCAATGTATATCCGCGATATGCTTGCGGAAACTATGCAGAAAAAACTGGGGATAGTCAGGGACGAAAAATCTTTATCAGAAGGAATAGAAGACATAGATTATGATCTGTCAGTGGTTGATCAGATAAAATATGACAGCAGTGTCCTTCCATATTTTAATTACAGTTTAAAAGGTCTGCTCACAATTGCGAGGGCTACAATGACCTTGGCTAAAGAGCGTAAGGAGAGCAGGGGAGCACATTATCGCAGTGATTATTCGGATACTGATGATTCTTTAGCCTGTGCATCTCTTATTTCATATGATAACGGAAACTATAAAGTATGGTTGGACAAGGAGAGAGAGTATGAAAGTTAAAATCTTGCGTCAGCAGTTTCCGGATTCTGAACCGTACTGGGAAACGTTTAACTATGACGGAACCATGGATATTTCGGTAGCTGCTCTTCTGGACCATATAAATTATAATGATGATATTATAACCTCCGATGGAAAAAAGACCACGAGGATAGGATGGGAATGTTCCTGCCTGCAGGGTGTATGCGGAGCCTGCGCCATGGTGATAAACAATGTTCCGGCACTTGCATGTGAGACATTTTTAAAGGACTTAATAGGAAACGAGATCACTATACGACCGCTGCAAAAATTCCCGGTGATCCATGACCTGCTGGTGGACAGATCCTCA
>JAEEVK010000204.1 GCA_016287095.1 Lachnospiraceae bacterium
ATACACGGCATCACCCAGGTTATCTCATAATCCTCTTTTCCTTTGATTATGATACCTGCAAAGGATAATATCCACATTATCGGGTACAGTACCGTGGCGGCTAAGATATGTCTATATTTCTTAAACTCTATGATACCTAATATCAAAAGTATAGCTATGGCTATATATAATTTATACATATAACATCACTCTATCCCAAATGCACATAGGAGTTTTGCTCCCATACCTTCCACCAACTGCTGCTCCTGGTTTATGTATCTGTTCTTTGCTACTGCTACTGTCTCTGCCAGTACAACGGCATCCGCTTTATTGATGCTTTCTTTGAAGGTATCATCTTTTAAGAGGTTACCTACGTTTGCTACTTCTATGCCGCTGCTCTTTAGGATATCCTTCAACTCGTTTAAAGCAGCCTCATCCTGCTTCTTTAATGATGTGCTGGCTATCACGAGCTTGCTTATGTTTTCTTTTTTACATATTGCTCCTATACCGTCTGATAGAAGCTTTATGGCTGTCTTATTGTCTTTAGGTCTGTTTTTACCTTTTTTAAGCTTACTTATTACTGAGTCTATAGGGATAAGTCTTTTTCTATAGATATACCCTGCCTGGTTCATGCCGTACAGACCACTAAGCTCCTCCGTTTTTTCCATACGTCCGGAGAATAGCATGGTAAGATACGCATATATCATGCCTGCTACTATACCCAATATAAGACCAATAATCCTATATGTTGTTTTGGAACGCAGCTTGTCGGGTTCCAGTAAGTCAGGTTCCTTGGGGAGTACAAGGTCTACATACTCTGTGCTGCCATCCTCCATACCTGACTTTAACAGATAGAGGTTATACTGCTCAGGTATACCCTTCATGGTGTTTTTAAGGGCATTCAGCTGATCATTGTATGTTCTCTGCTGGTTCTGAATAGCGTTTTTTGTGCCTGCTATGGCATTATTTGCTTTTACGCTTATGGTCTTGCTCACCAAAGCTAAGGTATGTGCTCCAAGGCTCTTCTTAAAGTCCTGGCTTTTCTTATTCAGGCCTGTCTCAATAGCTTTAGAGAGTGACTCCATGTCCTCTGCAATGTTTGACTGTACTGTTATGGCAAACTGGTTACCATTCTGATATGCAACTGTAAACAGTTCTGCATAGATAGCTTCGCCTTTACCGACTATGTCCCAGCCCTGTTTTGCACCGAGCTCGTCTATAAAGTCCGTACTTGTGATATATGCTCCATAAGTATTTAACAGATTGTTGACCGGTACGGTTTCTGATGTTGTCTCAAATACCATGGATAATGTGTTTACATTATATGTATCAAGGTTTAAGAGTATGGAGTTTTTCTGATACTCAGCATTTTCATTTATCAATTTCTTATAAGAAAGTGCATTATCAATGGCTGAGAGTTGTTCCGATGTGAGTTTCTCGGTCCAACGGTCTGCTGCTTCTTCTGCCAGAGTATTCTTTTCGTCCGCTGTTGCAGAGTTAAACTTTAGGACAAAGTCTTTTTCTGTGTTATAGTTGTCCATCACACGATCATATTCTGTTTTTTGAGGCAGATATTCTGCTTCTTTAGCGTCATATGATTTGCTGACATAGATACTGGCGATGGCAAAGCCAAGTACGGCCAGGATTATGGTCAGCTTCCAAAGGGAGACAAATTTCCATAATACATCTGAGAATGTGACTGTGGTTCCTGTGGGTTGTGTGTTCATGGTGGCTCCTGTTACACCTCATCAGTTATTGCTGTCTTGATATCATATTAAATACCATATTGTCGAAGGTGTATTTCTTTAGTATTTCCTCACTAATGGGGGATAATGGTTTGTTCAAAAATTCTTTTATGTCTTTGATGTTATCTTCACCTAAGATGAAGTATCTGTCCGGGCTGTAGAACTCGAGGTTCTTTACGCCTTTGTTGTTTGTGATTTCTTTTACGTTGTTGAAGGCAGCTTCCATATCACGGGGTGTGATGCTGTACTGGCCTTCAGGCATAATGTTTAGTATCGCCCGGCTTTGTTTTTGTAGTGCCAGATATTCTGTATACTTTATCTTTGGTTTATAATAGGACTTTTTCTTGGCAAACATACTTCTGTCTGCACAGATGTGAAAGTAGGTTTTTAGGCCCAGACTTTTAAAATATTTTCTGTATTTCAGAATTTCGCCTGCTCTGCCCTTGTCACGACCCAGATATAATATATCATATTTATAATCTTCTACTACATCAGACATATCACCTAAATCTGCTTTGGTGGTCCTATATATATCCAGATAGAAGTCTCGCTTTTTGTTCATGCCATACTCTTTGCAGTCGTCCATGTCATAAGACCAGAGTTCTGCTGTACCAGGCTTTAGGCATTTAGGGTTCATCCCTGTTTTTATACTGTTTTTTACTCTGTTGTCATACTCAAGAATGATCCTTTTAT
>JAEEVK010000205.1 GCA_016287095.1 Lachnospiraceae bacterium
AGGCGTGGTATGGGCTATGACAGCATCACCACTTAAGGACTATTTGTTTAAGAATAGTGACAAGGAGTTTGAACAGGTATATACAGAAGTAGGAAAAGAATACATTTTCGGTAATCATAAGGTGGTTGGTAGTGTCAAGTGAGCTATGAAAAAACGGAGTAAAAAAAATAAGGTCTTCGTAGACCGTCAGTTTTCTCTCCGAGGGCTTAGGGCGCTGCCCTAAGAACCCGCAAGGGACCAGTCCCTTGACCCATTTTGTGGGCTCCGCCCACACCTGTCCTAACCGGAAGTGGGGAAAGGAGCAGGAGCTCCTTTCCCTGAAAATAGGATTATCCGTGAAGCATTTGTCAAGGGACTTTCGCGGCATATCCTCGACCGCAAAGTGCGCGGTCTCCGGTATTCCACGGTTCCCTTGACAAATACTTCCGCTCCGGTTATTCAGCTGATTGCGTTTGCTGCATCTGTAGGATGGTTTTTTGTCCCATGTAGATGAGCAGCTGCCATTTTCCGGGCATGTTTCCGGCTCCTTTCAGTATTTCGTTTTCAACCGGCGTCTTGAAGCCTTTTTGCTTGTGAGGGCGCAGGAAGTTGTAATAAGCAACCCAGAGTGCTAGGTCATAGTTGGCTCCGTCATAACCATCAAAGCCGTTCGTAGGGCGGTAGGATGCCTTGTAAGTCCTGTTGAGCCTTTCAATCAGCTGCTTGTAGGGACGGTATTCAGTGGATACTGCATCATCGTTTGTAAGGCCTATGACCTGCGTTACGGTGAAATTGAACTTTTCGCCAAACTTGTGGAAGAACTGCTGGGCGGCAAGGGGATATGCGCTGTAACCGTCCGCAATGAATTTAAAATTTTTAGGAAGCTCTTTAAGGTGCTGGAATGCCATCCTCATTGCCATGATGCATGGACCGACGCCTCGGTTGTCAGAAACCTGATATCCGATTATGGCACGGGTCGCAGCGTTCATGATGAACCAGATATAGCCTTTGATCCCGCGGACTTTGATGTATGTCTCGTCGGCTGTCATGGTAAGGGAATCCGGATCTTTATCGTACTGATATGTATCCACGAAAGGCTTTACGCAGATGGCCGCTGTCTTGCAGTAGTTGGCAACCATCTGATGGGATACCGATATTCCGTGGATATCCTTCAGGGCCTGTGAAGTCTTACGAAGGGACAGGCCTAGGTTTACCCGGTAAGAAAGACACAGTGACATGATGTAAGCATTGTTTTTTGTGAATTTCAGCGAGGAGGCATTCTTAGGAAGTGTAGTGATGTCCATCTTGAAGAAATCTGTCGTGAATTCACGGTATATGTAATGAAGCTTATATTTGTTCTTACCGTAGTCTTCCTCGAGATCCTTTTTATCAACCTTCTTAAGATTGCGGAGATAATAAGGGCATTTAGGGTTAATGCATTTATGGATGATGAAATGCTTACGGTCTTTTTTAGGAGTGAGCGCATGGGTACAATAAGGGCATCGTAGCTTTAGACTTGAAGCAGCCGTTGATTCTTCAAAGAATGTATTCTGGCAGACTTTGCAAAGCAGCTGGCCTTTGGAGCCGTTGTTCTTGTAGATATAGATTTTTGGAGCGCTGCATCGGGGGCATTTGCAGTCATCGGGGATATCGCATTCCGAACGCCTTCGTACTGGTTTTATTGGCTTATAAGAATCCTTGTAACGCCATTCAAGGTATTTCATAAAGTCACGGTAGTCCCAGGGCTCCACATGGCGGATCAGGGGAAGATCATCGACTTTGAACTTTTGGTACTTGGGAGAATGGGAATCATCGAAGGCCCATTGCTTTAAAGGGATGTATCTACAGATAAAGTTTATAAGCCAGCAATTTTGTTTATATAAATATTTGATTATTTCAAGTAAATAAAGTATAATGTTCATGAGCATTGTTTCCTTTCTGGGGATGTTTTCTTGGTCGTTAACATTATACCAAAAAGGGAGGTCAATGCTCAATTTTTTTTAACTCCCGAAAAATAAAGGTTTTAAATAAAAAAACGGGGTGTCAACTTGACACTACCCATATTTTAAAGGAGGATTTCATTATGAAGATTGCGGTAGTAGCAGCAAACGGCAGAGTAGCTGGCAAGGTTATCACAGAGGCAGTGAACAGGGGATTTGACGTTACTGCTTTTGGAAGACAGGACAACAATACTGTAACAAAGACATATGTAAAGAAAGATCTGTTTGATCTTACAGCAGATGACTTGAAAGGTTTTGATGCAGTAGTTGATGCTTTTGGTGCATGGACAGAGGATACATTAGGACAGCACAGTACATCACTTAAACACCTATGCGATATTCTTTCGGGAACAGATACCAGACTTTTGGTCGTAGGCGGAGCAGGCAGCCTTTATGTGAAT
>JAEEVK010000206.1 GCA_016287095.1 Lachnospiraceae bacterium
CTTAAGTTTTCTTAAGACTTCCATCGGTGTGATGAAGTCAGATAAAAGCTCGGTGCTGACAGGCATTATTTTGTATTCGTCCTTGTCAGCTAGTTCTTTCATTTTTAATGTACCGGGTTCTATTTTCATGGATGTTTCTCCTTGTTTAAATGGCCTCTACCATTGATTTAACATAATTCGAAAGTTCTGCAGGTGCTTCCTTGCCGTATTTTGCAACTATCCTAACCATGGCTGAACCGACGATAACGCCGTCTGCTTTTTTTGACATGGCTGCTGCCTGCTCGGGTGTGGATATACCAAAACCGATGGCTGCGGGTGTGTCTGTTGCTTCCTTTATAAGCTTCATAATGGAATCAAGGTCGGTTGTTATCTCACTTCTAACTCCTGTTACACCAAGTGAAGATACCACATAGATGAAGCCCTTTGCCTGTGCGGCTATTGTTTTTATTCTGTCCTCACTGGTGGGTGCTATCATCGAGATAAAGTCGATACCGTATTTTGCGGCTGTCTCATCAAATTCATGTCTTTCTTCAAAGGGACAGTCAGGAATTATAATACCGTCTGCTCCTGCCTCTGCAGCATTTTTAAAGAATCTATCGGCACCGTAATGATATACGGGATTTGCGTAAGTCATGAACACGATCGGAAGATCATAATCTTTTCTTAAATCCTTTACCAGCTGAAATACCTTGTCGGTAGTCATACCTGAGCTAAGTGATCTGATGTCTGCTTCCTGGATGACCGGGCCCTCTGCTATCGGGTCTGAAAAAGGAATACCTACTTCTATCAGATCTGCACCGGCTTCTATTACAGCTTTAAAATTCTTTAAGCTGGTCTCATAGTCAGGATCTCCGGCTGTAAGGAAAGCTATGAAGGCTTTTTTATTGTTAAATGCATTTGCTATTCTGCTCATTTTTGTGCTCCTATATCTGAATGTTTTATTAATCTGTAATGTTGACACCGCGGTATCTTGCAATGGCTGCTACGTCCTTGTCACCACGTCCTGAAATAGTACATATGATTATGCTATCCTTTGGCATGGTGGGTGCTATCTTCATCACATGGGCTACTGCATGACTGCTCTCGATAGCAGGGATAATGCCTTCGGTTTTTGAAAGATATTCGAAAGCCTGTACTGCTTCTTCATCGGTTATCGGTACATACTGGGCTCTGCCGACGGATGCAAGATATGCGTGCTCAGGTCCGATACCCGGATAATCAAGTCCTGCCGAAATCGAATAAACCGGAGCTATCTGTCCGTATTCATCCTGGCAGAACAGTGATTTCATGCCGTGGAAGATACCCAGTGAACCGTTTGCCATAGTAGCGGCATTCTTAGGATTATCAACTCCGAGTCCTGCTGCCTCACAGCCTATGAGCTTAACACCTTCGTCCTTTATGTATTCATAGAAGGAACCGATTGCATTGCTTCCACCGCCTACACAGGCTATTACTACATCGGGAAGTTTTCCTTCCGCTTCTAATATCTGTGCCCTGCTCTCCTTGCTGATCACTGACTGGAAATCTCTTACTATAGTAGGGAACGGATGAGGTCCCATGACTGAGCCTAATACATAAAGTGTATCATCCACTCTGGAGGTCCACTCACGCATTGCCTCGTTTACTGCATCCTTGAGAACCTTAGTGCCGGTCTTTACTGCGTGAACCTTAGCTCCCAAAAGTTCCATCCTGTAAACATTTAATGACTGGCGGATGGTATCCTCTTCACCCATGAATATCTCACATTCCATATCCATAAGTGCTGCTGCAGTGGCTGTGGCTACTCCGTGCTGCCCTGCTCCGGTCTCAGCTATTACTCTGGTCTTACCCATCTTCTTTGCCAGGAGCACCTGACCAAGTACATTATTTATTTTGTGTGAACCTGTATGATTCAGATCTTCACGCTTAAGGTATATCTTTGCTCCGCCGAGGTCCTTGGTCATCTTCTTTGCATAGTAAAGAAGTGAGGGTCGGCCCGCATATTCACGGTTAAGTTTATCAAGCTCTGCTACGAATTCGGGATTGTTTTTATAATGCTCGTATGCTGCCTCTAATTTATGTATTTCATTCATCAGTGTTTCGGGGATATACTGTCCGCCGAACTCTCCAAATCTGCCTTTTACTGTGTTTTCCAAATTATTACTCATAATAAGCCTCCTTATTTTCACCTCATCCGCCCTTCGGGCACCTTCTCCTCAAGGAGAAGGCTTGTCAAAGACAAATAAAAAGTCCCTGACAGAAATACTTCTGTCAAGGACGAATAATCTTTATCCGCGGTGCCACCTTGATTCATGGTTTTGCCATGCTCTTGCAAGATACCAACATATCTCCGGCAACTTACGTATGCCTCACGT
>JAEEVK010000207.1 GCA_016287095.1 Lachnospiraceae bacterium
CTTTCTCATCTGTAAGCCTCATTTCTTTTCCATATTTTCGGGTTGCCTGTCCAACATGATAATGCAAAATGTCAACACTCACAAGCCGCTCCCCACCTCACCAAAAAAGCCTTGAAATCCTCGTTACTATTCACAGCCCAAATGCCTTTTTGACATTCTCCTCTTGTAATACGTGGCGATTCAAGTCTGCCCTTCGGTGAAAGATAGGACTAAAACGCTGTTTTCGACGCCTTAGTCCTACTTTTTTGCTTCCGGGCCTCCTGTTCGGGCTTCCGCATACCCGGAAAGTTAGCTTCCTGTATAATTCAAAGTGTGGACGGCAGGTAAGTCAGACTTAACAAAAAGAGATACCTCAGCTAAACTGTCATTACTGACCCTGAGAAGTTGGTAATAAACAGAAAGAGAGGTATCTACACAATGAAGTCTACACAAAACAAGAAGATTGAGCAAGTAAAAGAAACATCCATGATTGTCGGCATTGATGTCGGCAGTGAAAAGCACTATTTCAGGGCTTTCAACTGGAGGGGGATCGAAATCACCAGAAAGCCCATCCCATTCTCCAATTCTATGGCGGGATTTGATATGTTTCATTCGGCTGTGGTAGAGCTGATGGAAACCAACCATCTGGAGGAGGCTCTAGTTGGTTTTGAGCCGACAGGGCATTACTGGTTTAATCTTGGTCAGTTTTTGAGCGGTAAGAACATAAAGTTTGTAATGGTAAATCCGCATCACGTGCATAAGACCAAGGAGCTGGATGACAACAGCCCGTCCAAGAACGACCGCAAGGATCCGCGCATTATAGCGAACCTGGTCAAGGACGGAAGATATTTTTACACATATATGCCTACCGGCGTGTATGCAGAATTACGGAATGCCTCCAACCGGAGATTTGTTCTCGTGGAGGAGCATACGCGGGCAAAGAATCGCCTGCATAAATGGGTAGCGGTATATTTCCCGGAGTATAAGGGAGTTTATACACAAATAGATGCCAAGGGCGGTCTGATGGTATTAAAGAAGGCTGCGACACCCGATGAGATAATAAAGCTCGGAGTGGATGGCATACAACAAATCTGGAAAGATGCAAAATTGCGTGGTAGCGGCCGTAAAAAGGCAATGCAGATAGTAACAGCAGCTACCAATAGCATCGGACTGAAAGAAGGCCTTGAAGAGGCTAAAATGGAGCTTCTGGATCTGATTGAGGATTATGAGCTTCAGACAAAACGTATTGAACGGGTCAATGACCTGATCAAGAATCTCTGCTCTCAGATCAAGTATGTAGATAAACTGCTTGAGATCAAGGGCATAGGGATAACAACAGTAGCTGGTTTCTTTGCGGAGGTAGGCGATATCACGCGCTTTGATAACGCCAAGGAACTCCAGAAGCTGGCAGGATTGGAACTCGTGTCGGCTGATTCCGGCAAGCATAACGGCAGGACAAAAATAAGCAAGCGGGGACGCAAGAGGCTTAGATATTTGCTCGTGCAGGCTGCGGTATCGGTGATTGGTAAGAATGATGAGTTTAAGGAAATCCATCGGTATTACACAACAAGAGATAACAATCCGCTGAAGAAGATGCAGTCGCTCATAGCAGTTGCATGTAAGCTGATAAGAGTATTCCATGTGATCCTTACAAAGGGCGTAGACTATGATGCATCAAAGATGCTCGGAGATATCCGGCGACCGGGAGTAGCAGACCGAAAGGCAGCATAATCTCCCAAAAGACGAAACAACCATGACCATTACAGGAAGCGTCCGCCGAAAGGTGCTGTAATGCAAGTGTTTGGATCAGTAGTGTAGTTACAAAGAATGAGCTGGTAGCCGGCAGGAATTTTCTCCAGAGGGCATGACCCTGTAAGTTAGCTGAGCTGGCACCCTGGTTATGGAGAGGCAGAACGAAGAAAGTGAGGACTCCCCTTGTTGGGATGATCCTGTTGGACATGAGAGGTAAGCTGCCATATAGGGATGGGTATTACATCGAGGCCATTTAAAATCGTTTAGTGATGACGTTTTACTTGGTATACCCATAAACACTATATATCTGCCCTGTATGAGGTAAAGATCACTCCATAACCGTAGTTCATTCATTATGAGGACTCGGAAAAGTATTGATTTTACTGAAAAAGCACTTGACTATATGGAGAGGATAAGATGACAGTTTTTGGTCGTTTTATCCTAACTTTGGCATCTCCGGACCGGGCTCAGGGCTTCCGCATACCCGGAAAGTTAGGATAAGATGACAGTTTTTGGTCGTTTTATCCTAACTTTGGCATCTCCGCATCGGGCTCAGGGCTTCCGCATTCTCAAAAAGTTAGGATAAGGCGACGGGTATGGGTGGCCTTAT
>JAEEVK010000082.1 GCA_016287095.1 Lachnospiraceae bacterium
AACCACCTTATGATTACCGAAAATGTATTCTTTTCCTACTTCTGTATATACCTGTTCAAACTCCTTGTCACTATTCTTAAACAAATAGTCCTTAAGTGGTGATGCTGTCATAGCCCATACCACGCCTCCACCAAGAACTAACACACATGCAAATGCGATGGCAGCAACAGCTATCTTCGGTAGTCTGCGGCCTATCTTAGTCACCTTTTGGTCATCTTCTTTCGCAAATGTTTCAGCTACTTGCCCATTATTCTCATAACCATTTTTATAGGGATTTGCTTCATTTATAAACTTGTCATCAATCTCTGACAGTGTATTGATCAGTCTACTCATATTGTATACCCTTCTTTCTCTAGTCTTTTCTTCAGTTTCTTGCGCAGTCTGTGCAGTATCGAAGCTGTCTTACTCTCACTTATACCATTCAGTTCCGCTATCTTCTTTATCTCCATGAGATACCAGTATTTCTGCATAAACACTATACGGTAAAGCTTCTTTTGTTCATCAAGGAAGCTGTTGATGATAGCTATCAGCACCTGTTCATCTATCTCTTCCCAGACACTGCCCGGCTGAAAGATAAAGTCCTCAAGTTCCGATATATCAAGAGGTACCTCACCCAATCCTCGCTTCTGAGCTGTGGTCTCCTTTAACCTGTCTATCGCCAGATTTCTCACTATCCTGCCCAGATAAGCTCCAAGATACTCAGGTTCATTCGGAGGTATCGACTCCCATGCACGCAGCATGGCATCATTTACACACTCTTCAGCGTCTTCCCTGTTCCTTATGATCTCGAACGCTATATGAAAGCAGTAGTCCCCGTACTTTTTCTGCGCTTCCTTTATAGCTTCCTCGGACCGGCTGCGAAACAGCTCTATTATCACTGAATCATCCAATACCTCTCACCTCCCTGCACTGTTTTTTGAAGCTTCACTAATAAAGACGAAAAAACAAAGGATCATATTGCATACATTATATATCTTTTTTCAAAAAATTTTAACTTCATCGAGAATATTAGCCAAAATTTCCTTTTTTATTCATCAAAAATTCGTTTTTATTGATATTGACTTGTAAGTGAAATTAGAGTAAGGTAATAGTAACAGCACATAGTGTGCCTAAAAAACTCACTTACAGTTTACTGTAGAAAGGCGTAAATATGGAAAATACTATCTTAGAAAAAGGTCCTATCACTGACGAGCTTATCGCAAAAATGGACAAGTACTTCCGTACAGCAAACTACCTGTCAGCATGTCAGCTTTATCTTCTGGATAATCCGCTTTTAAAGAAGCCGTTGACTAGCGATATGGTAAAGAAAAAAATAGTCGGTCACTGGGGAACGGTACCCGGACAGAACTTTGTTTTCACTCACTTAAATCGTGTCATTAAACGCTATGATCTTGATATGATACTTCTTTCAGGCCCCGGTCACGGAGGAAACTTCTTTATAGCGAATGACTATATCGACGGATCATACAGCGAGATTTATCCCAATATATCCCAGGATGAAGAGGGTATGCAGAAGCTCTTTAAGCAGTTCTCATTCCCCGGCGGAGTACCCAGCCACTGTGCACCCGAGACTCCCGGCTCCATACACGAGGGCGGCGAGCTCGGATATTCTATCGCACATGCCTGCGGTGCCATCTTTGATAACCCCGACCTCATAGCTACAGTAGTAGTAGGTGACGGTGAGGCTGAAACCGGACCTCTGGCTACCTCATGGCAGTGCAACAAATTCATCAACCCCGTAGGCGATGGAGTAGTACTTCCCATTTTACATCTTAACGGATATAAGATTGCTAATCCTACCATCTTCGGACGTCTCTCAAAGCAGGAGCTCATAGATTTCTTCCATGGAAACGGTTGGGAGCCTTATTTTGTAGAGGGCGATGATCCCATGACCATGCACAGGCTTATGGCTGAGACCATGGATACCGTTATCGAGAAAATCAAGGATATCCAGGCTAATGCCCGCAAGACCGGTGATGCTACACGTCCCGTATGGCCCATGATAGTCCTAAGAACTCCTAAGGGATGGACAGGTCCCAAGGTAGTTGACGGAAACCGTATAGAGGGTAACTTCCTCGCTCACCAGGTACCCATCATGATGGATAAGCCCGAGCATCTCCAGATGCTCTCCGACTGGCTCCACAGCTACAAGCCCGAAGAGCTGTTTGATGAGCACGGCAAGGTACTTCCTGAGATCACGGAGCTCTGTCCTAAGGGTGACCGCAGACTCGGCATGAACCCTCATGCAAACGGAGGCAGATTGCTCAGAGACCTCCGTCTCCCTGACTTTAGAAAGTACGGTTTTGATATAGAGCAGCACGGAGCAAAAGAGAGCCAGGATACAGCAAATCTGGCAGCTTATATCCGTGATATATTTAAGCTTAACGCTGAAGCAAAGAACTTCCGTATCTTCTCACCCGATGAGAATAACTCAAACCGTTTCACTTCTGTATTTGAAGTAGAAAACAGAGACTGGAACGCAGAACAGTCTGATATGGACGATCATCTTTCCAGATTCGGCAGAGTTATGGACTCCATGCTTTCCGAGCATATGTGCGAAGGCTGGCTTGAAGGGTATCTCCTCACAGGACGTCACGGATTCTTTGATACCTATGAGGCATTCTCAAGGATCATCGACTCCATGGGCGCTCAGCATGCAAAGTGGCTTAAGGTATGTAACCAGCTCCCTTGGAGAGAGGAAATTGCATCCCTGAACCTCCTTATGTGCTCCACTGTATGGCAGCAGGACCACAACGGATTTACACACCAGGATCCCGGATTCATGGATCATATTGCAAACAAGAAGGCAGACGTTGTACGTATCTACCTGCCTGCTGATACAAACACTCTGCTCTCAACTATGGATCACTGCTTAAAGAGCCGTAACTATGTAAACGTTATCATAGCTTCAAAGCATCCCCGTCCTCAGTGGCTGTCAATGCCCGAGGCTGTAAAGCATTGTACACAGGGTATCAGCATATGGGATTGGGCATCAAACGATCAGGGCAAGGAGCCTGACATCGTATTTGCATGTGCAGGCGAGACTCCTACATTAGAGGCTTTAGCTGCAGTATCAATCCTCAGAAAAGAGCTGCCTAACATCAAGATCCGTTTCATAAATGTAGTCGACCTGTTCAAGCTGGTACCTCAGGCTGAGCATCCTCACGGACTCTCAGATGCAGAGTATGACATGCTCTTTACTACAAACAAGCCTGTAATATTCAACTTCCACGGATATGCAACTCTTATCCATGAGCTGACCTATCGTCGTCACAACAACAGACTGATGCATGTACGCGGCTACAAAGAGGAAGGTACCATCACTACCGCATTTGATGTGCGTGTACAGAATGATATCGACCGTTTCCACCTAGTTCAGGATGCGTTGAAGTTCCTGCCTCAGTTAGGAAATACAGGTGCATACCTCTACCAGAAGATGAGCGACAAGCTCGTAGAGCATAAGCAGTACATCCACGACTTCGGTGTAGACCTCCCTGAGGTAGTAAGCTGGAAGTGGGAAGATATAAAATAATTACTGTTGAAACTCTGAAAGTGTTTTGGAGCTTACATTGACAAAAATTTAGACCGGAGAACTGTAAATGTGTTCTCCGGTCTTTTAGTTGTTACTCTTCTTTCCAGATATTATCAAATGCTAGTGTCCAGCTGCCCTCACCCTTTATGATGCTGTCTACGGCACAGCTGTATACATAATATTCATATATATCCTCATATTCAAATTTCGACACTATCTTATACAACGTTCCGTTGCAAAGCTTATAAGACTGTCTGGTGGTGCTGTAATCATAGAAGGCCGGATTAAACCCTTCCCCATACACACTTTCAAAACTGAAATCCCCAAGTTTTTTACCCCAGTCATTCTCTCCTATCCCGTAAATCTGTATTCTTGATGCTCCCGTCACGAACAACCTGTCACCATCAACCATTATCCCTTTATTTGACAGAGAATTTCCGTAGCCTATCTCACTATACTTTATATCGACCTTAAACTTTTTGCTTTCAACAGGAGATGCATTATATTTTTCATAAGGAATTATCGCATATTCCACGTCATCATCCGATGGCATATTATGTGAATTCGCATCTTTCGAATCAGTATTTTTTGTTACTTCAAGTTTAAAACCGTATTTATCATTCTCAGCCGCAGGGGCAAATATAAATTTCGGTTTCTCATCACTTCCTTCACTATTAGTTTTCCAGGGATTTACACCGAATTCCCCGCTCTTTATATCATAAACCTTCCATCCATAAATATTGTTATATCCTATCAGGCATGTATACAAGTAGTCATCTACCGCATAAAGTGCAAAAGGAAATCCGTCATTTCCATTTTTCACAACATACACATCTTCCGTTTTTCCGGTTTTGATATCCATTTTCTTTAGCCCGCCACCCTGATATCCTGCGAGGCCTTCCCCTACTCTAAAATAATAAGGAAGATATGCATATCCCCTATGGATTATAAAATAATACTGCTCTGTTCTTCCGAATCCGGGCATGATCCAAACATTTCCACCCGCTTCCTTCAATCCCTCAAACACAGTTCCCACCATATCGATGCTCGATCCGTCCGGTGCCACTTTATACAGGTTAAAGCAGTAGGTTCCGTCAGTTTTATCAATTCCGTATACATACAGCGCATCTTCATATTTCAGGGTATTTATCACTATGATATTCTTATATGTAGCCACGCATTTATCATCACCCTTATGCTCACATTCAGGCTTGCTGCACAAAGGAATATCCGTACCGGTTTCCTTATCATGAAACTTTAAACACATGGAGAAAAATATCTGGTCCTTAGTTACATCTCCTATTATTTCCGTTTCCTTTATATTATACCCGAGATTCATATAATATCCCAGGTCACTTTCCATAATGCTAAGTTTTCCGTTGTTATTCACATCATTTACGGCACTAACTTTTTCTTCGTTGCTTTCATTTTTCCCGTTATCTTCCCGTACATTAACGGTATTAGTATCCTGGTTTTTTCCACACCCCGCAATTGAAAAGGCAATAACTAATATCAAAAATAATGCAGAAATTTTTTTCATGTCATTCTCCTATATGTGCTATTCATATCTGATTTATTCCTATATATGTTAGTTTCTATATTTTATACTTTTTAATAAAGGATTTTTATTCTTCCCCACGATGGGAACGTGACTGCATAGCAGCCGGATAAGATGTATATAGGTCAATGTCACCCAAAATACTCCTTCGGTGTTTCCTCGGTAACAAAACGATATGCTCCGCATCTCACACCCATGTATATCCCAGCAGATTTATCGGACTTAAAAACTCCAATCCCGGTACGAGTTCTGCCAAAAACAGCCATATCACTATCACTATAGTTGCTCTGCATATGATGACAAACTTATCATCTCCCAGGCGGCTGAGCACCGCTGTTATCGTACCTATCAGTACTCCGAAAAGTCCTCTTATAACAAGCAGAAATATAAAGAATGACCTTAACGACATATATATCCCGAAATCATTCAGATATCTCATCCCCTGCACCGCCTGATCCAGGTCCGGGAATGCCATGTTTTTGTTTATGTTTATCATCTGTACCAGAGAAATGATCACAGGGATAGAAAACGAAGTCAGGAAGATCAGGACCGGCTTATAAACTAAAGCTATTTTTCTGCCCCTGTATGTCGAGTTTATGGTCTGCTCCATATTCGTATGGCGTTCAAAAGCAAATATCCCGGCCAATGCTCCTATGATCGCAGCTATTGAAAGAAATGCCGCACGCTGTCTTGTCTGTACATCCCTGTTGAGCAGAAAATCATAAGTATAAGGCTCAACAAGACTCACACTTTTACCTGTTTCTATAGTATATTTATAGCCGTTTCTCAGATCCTCTAAAACCGGAGCAAATGCCTTCTGCAAATCCATGTTATTGTTTAATGCAGCAACAGTACTTTGATACCTCTGAGAATTAAAGGGTATGGTATTTTCTATTTCCTCAAGTCTTTTTTCATAGTTTTCCTGTGAATCCTTAAGGGTATTCATCCATTTTTCTGCCTTATTTACTTTCGCTTCGGTTATCTCCCCTTTATAGCTTATGTAGTAAAGTTTTTCCTGCGCAGGTACCGGATAATAATATCCGTATTTAGCCGACTGCTGGATGTGAATACCGATGCAGGCTATTATGAAAATGACCGCGCCCTGCTTTATATATAGCTTATAGCATTCCCAGCCAAGTAATGTATGCTGTATAGCAAATCTTTCTCTTAATCTCCCCAAAAGAGCTCCGAGTCTTTCTCCACCCTTGGTACCTACTGCATATCTTTTTCCATGGATCATGAAACCGAGCAGTCCAAGTATCACCAACAAGCTTACAAAGACAATACAGGATATTTTCACCCCATCCACAGCACTGTCAAATATATTCAGGTACACGCATCCGTTGAAGAAATCCTCTGATTTTATAACTGTGAACAGATTAATATATTTAAAAAGATTAACAGAAGCAACGGGCGAGATAAGTATTCCGCACAACAATTCGGCGATAACCAGGCCTCCCATTATTACATAAAAGAAGAAGCCGTTTACCAGACCTCTCAAAACATACATAAGAAGGCCCACAAGGAATATCGCCAATGCCTTTATCATTACAAGCACTATCAAAAAACCCAGTATCGACAGACCATAGGGACATTTCTGGTACTCCGGCAACGACTGTATCGGACGGAGCAGATCATCCGTTCCAAAGGTAAATGCGACTCCTATAAGATTGCTCCCCATCATAATTGACGTGCCGAAAAGTGCCGTAATTATCAATATTCCTACTCTGTATAGGAATAGCGCTGCCCTGCCCCCGGAAGTGGCTCGTACCATATTGACGAGGCCCTTTTTTCTCTCGTCAAACATAGAAGTCACGATGTGCAGCATAAAAAATAAAACTAACAACTCCGAAACATGTGACTGTAAAAAAAGTACCATGCCTCTGTTGTCCCCCGCCTTCGGCTCCGTCCCTATGAGCGCCTCATATCTTTCGACAGACTTCGATGTAACCTCGGACGCAAAGCCCTGCTGGAAAAGCTTTATCCCGGTACGCGCCTTACCCTGCTTTATTGTCTTATTAAGGAACTCCGGATATTCGGACAAATATTCATTCAGGAGCTCGCCTGTAATCGTTATCTCTTTATTGGGATTAGCTTCAAATATGAATATTCCTATATTTATGATCATTAGAAGGAAGAACAGCATCAAAGTCTTCTTCCCGTATATTCTACGAAACTCCACCATATAATGTCAACTCCATTTTCGTTCAGAATGACAATGATACTATTATCGTTCGGAATAGTATAAATACACATCTTCAAGTGTGATATCATCTACCTTTTCAAAATCCTCCGGCAGATTCTTATCAGCCAGTCTCAGCACATACCCTGATGCACGCCTCATTATCTGTCCTTTGTTTAGTGAGTCCTTTAGAGTGTTTAATTCATCAAACTCTCCCTCACGCTCTCCTACTTTTCCTTCTATCTCAACCATAAGGTCTGTGGGTGAGGCGTACTTTATAACCTCACCCTTTTTCATAACTATGACTTTTTCTGCTACACACTCTATATCGCTCACGATATGGGTAGCCAGCAGCACTATCCTGTTTTTTGCGAGCTCCGCGATATGGTTCCTGAGCCTTATCCTCTCCTCCGGGTCAAGTCCTGCCGTAGGTTCATCCAGTATCAGTATTTCAGGATCATCCAGCATAGCTGCAGCCAGCAGTACTCTCTGCCTCATACCACCGGAGAAGCTCCCAAGTTTCTTTGATGCATATTCTCCCAGTCCAACCATAGTCAACAGTTCTCCGGTTTCCTGCTTACATTTTCTGTGTTTCATACCCTTTAGGGCACCTATATACCTTAAAAACTGACCGGCAGTAAAATCCTCATACATACCTTGCAGTTGCGGTGTATATCCGACCTTTTTCCTGTATCCGGCACCAAGAGACAGAATATCCTTATCGTTATACAGTATCTTACCCTCGGTTCTTTTTATATTGTCAGTTATCAGATTCAGCAGTGTAGATTTCCCGGCACCGTTTGCTCCTAATATACCGGTTACTCCTTCATTTAGCTCCAAATTTATACCTTTAAGAGCCGTAAAATCGCCGTATTTCTTTACCAGATTCTCTATTTTTAGCATATTCGAAATTCCTCAACAATCAATTCAATCAGAGAACCGTCCCTCTGATTGATTTTCACTCCGTCCACTCGTTGGTAAATGCAAGCTCCCAGCTACCCTCACCTTTTAATATCTTATCTATCGGGCAACAGTAAAAGCTGTGTAATGCAACATAATTAGTATTATTGGGTCGCTTCTCTTCTGATACTACCTTGTATATTTTACCGTTATCCAGTTTAAACTCCTCTTCATACCTTGATGATCTTTCAGTATATTCCTTTGCTTCATTTAGCTCAGCCCCACTTTCATAAGTAAATTCGCCAAGCTTCTTCCCCCAGTTGCTGTCACCTATTCCATAAATTACAAGTTTCTTTTCACCACATATGATTATTTTATCATCATAAATAATTATACCATCTTCAAAGTGACGTCCTACTTCACTTGTACTTATGTCTACATCAAACTTTTTATCCTTATCAAAACAGTACTTTTCATGAGCTACCAACACCATCGTTTCAGCATTTTCATCTATAGTTCCATCTTCCAAATACTTCCTCCCTAAATCAAATCCGTATTTGTCATTTTCTGCAAGAGGTTGATAATATGTTTCCATATTTTTCATTTTTTTATCGTAAAACCGTGCAAACTCTATATCCCATTCAGTGTGTTTTATTTCTTTAGTATTTAAATCATAATACTGCCAGCCAAAGGAACTGGACTGACCTATAAAATACATATACACTCTGTCGCCTTCTGCATATAGTTTACAGGGAAATCCACCATTATGTATAGGAACTGAATATACATCCTCAACATCACCGGTCTTAAGATCCATCCTTCTAAGTCCACCACCCTGATAACCCTTTGATGCTGAACCTATTTTGCAATAATAAGGCAGGTAAGCGTACCCTTTATGAATTATAAAATAATAAAACTTATAGTATCCTGCACCTGTTGACGGTCTTGTAGCTACCGTATTGTCTTCATTGCCACCTATTTCTCTTTTTATCTCATATACCGTGCCGACCTTATCAATACTTGAGCCATCATATGCAATTTTATAAAGATTGACACAGCTATTTCTCCCGTTTACTTCTTCTCCATATACATAAAGATCTCCTTCATACATTACCGTATTTACTACTATAATGCCCTTATACGTAGCCACACAGTTTTCATCTCCAGAATGCATACATTCCGGTTTGTTGCATAATAAAACATTCACATCGGATTCTTTATCATGAAATGCCACCGACATAACATTATTAGTCATATTGCTATACGGAACACTTTGACCTGGTTTAGCTGTTCTATAAGCCCCAAGGTTAAAATAATAGCCATATTCATTTTCCATAATGCAGAGGCGACCGTTATTATATCTGTTGTTCGACGCACCCCAAGGGTTATAGGGAATATCCTTCGTAACTACACCATCGGTTTTAGAATCTCCATCGATTTTTGCGATATTATCATTCTGATTGTCTTTATCTTCTGTCACAACGCTCCCATCAAAATTACCGGTATTAATGTCTGAATTCTCATTCTCATTGAATATTTTATCAGCATCAGACTTTCCGTTTTCATTGCAGCCAGACAGAATAAAAACAAACAGGACTATCATAACTAAAATTTGAATAAAACCTGTCTTTTTCATATAAGTATTCCTCCGTTCATTTGCTAGATTTCATATCTCTTTTATGCATAAATAAGATTTCTTGATGTACATTCTATCACAAAGAATTATAAAGGAAAGCCTTTCTGCAGATGTGGTCAAAATATATGCAGATGTGGTAGTTATGCTTTTGAATATCAATCAAAGGGACGGTTCTGCGATTGATTTTTACCGTTAACCGCAAATCCATCCCTTTGGTTTTACAAAACTCATACATTCATTATAACTGACAGCCTGAATACTCCGTCTCTGTCATCGATATTCATTGTGCCGCCATGCTTTTCAGCTATTCGGCGAATCTGTTTTAATCCTAGTCCATGATTTTCGGCATCCTTTTTTGTTGACACAAAGTTTCCGTTTTCTTTTTTAGTTTCAGCATATGGATTCTCACAGAAAACGCACATCATTTCCATCTGTCTGCTAGTTCTAAGGATTATTTTTCTACTTTCTTTCTTCTCATCTCCACTAGTCTCTTTAGTATCCCAATCTAAAGTCTTTAATTTCTCCACTGCTTCTATCGCATTATCTATGATATTTGCAAACATGGAACACATCTCGTACTCGGATATGCTTATCTCGCTATACTCATCATCCAGTTGCATCTCTATATCTATGTTCTTTGTTGAAGCCAGCGATACCTTGTTCCAAAGCAACAGGTCCAGTGCTTTCATACCGGTTTTTCTAATATTTGCCGTCTTAGAAGTTACACCCGTCAGTTCTCTGATGTATTTTTTAGCCTCATCATTTTTACCCTCATCCATCAAAAAAAGTATGGCAGCGAGATGGTTATTCATATCATGCTTGATAGTCCTCATCTCATTATACTTTTCATTTATATCTGCCAGATATTTCTGCTCGGCTCTTTCCCTTTCCAGGCTCATGTAACTATGATATCGTAACTCAAATACCAAAATAAGTATAAGCAGTAAAAATGATGTTATAGCTATAAATATCAGTATTTCTTTATATGAATAATACAGAGTTTTTTCAAGCCTCACCACATTCAACAGGTCGCAAGGTGTCCCCTTAAGCAATGTTATTTCCAGCAAAACCAATAATGCCGATATAACAATAATTGTCCGGTATTTTTTCTTTAATAAGGCAAGCTCCAAAGCCAAAAACAGCACATAATATAAAGCACTTTTAATCAAAGTCCTTATAACGAGAAATAATCCAATACTAATGCTAAGAGTACAAGTTTTAAATCTTGGTACTGTCTGTATGGGATATCTCAGTCCATCTACCGGGAATACATAGTTTATAGCCGCTATCTCTCCCAGTATAAGCAAACCCATACCTAAAACAAATATTGCTTTAAAAACGGTGTTACCCCTTCTCTCAACTGAAATATTCTCTTCGGTTTTCCGCATATAGCGCACGACTATAGAGGCTGATATGATCACCATCAACAGAGCCATCAGATCACCAAATGGGTTGTCGATCAGTTTCTCGAATCCGGCCATTAGGCAGGCTTTTATTTTCACATCAGTCAGTTCTTCGTAGTCATTGCCCTTTGACTTGATATCATTCCTTGTATTTTCATTAAATACTTTAATGCCGGAAAGTTTTTTCGAATTTTCGATTACATATTGAACATACTGCTCATACTCCAATGCATATCTTAAGCTTGCACTCGACAAACGGCAGTTCAGTATCTGTTCATCCACCATTTCCGGATAATAAGCCTCATATCTGTCTGTTATCTCATTTATATCATCCCTATAGTACCTTATGCCATCTATTATAATATAATCCCTATCGGTCTCATTAATTTTAATATTGGCCTTGTCCTCAAGTATCAGTTTCTTATATTTTTCCAGATTATTGGCTTCCTGCGTAAAATAATCTAATTTTTCAGCATACTCATCATAATTTAAGCCAGTCAAGATCTCGTTAGCTGTATTTACCTGTTTGGATGTAAGTAAGAACGATGAATAATTATCCCATGTATAAGCATTATTGCTATCTCCACGAACATTATACTCATACATCTGATTCCTGTTAAAGAAAAATGTCAGCAGATACCCAAAAGCAATACAAGCCAAAATCCCGGCTATAAATATGGTTAAATATTTTCTCATATCTTAAAGCCTTTCATACTTCCCAAGACCGCATTCAGTACATCATTTCTTTTACGGCGGCTAAGCGGAAGTTTATGATCATCTGACATCACAACATTGTCATTTCCAACTCTCTTAATCTCTCTGATATTGACGAAGATTGATTTGTAAATCTCTACAAAATCACTTTTAGAAAGTATTTCGGATACTTTATTTATTGGCAAAGAACTCACAATTTCCTTTGTCGCAGTCTCCATAACACCGCCCGTGTCTCTTTTAAGCATGAATTTACTTCCTCTGCCTTCAGACTCAACCCATAGAATATTCTTAACCTTTATAATGACAGTTCCTTCCTTTTTCTCAGGTACAGCAATAGTATTTGATTTCTGCCTTTCAAGGAACCTATCCAGTGCCTCAGGCAGTCTCGTATCCATGTCCTTCTTTACCACATAGTCCAAAGCATCAACACTATAGCCTTGGTATGCTCTGTTTTCTATGCCTGTCACAAAAATGATAGGTATATCCACTGATTTCGCCCTTAGTTCCTTTGCAATCTCCATCCCGTCACTGTGCTTCATCTGCAGATCCATCAGTATCAGATCATACTGCTTGCCTTCATCTATTTTTACAGGCAGTAGAGATGCATCGGTATAAGAGTCAGTGTTTATGCTGACCTGTCTTTCTTTAAAGTATTCAACCACCTTGTTCTTTATCAGTTCAAGATATATATGCTCATCTTCACAAATCGCTATTCTCATTTTCATCCCGTCCCTATAATTGACAAAGCGATGCCAATAAAG
>JAEEVK010000208.1 GCA_016287095.1 Lachnospiraceae bacterium
AGATATTAGATATGGCGTACGTCCTATGATGTATATTAGTATTAAGTGATGTAAACTGAAAAAACAATTACTGAGAGCACAGTTATCCTTGATAGCCGTGCTCTTTCTTTTGTAGGGAATGGATAGGATCCGTTCCCTTTATTCATTTTTTAGGAGGACTTATGGAACAAGAAAAGCAAATTATGACAAGCGAGATCGATGAATCCCAGAACAATGTAGTTGATTTAACCAATGATACATCGGAAACAGAGTCATGTATGGTGACCAGAACCATAGATAAGACCACATATGTGGTAGGTCTGCACTTCAAAGAGCAGGGAATGACCTTTCCAGAAGTGCTTAAAAGGGTGCTGAAAGGGGCAGGCTGAGAAAATATTGTAAAAAAGTATAAAAAACCATTGACAACTTGTTTCGGGGAAGACATCTAAAAGTTTCTTGAAAATTTATGCATAAAAACACTTGACAAATGAATAAATATGCGTATAATGTGTTATATTATTCAAAAATTACATAGTGGGTTTAAATATTTATAAGCGATAAATCCTATGCATATTATTGAAAAAATATACATTTTTCATTTTTGAAAGGTAAGGTACTTATTATGAAGAAGATTTTTATTGATGGAGCCGAAGGAACTACCGGTCTTAAGATTTTTGAGCGCTTTAAGGACAGAACTGATATAGAGATATTAAAGATAGACAGTGAACTGAGAAAAGATGAGAATGAGATAAGAAAGTTTATCAATGCATCGGATATAACCTTCCTTTGCTTACCGGATGCAGCAGCTATAGAGGCTGTAAAGCTTGTGGAGAATCCCAACACAGTAATCATTGATACTTCTACAGCACACAGGACAGCTGACGGCTGGGCTTATGGATTCCCGGAGCTTGATAAGGAGCAGAGAGCAAAGATTGCTTCATCTAAGAGAATAGGTAATCCCGGATGTTATGCTACAGGTTTTATAAGTTTGGTAAATCCTTTAGTTAAGGAAGGCATCCTTCCTAAGGATTATCCGCTTTCATGCTTCGCCGTTTCAGGATACTCGGGTGGTGGTAAGAAGTTGATAGCTCAGTACGAAGACGCTGACAGAGATAAGAAGTTCGGTGCAGCCAGGATGTATGGCTGGGGACAGACACATAAGCATTTGAAGGAGATGCAGGTCATCACCGGTATTGACAAGACTCCTTTATTCTCACCCCTTACTACAGATTACTTCAGCGGCATGATCGTGCAGGTACCTTTATTTGCAGACATGTTAAGCAAGAAGGTTAGTCCTTCAGAGCTTAGAGATATATTTGCTAAGTATTATGAGGGTCAGAAGTTCGTTAAGGTAGCTCCTTTTGGTGCAGATGTAGATAAGGGAAATGTTATTTTCTCTGATGAGATGTCCGGCAGAGATGATCTGGTTATCTATGTAACCGGTAATGATGACAGAATAGTAGTAGCCAGCAGCTTTGATAACCTGGGCAAGGGTGCATCGGGTGCAGCTATCCAAAATATGAATATTGTGATGGGCATTGACGAAAGTACTGGATTAGTGGTATAATATAATTTATGCGAGTTTGCGAAACAAACAGAAAGAAGGCACATATGTTACAGAAAACCGAAGGCGGAGTTACCGCTGCAAAAGGATTTAAGGCTGCCTGCTGTGCAGCTGAGATAAAATATAAGAACCGTACAGATATGGCTATGGTTTATTCCGAAAAGCCATGTGAGTGTGCAGGTACATTCACAAGCAATGTTGTAAAGGCTGCTTGTGTACAGTGGGACCAGAAGATAGTTTATTCTGGAAAGCCCATGCAGGCTGTAGTATGCAACTCCGGTATTGCCAATGCCTGTACAGGTCAGGAAGGCTGGGATGCATGTGAAAGCACTGCTAAGGCTGTTGAATCAGAGCTTGGCATTGATTTTGAATCTGTAGCTGTTGCATCTACCGGTGTTATCGGTATGCAGCTTCCTGTTGAAAAGCTTGTTAATGGCGTAACAGAGATGAGTAAGACTTTATCGGACAGCATTGAAGCCGGTACAGCAGCATCTAAAGCTATCATGACTACCGATACTATCAATAAAGAAATAGCTGTTACATTTGATATAGATGGTAAGACTGTTACTCTTGGTGGTATGAGCAAGGGATCAGGTATGATCCATCCCAATATGTGCACGATGCTTGGTTTCCTCACAACTGATCTTTCTATAGATAAGAAGTTACTTCAGGAAGCATTAAGCGAAGTAGTAAAAGATACCTTCAACATGATCACAGTTGACGGAGATACATCTACCAACGATACACTGCTTATCATGGCTAACGGCTTGGCTG
>JAEEVK010000209.1 GCA_016287095.1 Lachnospiraceae bacterium
TTTGAAAATACCCTTTCGTGTATTGCTTCCATCTCACGTTTTGTCTTGCCGAATGCTGTGATAAGGAAGGTGGTTCTTATTAGTTTCTGATTGCTTTCATTAAGGTTTCTCAGGATCTCGTTTGCATTGTTTTCCATCTGGACTATGCTGTTTGAGATAACATCATTGTCATAGCCGCCATCAAATGCCTTTTTCTGCTGATTGATCTTTGAGGACTGAATGTCAGTGAGAGAACGCCTCGTAATCTTCATGGCTTTTTCCGGCTCAATGGTCTGCATATGAATGGACACCGAGAAACATTCGTCTATCTCTTCCAGCGATTCCATAAGTGTCTCGTTCATCTTTGCACAGTCAAGGTCCACATATCTGGTGCTGATGTATTCCCTATCTGCTTTCAAGAATCCTGCTTTTGAGAAATCAAATTTCTTTGGTGAGATATAGTCCTTTACGCTATCCCCGGATTCCCTCATGGCTTCATAGGTAAAATCAAAGCTTTCGGGTTTATCCTGGTTATAAAATTCATAAAGTAGTTTCAACCTCTCAGTACCGTTAAGTATCCTAGTACTGCTTCCCATCTCCTCAAAGTCACCCATGACCTCCTTTGCTCTTTCCTCAAGTCTGTATCTTGCCTGTTTGAGGTTTTCAGCCTCCATACCGATTATCAGATAACGGCCTTTTGTTATCCCGGAGGTTGATTTTTCACATAAGCTTTTAAGAAGCCCTGTGTATTCCTCACGCAGAAAATCATGACCGTCACCACGCAGGGGCACATTAAATTTCTGTGATAATTCCCTGCTGTCGGCTTTATGGCTGAAGAACATTATCTGGAAGTTTATAGACGGATCGAAAGAGTTAAGTATCTGGGCATACTGGTCAAGCATCGCAAGACGCTCGTTTCTGTCACGGATCTTATAATTCGCATCCGCAAGCTCGATCATCAGCGTGTAATAACCTTCCTTCACCATGCATATACCGTCAGGGGACATCTGGGTGAAGGTTATGGTCTGCTCTGTGGATACACCTTGCTGCTTTTCCTTTGCCTTGCCGGACAGCAGCCTTTCAAGCTTTCTTTTCCTTAAAAGTTCTTTTAGCGTTAATCCGGTAAAACTTCTTATAATAGAAAAGGATTCCCTATCGGGATCCCTCGCCTTTACTTTTTGTTTTTCCTGTTTGCAGTTTCTTTCCTTCCCTTGCTTTTCTGCATTCTTTCTGCTTCGCTTCAAGGGTTTTCACCTCCATTTCCATCTGTTCCCTGTGTTTCTTTATTTCAAATCTGTTTTCTTTTTTATATGAGCGTTTCATGGGACGCACGAACTTCCATAGGAAAAACCTGTAAAAGTATCTTTCTGCCGGAAGTCCGTCTTTTTCGTACATGGAAGCAATAATAAAAGGAAACATTAGCGCTACCATAAACAGTGCCGCTGTTTCCTTTCCTATCGCGTCCTTTGTGCAAAGGTAGAACGGAATGCCTATAAGTGCTGCCAGTCCGTAACATACCACCTGCCTTTTCGTGAAGCTCCCTATGAATTTGCTCTTTACCTTTGTCGGATCCTTTACCATATCAACGGATATCGTATTCTGTTTCATTCTGCCTCCTTTACCGCGCGTTCATTATTGCCTTGGCTAATGAACCGGTCTTAAACAGCGAGAAGCACAGGACTACCGTATGTGCCATAAGTTCCCATACCGCTGTCGAGAGATCATCTGCAACTACCAGTCCCGATACGAGTGCCGCATATATTCCTACACACACCATTATGAAGAATCCCTGGAGTGCAAGTGCAAATATGCTTTTTATGTAATTCGTACCGATACTGCCCCATTCCTTGTTTCCGAGTGTTGCAAAAGGTATGGGAGCACAGGACACATACAGATATATTTCTATCATACGTCCATACATTATCACGGTGATCAGTACGCTCATTATCCGGATCAGGAGCTTTGCGAACATCGTTTCAAATACAAAGCTCCACAGCTCACCGGTAGTCATAGCGTCCAGTTTTGCATGAATTGTAATTACATCGCTCCATACATCCGGTATTCCGGCTTCGTGATATATGGCTCCGCCTGCCGTCATCGTCATCTGGCTGCCCAGGTCGAACATCGCCATTACTATATCCGATGTCTTGCTGAGTAAGAATACTGCGATTCCTGCCTTGAATATGTATTTCAGGAATAATGATGTATCGAAGTCATGCATGTTGTTACGGTCGATGAGCATCGAGATAAGCTCATAACAGAGCACGTATGTGATTATCACTGCTGCGACCGGGACTATGACCGTTTCCG
>JAEEVK010000011.1 GCA_016287095.1 Lachnospiraceae bacterium
ATCGCTATGGATATTTCGTTTATGTTGGGATTTGTTTTAATCAGATTTTTGATATTTAAAGATGGAGTATAATTGACTACAGAGATGTTTTCGTCAGTGTTGCTGTATTTAGTTACATATACCTTAGTACCTGTATAAAGTGTTCTATCTGTCTCTGCCGAATCCAGCAGTAAAAGTTCTTCTTCCGTAACAGGTATGATTACAGAGCCTCTTTCCCTGTCAATTGCTATGATCTTTTTATGTGAAGCAACAATATAATCCGATCCTTCAATATATCTGATCCTTATATCCACATAGTCTCCTTCGGATATATTGGAAGGTAAAGAAATAAAAGAATATTCAGTTTCCCTGATTTTTTCTGCCTTAATTGGTACTGTTTCTTCTTCTATAGTATTTTCTTTCTCAGATTCTGTCTTTTGAGACAAAAGATTCTCAAGCTCTGTGATCCTTGCTATATACTGTTTCTCACTGTTATTCTTTTTTAAAAACATCCAGAAAACCAGGCAAAAGGCAACACTTAATAAAGCTACGGCTATAAGAGCCACAGCCAGTTTTCCTTTAAGCCCTCCGGACATCTTCCTGATCCTTTTTGACATCAGGGCATAAAACCTCCTTAAAGCTTAACTAAAAAAATGTGGAAAATATGATGAAATATCAAAGATTAATGTTTTTCAAGAGTTACCGAATCTCTTAAGATGGACATAGTATACACTATTAACCTTGGTTTGTAAAGAGGTATTTCAAAAAAATAATAAAAATCATTACTAAAAATGCGTAGCATTTGTCATACCTATATGTACGGCAACCTGCTACGCATAAAGTTCAAATTACATTAAAGTATCTGTATTCCTGCCTTTAAAGCTTCCTCTGTCATCTCTTCGGGCCATACTGAAGAATGAACCTCACCGATATGAGCCTTTCTTAAGAAATACATACACATTCTGGACTGACCGATACCGCCGCCTATGGTGTAAGGCAGCTCTTTGTTAAGTATAGCCTTCTGGAAAGGCAGCTCGGCTCTTTCCTCACAGCCTGCAATCTTTAACTGGCTGGCTAAGGAATCCTCATCAACTCTTATACCCATGGAAGAGATCTCGAATGCAGAATCAAGCACGGGATAATATACAAGTATATCTCCGTTTAACTCCCAATCATCATAGTCGGGAGCACGTCCGTCATGTCTTTCGCCGCTTAAGAGCTTTCCGCCTATCTTCATCAGGAATACTGCCTTCTTCATCCTGCAGATATTGTTTTCCCTCTCCTTGGGAGTGGCATCGGGCCACATATTCTCAAGCTCCTGGGTAGTAACAAATGTGATATCCTCGGGGAGTATCTCTTCTATATAAGAATACTTGTCAGCTATATAGTGCTCGGTATCCTTTAATGCCTGGTAGATGCTTCTTACCACGCTCTTTAATGTGTCGACATTTCTCTCATCCTTAAGGATTACCTTTTCCCAGTCCCACTGATCTACATAGAGTGAATGAAGATTATCAAATTCCTCATCCCTTCTGATAGCAGTCATATCTGTATAGAGGCCTTCACCATATACAAAGCCGTACTTCTTGAGTGCCATTCTCTTCCACTTAGCCAGGGAATGAACTACCTCTACCTGCTCTTCGTCAAGATTCTTTATACCAAATGTTACAGGACGCTCTACGCCGTTAAGATTGTCATTAAGTCCCGAATTAGGTCTTACGAAAAGAGGCGCGCTGACTCTGGTCAGATTCAGCTGCTTAGCGAGCTGACGCTCAAAATGGTCCTTAATGTACTTAATGGCGTGCTGTGTATCCTTAATGCTTAAGGCAGAAGCATAGCCACTGGGAATAATAAGTTTAGACATATGTTTACCCTTGTATGCTAAAGCATCCTTTCATATATATTTCCCTGATACATCCTTGTTATGATCAGGAATTAAATGTCAAATAAAAACAAGAGGTATTATCCCACATTTAGTTTAAAAAGTCAAGATTTTCCTGTTCTGTGAGAAACCCGTTTCTGTATCTTCTGTCAGATGAAACCTCTTTTCCAAACCATGAAGGTTTTACGAAGCTGTCCGCATCTTCAACCGATTCAAACTCCACCTCTGCGAAATAGAGTCCTTCAAGCTTTCCGTGGAAAACATCCAGCTCGATCTTGTATGTTTTATCATTATAGGTATAAGGGATGATGTATCTTGTTTTTACTATAATGTTTCCATCCACCTTGGTTTTCAGGTGCAGATAAGCATCTTTGGTCAGAGGGGCCTCAATCTCCTCATTAACTATGGGAGCTCCTTCTTCCTTTATTTCCTTCTTCATCTTATAAGTAAAGATATACTTATCATTGCTTTTTCTTATGCGAAGTACCGGAGAACGGTTGAGATACCCTTGCTCAATCTCTTTTTTCTTATATTTATCAAGATTCTCAGGAAGTTCGTTAATAAGATACTTATGCTCTATTTCCATAAACCCATTCCCCCGTTTCTAAAAAAATAAAGACATCAGCCGACACCCAAATGTGTTCGTCCGACGCCCTTAACAAAACCCAATTATACTCATTTTTCATAAAATATCAATAGGTTTTTTATAAAAATTTTATTTTTGTATAAATTTTACAATTTTGTTACATAAATATTCATTGATTTTGTAATAAATCAACAATTATTTGGATATAAAACTCATTCAAAAAGGTATTTTGCGACCTCATCAAACTTATCTTTATGCGGTGCAATGCCTATAAAAGCTACTACATACTTGTTTGAAGTCTCAAATCCGTTGATTTTTTCAAGGAATTTCTCAAGATTTAATCCGTATATATCCTCTTCGCCATATTCAGCATCACCGTTATCAAGAAGCTTTGCCGGAGTCACCTTATATTTTAAGGAATCATCAATACTGTCATAAATTTCCTTGGAGATAGCCTCTTTTACAGGTATTACCACTCCGTTGTTTACCTGATATTTAAGCTCGTCCTTTGTACATATCAGCATATCGATCTCTCCTGCCGACATATGCATGGTATAGCTCATCATTGAATTATAGTCAGCCACAAGTGAACTGTAATTGGTATCAAGCATTATGTTTTCATGGTCCTCATCCTTAACAAACATATCTGTCAGATCGGCCTTAAACTGTTCCTGTGCTTCCGGCATAAACGGAGAAACGATCATAGCTATATAGAGTACCGGTTCCTGCTTAGGTTTAAGGAATGTATATACCAAGCTCCCTAACAGTGCCAGTATAAGTACTGCTACAATAACCTTTCCCAGATAATAATCCTTAAAGTAACTGAACTTAGCTTTACCTTTTAAATTTTTAAAGTTTTCGGATGCAGATTTTTCTTCTCTTACCTTATATAATGAAACCTCTCCGTCATCCTCTTCAGCCTCATCGTTTACCTTTTCAACTGTTTGGATCAGGCTTTTACCGCATTTACTGCAGCTGTCTGTCCCTTCTTTCCTTTTTGTTCCGCAATACGGACATTCTGCATAGTAATTAACCTTTTCACCTAATGCAATTTTCATTTTATTCCTTACCTTTTATTATATTTTTACATAAAAAACATTGACATTTATAATCAAAATCTGTATATTAATAGGGTACTAAACAAGCTGGGATAGCTCAGTCGGTAGAGCGACTGATTCGTAATCAGTAGGTCGAGGGTTCAAGTCCCTTTCTCAGCTTATCTTCAAGGTCTTCTGAGACCTTTTTTTATTTTCTCCCATTAGCTTATATCAATTTATACAGTAGTATAAGCACCAGCATATGCAAAGGATAGAACGCATAAAACGCCCATCGTGCATCCTTCCCTTTTTCACCTTTATACATAAATATCGGTATAAGAGCTATGAGGCCGGCCCATTCCAGCATATGGCTGAGTCCGAGGCTTATCAGCGACCATATAAAAACCATGAGCGCCACATATCCCTTTCTGGCACCTCTCATAAAATAGAAAATCAGGATCAGGCCTATACCTACTTCCCCATAATCGAAATTTAGGAAATGAGCTATGAGGAACCCCAGCACACAGAAGAATACGGAAAAAGCGTTATATTTTAGCCTTGACTTTATGTAATAACACTCCCTGACTGTTTCCAATAGGCTTAGGAGTATAAGTCCCAAGGCAAACAAAAACAATACGTTCTGATGACCCAGACAGGCCGGAAAGCTCCATATCCCGCACATATAATCAAATACAGGTTCGGCTATAAATGCGGCAATACCGAGTCTTAAAAGATACTTCTTTCTGTTCTTTGAATAAAAGAAACCCTCCACCAGCAGAAATGCCAGTATGATAAATGCCGTGCGTCCGATACATCTGCCCACAAGATACGGAATACTCACTCCCATCCAGCTTGGTTCGGACTCCTCGGGGATAAATACATATGTTATATGATCGATCAGCATGGATATACATGCTATGATCTTAAGCTGAAAGGCACTCAGACCTTTACCTTTAGTTCCCATATATCTACCTTAAACCAAACGCACGTGCCATAGCCTCATGCATTTTCAGGAAAAGCATGCCATACTCAACAGGCTTAGAGAATATCTCGTCTATCCCGTTTTCCTTCAGCATACTTCCGGACTGCGATGCAGATTTGTTGGAGATAGCAAACACCGGGATGGTCGAAGCGTCATCCTTACAGGAAAGCCTGATACAATGCGCCACCGAATATCCGTCCAGCTCTGGTGAACCGATATCTACCAGCGCCAGATTATATGTACCGGCAGGATTTTTAATAAAGTCAGCCACGGCAGCCTTTCCGTCGCTTATAACCTTTACCTCGGCTCCTCTTCCGTTCAGCATTTCCTGCATTATCTCGCCGCTAAGCTCACTGTCGGAAACTACCAATACATTTTTCCCTGTAAAATCAAAGTCTTCCAGGGAGATAGCAGCCCTTTCATTATCCCGTGCGTCTGCACCGGCTGTCTGTTCCTCAGATCTATGTGATATATCTTCATCGTTCTCTGAGTTTCCGAAAGAGAATACCTCTTCGTTGGACATGTTCTTTTTAGTCTTGGCCACCATCTCAACATAGCTTTCATCATCATAGTGAGCTATCTCTTCATTTTTCTTTTCGCTCTCCTCTATCATGCTGTCAAGAAGTTTTTTGATCTCTATGGTCTTATCGGTTATAAGCTTTAATCTGTCCTTTGTCTTTTCTTCATCCGAGACAGTATTCCTTGCTATATCAGCCAGTCCAGCTATATCATTTAACGGACTTTTCATCTCGAAAGCAAACTTTTCGAAAAGCTCCTTTCGCTGACTGGATATCTCCTTTTCATGCATCAGCGAAACACTTAATAGCTTTCTGTAGCTCATATCCTCATCGGAAGCATTGTCCAGAATTCTGAAACATACGAAGTATTTCTTTTCTTCTTCATTGCCCTCGGAAGGCATGATACCTTTTACCTTTACCCAGAAATACTTGCCGTCGCCCCTGTGCATCCTGAAATTCAGTTTTTTAACAAATATCCCGTTTTTCTTATCCTCCAGGATTGATTTGGCATCAAAGAACCTAGTAAACACTACCCTGTCATCGGGATGTACCAGTTTCTGAGCAGTCAGCATTATCTCCAGCTCGATAAAACCTTTTCTTGTGTTGATTCCCGAAGGGTCCATAAGACTTTCAAATGTTCCCCTGTCCAGGCTTACATCAAGTATTTCATCATAATAATCACGCCATATCTGCATGAGCAAATCTTCTCTTGAATTCATATAAACCCCAATCTATTGATATATACCTTCTTATATTACCGTCATCACATGTCAAACCTTCAACCTCAACACCATCCAATGACATACAACAGCAATACAGCCGCCTTAGAATTATATAACATTTTAAGGCGACTGTAAACCATTATATCTGTTCCAATTATAAACAATTTATAAAATTATTTACTGTTCTTTGGTAAGTATCTGCATGATCTCATTGCTTCTCTCGATAAATGCTGTCATAGCCTCAGGTGCCAATGGCTTATGGCTCAGCATAGCCAGGTCGTAGAGCTGATGGATAATAAGTTCGGTATTCTTACCCTTCTTGTTGGCATATACATACTTAACCAGCTCATTATCGCTGTTAAGTGTAAGAGTAACCTGAGCTCCGAGTCCATCCATGTCCATACCGCCCATACCGTACATCTTCATCATATCGTTCATACGGCGGCTCTCTTCACTTAAGGTAATAACGGATGAAACCTTCTCATTCTTAAGCTTCTCAACCTTAACCTCAAGCTTATCGTTCTTAAGCACATCCCTAAAAAGCTTCTCTAATGCCTTCTGCTCCTTGTCGATGGTCTTCTGTTCCTTCTTATCAACATCAGCCTTTAATGAATCGGTAACATCGGCATCAACTCTTAAGAATGCTATCTTCTCATTATCTGCTTCAAGCTGTGAGATGAAAGGATTATCGATGTTATGAGTAAGAAGCACTGCATTCATGCCCTCATCCTTAAACATCTTTATGTACTGGCTCTGCTGCTTTTCATCGGTTACATAGTAAACCTTCTGCTTTTCAGGCTCTTTCTTTTCATCAGCGTCATCTGCAGAATCATCCTTGGAATCAATCACTTCGCCATCGGTATCAACGATATCGCCTTCAACCTTTTCAGCTTTATCATCGGACTTATCGGCTTCCTTATCATAGAACTCGCCTTCTTTAGACTCATCCTTGGCTTCTTCTCCGTCTTTCTTGCCATATTCGGCATCAAGATACTCCTGTAAGGTCAGATATTTGCCGTTTAAGTCCTTAAAGAGCATGGAGTCTTTAACTTTATCCTTGAACTTGTTGTCCTTCAGGCAGCCATACTTGATGAAGGGTGAGATATCATCCCAGTACTTTTCATAGTTCTCACGGTCAACGTTGAACATACCGGTAAGCTTATCCGCTACCTTCTTGGTAATATAATCTGAAATCTTCTTTACGAAACCATCATTCTGAAGTGCTGATCTTGAAACGTTAAGAGGCAGATCAGGACAATCGATAACACCCTTTAAGAGCATCAGGAACTCAGGGATAACTTCCTTGATATTATCAGCGATAAATACCTGATTGCTGTAAAGCTTTATAACACCCTCTAACTTGTCATAGTCAAGGTTCAGCTTAGGGAAGTAAAGGATACCCTTTAAGTTGAAAGGATAATCCATGTTCAGATGTATCCAGAACAGAGGCTCCTTATAATCATGGAAGGTTGAACGGTAAAACTCCTTATACTCATCTTCCTTGCAGTCATTGGGATGCTTGGTCCAAAGAGGTGCTACCTCATTTATGGGCTTAGGTCCCTTCTTCTCTTCCTCTTCGCCCTCTTTCTTATCCTTGTTATCATCGGCCTTAGGCTCTTCGGGCTTTGCGTTTTCATTTACGAAGTAGATCGGTACAGGCATAAATGAACAGTACTTGTCAAGTACTTCTTTAGCCTTATACTCATTTGAGAACTCATAGCTGTCCTCATTAAGATACAATGTAATCTCTGTACCACGCTCGGTCCTGTCACTATCGGACATTTCAAAAGCCATACCCTCTTCAGATACCCAGTGAACAGCCTTTGCATCCTTCTTATATGAAAGAGTATCAATGGTAACCTTATGTGCTACCATGAATGCAGAATAGAAGCCCAATCCGAAATGACCGATGATCTGATCCTCATTTGCCTTATCCTTATATTTCTCAAGGAAATCAGCTGCACCGGAGAATGCTATCTGATTGATATACTCCTTTACCTCATCGGCGGTCATACCGATACCGTTATCGATGATCTTTATGGTCTTTTCTTCCTGGTTTACTCTAACCTCTATCTTATACTCGTTACCTTCGGGCTCTTCAAACTCACCTATCATTGACAGCTTTTTAAGCTTTGTAATAGCATCACAGCCATTTGATATAAGTTCTCTGTAAAAGATATCATGATCAGAATACAGCCACTTTTTGATAATCGGGAAAATATTCTCGGAATTAATGGATAAATTGCCTTTCTCTGTGCTCATTATAAACACCTTGCCTTTCTTATTATAAACTGTTTGTTGCGGTTTTTCCGCTCATTGCATCTATAATAATACAATTATTTTCAAATGTCAAGAAAAAATTAGCACTCAATTTTATTGAGTGCTAACAAAGTTTTTTTCTATTCGGTTAATAATGATCTGTTTCGAGTTACTTTTATAAAAATGATAATAGCGACTATTGAATTGACTGCATCCGCTACAAGCTGGGACCATATTAGACCATCCATTCCCAACACGCTGTTCATCAGCAGCATTATTGGGATGATCAGTATCAAATGTCTGATTATTGCTAAAAGAAACGAAGTCTGTCCCCGGTTTACCGCATTCATATAATTTACTATATGGTATCCTATCATCATAAACGGAAGAGAAAAGCATCTGCCCTTTAGTATATCAACACCGCATCTTATGGTCTCTTCATCAGAGATAAAAGCTCCGACAACCTGTTCTGCAAAAAACCAGAATAAAACAGCGCAGACAGCTGAAAATATCAGAATGGAGTTTCTGGCAATATTGCTGATCTGTTTTAATCTTTTGTGATCACCCGATCCGTAGTTGTATGCCAGCAAAGGGATCATCCCCAGACATACACCGAGTCCTATATTTATAGGGATACGCTCTAATTTCAGCACTATACCGGCAGAAGCCAGAGTGATATCTCCGTAATCAGAAGCTAAACGGTTGATGACTATAGTTACCAGGTCGAACAGAAATACCGCAAATGCTGCCGGAATACCTACAGAGTACAGTGATTTTTTATAATCCCTGTTAATCTTGGTACTTATACCGTTAGAATTATTCCGTTGTATAAAAGAAAGGAAAGGAAGTACCAACACAGTTTTTTCCTTTAGCTTTTTGAACATAAAGACAAAATACCCGAAAGAGATTATATTGGATATCAAGGTTGCAATACCTGCACCAAGTACCTCATATCCTTCGGGAAGTATGACAAACATAAACAGCGGATCCAATCCGATATTTAATAAGCTACCCAGGATTACACCTAAACCTGCTTCTTTTGAATATCCAGCATTACGTAAAAACTGAGGCATGCACATTGAAAGCACTGTGGGTACAGACCCCAGGACTACGGTAGTAAAAGCATACTGCTTTCCAAACTCCATTGTGTTTTCACTGGCACCCAGAAGCTTTAACAACGGTTCCATGAATATAAGAACAACGACAGAAAAAACAAGTGAGCATATAGTAGCGGTAATTATACTGTATGCCACTACTTTTTTCGCATCATTTTCTTTTTTCTCTCCAAGGAGTCTGGCCATAAGACTGCCACCTCCCACACCGAACACATTTGAGAGTGCTGCGGCCACGAGATAGATAGTTAGTGCCAGTGATGAAGCACCTATCATGTATGGATTGTCTGTTCTGCCTATAAACCATGTGTCAGCAAGGTTGTATAACAAAACGACCAGCTGACTGGCTACCGTGGGCAAAGCCATTACCGCTAATGCCTTACCCGGTTTTACTTTTTCGAATAATAATTGTTTTTCCATTGTTTTTGGCTCTTTATCAACGAATTATACATATTGCATTAAAAACACTTTCCTATGATAGCACTTTCTTTATGAAAGTCAAGAAAACTCTGTGTATTATTAGCAAAAAAATATCCGATATAGTAATCGAATACTATATCGGATATTTAACTTGAATATCATTTCAAGAACACAAACTCTTCAAGCTCACATATTACCCTGCCATCAAAGAAGCTGCTTGTCCAGGCTCCTTTCGGTAAACCGATATCTGCCTTAAAGTACAGTGCATGACGTCCGGTAACATTCTGTACCCTGCCGCGATATATACCATCTCCGAGCCCCAGTTCTATAACACCTATTTCTTTACCGGGTTTACCTTTGCTCAAAGAAGAATACTCTACTACCTCAGGAAGTCCTGCTGAAAGCACCTCATTATTATGCTCCTGTGATTCCTCGCTTTCATCTGCCTGAAGCTCTGCAATCTCTGTCTCAGTTCCATCTATCAGTACATGCATTTTACCCTTACAGCCCATACCGGTTATCTTTACTGCAAGCTCCATGGTCTTTGTTGAGTAATCCTCTCCAAAGTCAAAATACTTATAACCTATTATACATCCATCGGTTATCTGGGTTACAACACGCCTGAAAAGATCTTTTTCTGTAACAAAGCAGCCGCCGATAAGTACGCAGGCTATCTCTGCCTTTACGGGCTTATAAGGTGACAGAGATTCTTCAAAGCCAAGCGAAGTCATCTCCACAGTAGGAATGCTGCCATCAGGTAATATCTGTACTTTTTCAACACATGCTCGTCTTGAGAATACAGAATTGTTTGTCATCCTGTGATAGAATATATACCACTGGTCTCCTGCCTTGCACAACGATCCGTGGTTATTTCCTCCCGGAAAATCAACACCGTTGTCTATAATATATCCTCTTGCGGTAAAAGGTCCTGTGGGTGAATCTGATGTAGCATATGCCAGCAGACTTCCTTTTCTAGGTGAATAAATGAGGTAATATGTATCTCCGATTTTTCTGGGAGAGCTTGCCTCATAAAATCTCTTTTCTGCAGGTACCTCGCGTCTGTCATCTACTACCTGTTTCTTTAAGCTGCCGGGTATAACCTTGTACATGGTTTCAGGGTCAAGCTCGTTCATGTTTGAACCTTCAAATCCATAGTATACATATACTTTGCCGTCATCATCTACAAGTACACCGGGGTCATTATATATACCGTTATCTCCTGCATCTTCAGGTGCATATTCATATGTTGATAAAAACTTAAACGGTCCTTCCGGTCTGTCACTTACACTTACACATCCGGGAGCTCCTGCTATATATGTATAAAGATAATATTTTCCATCCTTTTCAACCACATCGGGAGCATACAGTTCATGATCTGTATGCGGTACACTTGACTCATGGTCCGTATCAGGTCTGGTCTGGAATATATGTCCGTGACATGTCCAATCATTCAGGTTTGAAACAGGTGCACTCCAGCACTTGAGTTTATAGTCACAAAACCGGTCACAGCCGAATCTGTCATGTGACCCATAGATATATACCCTGTCTCCGAACTGTCTCGGTTCCCCATCAGGTATACACTCCCATAAAGGTAAAATCGGATTTGCCATAATTATCAGTCCCTCTCCCTATTTTTTCTTTATTTCCAGAATATTACTGTAAATATGCGTACTATGCTTCTTTACATAATCATCAAACTCATCAATGCTTATATAAAATTTCTTACCCCACGATGATACTGTAAGACAGTTACCTTCAATAGCGGTAATGACTACAAAATGTCCATTGACGCTCTGCTGTTTTTTGTATACAGTCTCATGTTCTGTAGTTGAAAGGTGCTAGCTTTTCATCTTTATCTGTATCCAGTGTTGATTTTGCCTGCTTATTAAGTATAAATAAACAGATAGTCCTGAGCAGTACAAGTTCCTTCTGTTCACTGCCGACTCTTAGCCTGCTTTTTACCATAGGATGTGTTGAGACTACAATATCCCACTCGTGTCCCGTGATAACAGGGAGGCTGAATTCATGTGTCTCCCAGTGGGTATTTATAAATATAAGAAAACTCTTATCCTTAACATTGTGGCTGTCAGAGCATCAGCCACATCAGTATAAGCACCATCGAGCATTACTTGCACAGTAAAAATCATTTTAATTAACTATGAACACACATTCTTATCCTTCCTTTATTTCATCATTCAAGGAGCTTTAGTTTTTTGTACTGTTCCGTCTGACAAAACATCAATTATATATTCTCCACCCAATTTAGAACCAACTTTATATTGTTTATAATTGGAAATATATTTTTCAATCTCTTGGCAAAACGGATCAGAATCTGTAACTTCATTATTATCCTTAGAAATTACAATTCCGTTTTTTGAAAAAGAAATCTTATAGGAATGCCCATCACTAAGTATTCTTTCTACTTCTCTGGCATAAACAGCAATCTGTGCCACTTCAGCCAGTTCATCGTAACACCATCTATCATTGGAGATCCTTGTTTTCTCCAATCCACTCAATTCACTTATATTCAAAGAATCTATGTAGTTAGCTAATAATTCTTCAGCTTCACTTTCTGCTTTTTGATACTCCTCGTTTGAGTACCCATTTTTCAGTTTATAAGTCTCTTCGGGTGTCATCTTTTTAAAAACTGCTTTTGATGAGTTAAAAAGATCAGATGACGAAATAGATATTTCATTATTTTCATATTTATATCCATCTTTTTTATTAGACTCAATATCTATAAAATAATCCTCATTATACGAAAATGAAAAAATCTCATCAGTTCCTACCATTTCTATATAAGCGTTTCTATCATCTTCAATAGTTAGTGTTGCATAAAAAATGCCATACTTTTCATAAACATTAAAGAATTCTTCATCTCTCCTGGATTCATCATGTGCATCAATACATATAAGCTTATAATTTCCCAGGAATTCATCCTCCTTGCTACATCCCAAGACCATTGCTATTAAAATACCAACTAATACTATATGCATCTTTTTCAGCGTTTCCATAGTTATCCTCTTCTGCATAGTTTATGCACATTAAGTCAGGCATAAAAAACTAAGTTAATTATATAACATAGTGCATTTTTGCACCTCAAAGTAACAATTTTATCATTTTCTGAAAAAGCACAAAGAAACTCTATCCATAAGTTTTAGATTCATTACAATTATTTAGAGTACAATAAAACTATGTTTTTTCCTTAGGATGCTCAAGTGCCGGACCAAGCATCCCGATATCATATTTTTTTTAAAAGTCCGTTTTTATTGGTTTCTGTATATCTGATCGACAAGAACGTATTTAGGATAATAAAAAATACTCTCGCAGTAACGCTCTATGGCAATTGTCAGCACATAAGTTTCGTATAAACATCAAACGATATTTTTCTAAACCAAAGATACCGTTTTCATCAATATTTATATCAAACTTCACACCAAATTCGACATGAACATTTAATTTACCTCATACTACAGATAGTTCCCATACTATTTAAAATCTTTAAAATGTTTTCGAAAATAAATTCTAGCAATAATTTTAGAACAATGAAATAGCGCAAAATAACCTAAAAGAATTAGTAAAACAATCAAATAAAAAATTATATTTTTCATATTGATAGGGTCAACTGAAAATTTTTGATTTTGAATAATAACAAATACATATATTCCACCAAGCATTAAAGTTGATAATATGATACCAATCCAATCAGACAAATCATGTTTAAATCTAAATTCTCCATCTTTATTTTTAACAAATGAATACCCTCTATATACATTGGGTCCATATCCAGTAAAAGTAATGACATTTACAACATAATAATCAGAATTTGATTTATCCTTTTGTTTTTCAACATAAGGCGGTCTTTTTTTAATATCAAGATAATAAATGAAAAAACCTATAAATTGAACCAACAGCGGAAGGAACCAATAAGCACTAATATCTTTCATTAGTAAATTTACCTCTCATTTCTAAATTGTAACATTTGAAGTAAACTCCTATCAGAAACCATACATGCGATTTTATCGCATACGGCTCCCCACATTTACTTCATACAGTATGTACTTATATTCTGAAGTTTCGTTGATATGCTGTATGTGATCTCAAGCAACACACTCTAAAGACCTCTTGTGTCTTACATATTTCCTTTCAGAAAACGCATTTGTGTTTCGATTCTTCGCTCCACATGGTTTCACATGCTTCGTCACTCCTATAAACTCATCGGACTTCTTGCAACTCTTTTCGTTTCCTTATTTTGCTAGCACTTGTCCACGATATCTTGTTACTGGTGAGTTACAAGATTCAGATACACTCGTCAATACCTTGGCTTCTCATCCTTCTTTCAAACTCCAGCGTTGCCTTGCCATTCTCGCGCTAACGAATGGATTGTACTGGTTGCGACCAATACGAGGTTTCCACCGCTTTATTGAACTAACGATGCCAAATCAATTCAGGATTTCGTTTTATGTTTCTAAGCCTTTTCTGCCTAAAAACTTAGCGAATACAACGCACGATGTACTGTTCAAGACTGAATACCGACTCCTATCTAAGGTTTGTCGATGTAGAAATTTCACCTACCTATATTGAGAGTATCGAACTGACGCACCATATAAATTCCTTACATTTCTTAATATAATAAGCCTCAAAATACTTCTGCCCCTTAGCATCAAAGGGCAGAGCTATCAAATAATTCCAAAAGGTGCTAATTCTCACTAATTTACTCATATTTCAAGTAAGCATCATAAAACTGGCCTGTTACATAATAACCAAGTTTTTCTCCAATGCTTTCAATTCTTCCTATTCTCTGTTTCAAATCTGACTCCACTTCATCTTGCCTTACTCCTGCTAAGAAATGGAGAAAATGCATTGCTGGACCATAATTATCATAGCCCTTACCAACACTATCCTCCCCAACTATACGTAATTGTGAAAGCAATTGCAATAATTGTAACTGCTCATCATTTTTAACTAAATGGTAGGATGTAAAATTATCGTTTTCAAATTTCCATCTTATATAATTAGCATAGGTGTCCGCAGAATGTCCAAACGCTATTATCTTTATACTTTCCTCATCAACCGCTCCAGTTCCACCCAAAAAATCACCTACAGCAAGTCCCAACGATGCAGCCCATGCATATGGTCCCATTTTTGAAAAGGCAATTATCTCTCCAGTTTGAATAGCATTGTCTAAGAAATCCTGAATCACTACATAATCATAAGCCTCATTCATATTGATTTGAATAGCATCAAGAATTCGAGATGCTGCTTCCCTTAATTCATCAATTTCAGAATTATCAACTATACATGTCAAATATTCGATAATATAATCGCTCTGTTCTATCTCAGCATTAAGTGCAGCAAATGCATTAGACGAATTGCAAAGATCATCAAATATTCCTAAGGTTATTGATAAACCAGTTACTATTGTACCCACTCTCTTGAGTATACTCTGGGTCTTAGGTGAAATATTGACTATAAAGCCCGGAACTCCATCAATTTTATTTTGGAGCTCATTGGATTCATTTATATATTTAACTAATGCGTTTCGTTTTGCGATATAGTTGGCACTTAAAGGCTTACTTTTGGTAAAGGTAAATTTCTTTGCAACAGGTAGCATTTCAGATATTATTTGATCTTTGGCTTTTTTTAGCGCTTCTACATAATTAGCCAAATTACCAGCAGTATCCAACCCACCTGTTGTTGATTCTACCAAAAAACTAACTAAAGTATTATAGTCCGACTCATATATTTCAACATATTTCTTGCATATTTTATCAGTAATTGTTGCTTTATTGTATGCATTAATAAAATTAATTAGAGCAATTTCATAATCTTTAACATAACTAATTTTTCCATTAAATAAAAAATTTCCTGATGCAAGCATAAATTTAGTAGTCTCACTATCCATGTAATCCATTGCGGACTGTGAGGCAGCATAATTGCCATGATTTACTATAATGTTATTAAAATCACTTTCAGAAATATCTTTTACCTTGGGATTGGTACCATTATTTTTTTCTATTTTATCAGTATATGAATCATAATCAGTATCAGTTTTCTCCATATCAGAATTAACTATTATGCTGATTATCTGGTTTTCTTTTACAGTAAAAAGCAACTCTGAGCCATTTCGTAATCCATCATTATCAAAATCGCCATCTAAATCATTCTGGATATCTTCATACTCAGCATCTATGATAATTGGTTGATGATCCCATGAAAATAATAAATCATCACATAATAATTTAGTGTAATAATCCGAAATACCATCATTATTCGAATCGCGGGTATATTTTGCTTTATCATTAACTTCTTCTTGAACCTTTGCTACTTGTTGCTGAAGATTCGAGGCATTCTCCGCATAATAGAATGACCCTCCTGTCGAATGAGCAATATTAGAAAGCAATTCGTCGTCAATTGAGCCAATTCCAACTGTATGAACTATAATATCTGCACCAACGGCTCTGTCAATAATTGATCTGTACTGATTATCATATGTAGTTGAAGGCTCATCATATCCATCAGTAAATAGTATAATCATCTTAAAGCCATCTTCATCGAAGGTATCAAGCATTTCCACCGCCTTGTCAAGTCCAGTATAGATAGCCGTTGTGCCTCCCACAGACATTGCGTTAACAATCTGTTTTAGAGTAGACTTATTGCTTGTTAACTCTGATAACACAGTCGCAGAAGAGGTAAATGAAACTATTCCTGCCTTATCATAAGGAGTTAAAACACCTATAAAATCGTTAAGAGATTCCTTCAATGTATAAATTCTATCGCGACCCATGCTTCCAGAAAGATCTGTTACGAACACTATATTTAAGTTTGTTTTACCATCTGAAGTAATAGCATGTGCTTTAATACCGTATTCCCAAACCTTAAGGAAATTAGTCTTATTCAATGTAATATATGCCGAAAAATGAGGCAGGTCAACATAAAAATAGTTGCTTACTCCATCCCAATCTCCAGGCATCTCGACCATCTCGTGATTTTCTTCATCAATATAGTAAAGCGCAGGAACAAAACCTTCTATATCAAGATACGAATCATCAAATGAAATCTTCAGTTTAGCAAATTTAAATTTACCATTAATGTTAAAGTCTACCGCTGGATCTAAATATCCCATAATACGTCCATATTTTGCTCCTGAGTCATTTATAGGTTCTACGGTCAATGATTCAATATTTTCTCCACAAGATGTAAGTTGAAGTTCATAAGTAGTTCCACCTACGACAACTTCTTTATTTACTGTAAAATCCGTATCTGCTTGTAGAGGATTATATCCGCTTGTTACTTCAAATCCGTCTGATGCCCCGTCTTCATCAGTATCTTTGGCAAGAGGATTAGTTAAATAGATATTAACTTCGTCATAGTCTGTTAAATCATCATAATCACTATCAACACCAAAAAGAAGTGTTCCAAGAATCTCCTCTTCTTTATTTAATAATCCATCTCGATCATAATCTTCATCGCCATCTATAATTCCATTATCATCTGTATCTTTTTTAAGAGGATCTGTTCCTATATCTACTAATTCAGTATAATCAGACAAGCCGTCCTCATCCGTATCCTTAGACAGAGAGTTTGTTCCATAGATTGCCTCAATGTAATCTTCCAACCCATCCATATCAGAATCTACATTAACAGCCTCTAATCCTATAGTTTTATCTTTATAAATGTTTGCAATAATGACAGTGTCACTAGAAACGGTATCATCATTATATAAAGCCGTTACCGTAAATTCATTATATCCTATAATAAGCGGAATATTCTCAATTACCCAGTTATTACCATTTACTGTCAATTCACCCGATAATAAGTTAAGTCCAAAAGTATTATTCGAAGTATATGTCAAGCTTATTAAATTTTTCGAATTACCAACAGTTCCTTTGATAGAGTAGATATCTTTGGGAATATAAAAAATGTTTTCTCCATCTTGGACAAGCATCGAAGTATCAATTTTAACTATTCCTTTTGATTCATCTTCATAATTATCAGATGAACCATCTACTTCATAATTACTTGAAATTATTCCAAAACTGGAAAGACTTACATTATAGATTGTTTCTGTATCAATATTGCCTTGATATCCATTAAATCCAATAATAACACTCTGATTAGGCAATAGTCTCTGATTATACTCAGAATTCTTTATAATATAGTGGTTACCTTCATGTTTAATAATCGTACCATTCCAGATATTATCGATTTCTCTACTAAAATCAAATTCTAAAGTCCAATCTTCAATTGGTTCTTTTCCTGTATTTGACAATTCGATAGTACCCGAGAAACCACTTTCCCAATCACTATTCACCGAAAACTTTGTCGAATATCCACCTTCAACCACATACTCTGCACTGCAAAGTGATGTATTAGAAGGCAGTGCCTCATCATCACCATTTGCTGTAAATCCAATATAAACCTCAGAATTCTTCTTGATATCCTGATTATAGCCTATGTTTTTAACAGTATATAAATGGTTTTCTTCATAAATAATAGTACCATTCCAGATATTGCTGATATCATTTGAGAACTCAAATCTAAGTCCCCAATTCTCGATATCTTGATGAGAAATATTTCTGATTATAAAATGAGCATTAAAAGCCCCACTCCAGCTACTGTCAACACCATAGTATATTTCTACCCCATCTTGCTGATAGATAATACTATCTGACAACTTTGCAGCTGTTCTTATTACTGGTACTACCGAAATCACCAAACAAACACATAACAATAATGTCAAGATTTTTCTACCGTGCATATTGCACCTCCATATAATTTTTTTATACCCGTTAACTGAATTGCTTGCCGTCCAAAGCCTTCCCCTTAAGGGAAAGGTGGCTGCAAAGCAGCCTAAATTCGTTTATGCTACGCTTTTTTTCTTCACAGCATTCTCAGTAAAGATGTTCTTCTTTCAGGCAAGTGCGATAATCTTATTATACATCTCGTCAAACCTGTCCAAATTCGAGTGAACAACTCTGTATTTTCAATTTTTGATTGAACTAACCCGCTACAATAATCAATTTCTTATGAATTGTAATATAAATTATAAACTGAAAACCGTGCGATTATTCATCGCTTACTTTCAGTCCCCAAACTTCACCTTAACCATCGAAGTCCAAAAGAATTTATACTTTTTTAATATCAGAATATTACTGTAAATATGTGTACTATGCTTCTTTACATAATCATCAAACTCATCAATGCTTATATAAAACTTCTTTCCCCATGATGATACTGTAAGGCAATTGCCTTCTATAGCGGTAACGACTACGAAATGTCCATTGACACTCTGCTGCTTTTTATATACAGTCTCATGTTCCGTACTTGAGGCTGTATCCTTTACATAAAGATTTAATTCATGCTTGCCCCAGATGATAGGAAAATTATTGCCGATTGAGAGTATTACCGGAATATCATCCTTTAACATCCTCTCTACGGTCTCCCATTTCTTAATGGATGTCCATTTCCAACGGGATCTGTATTTCATCCCATGTTTTTTGAAATATTTGTTTAGTCCGTAAGCAAGCAGGAAAGCGTTTACGCCTCGCCCCGGTATTATCGGAATATATTTCTTACGCAGAATAGTGCTTTCTGTAAGAAATTTTGCAATATCAATCTGTATAGTTCCAGTCTTTACAGTACTGTCTGAGTACCGGTTCCCAGTCTCTTTATCCGGGTTTTTACGACACTCTGCCTTTATTTGATTTACTGCCTCAATATAAAGAACAATATCCGCTGCCCCAGCTATGCCACACCCGCAGGTCTTCTCTTTTTGTGTTTGATATAGATTCTGAGATCCGCCATACCAAACTATAGATCCGTCTTTTACTCCAAACAGGTCATGCGAAAGTGCTGCTGAATATTGTCGAGTCTCTCCAAACAGAACCTTCATACAGGCTCCTCATCGTCTAAATCCGGTCTGATGCCACGGTACTTTTTTTCTGTCTTTGAACCATTTTCATCCATAGATGTTTCCTCATCATCCAATGGTGCATCCCATTCTATTTCGTCCGTAGCATCATCTTCAGCATTTTTATCCGCAACATCAGTTTCTTCTATGCCAACATTTTCATCATAGACATCTGTTAAGATATCGTTGCTATCAGCAGAACTAATCTCCTGGTTTCTAATATTACCGGATTCATTCTCTCCTGCAATATTTTCACCAAGCTTTTTACTGTCAGAGTTCAATATACCGACAGCATTCTCCTTTATGTCGGTGTCAAAAGCTGAATTAGCTGACTCGGCATTTACACCTTCATTATCAGCAATGTTAACTTCAGCTTCCGGTTTTCCGGTTTTGTCAACCTCCGTCCTTGGTTTTGCCTGCTTATTTAACATAAACAAACAAATAGTCCTGGGAAGTACCAATTCCTTCTGTTCTCTGCCTACTCTCAGCCCGCTTTTTACCATAGGATGTGTGGATAATACAAAATCCCACTCATACCCGGTGATAACAGGCAGGCTGAATTCATGGGCTTCCCAGTGGGTATTTATGAGTAACAGGAAGCTTTTATCATCTGCATAAGCACCGTTCAGCATAATGCCCAATGTCCTTGAATAATATCCAAAATCCGGATACCATGCTTTGGTACCATGGTAAGATATATCAGGATTGCCGGTAAACTCAAAATCATTTCCCGACAAAATTTTATCATTTCTGAATACAGGATGTTCTTTTCTTATTTTTATAAGTTTTGTAACGAAATTCTTTATTTCAGTTGCTCTCTTTGTCTTATTCCAGATAACCCAGCCCTGTTCATTATCACAGCAGTAAGGATTGTTATTTCCCTCATGAGTATTACCAAATTCATCTCCTGCACAAAGCATAGGGATACCCTGGGATAAATAAAGCAGAGTCAGCGCATTTTTAATCATCCTGTTACGCAGATCCAGCACCTTGTGCTTTTTGGTAGGGCCCTCAGCTCCGCAGTTCCAGCTGTAATTGGCTTCACGTCCGTCACGGTTACCCTCGCCGTTTGCTTCGTTATGACGCTCATCATAGCTGAATACATCGTTTAAGGTAAAGCCGTCATGATCAGCCAGATAATTGATCTTGGCAAATCTCCCGCCATTATCCCTGTACAGATTTGAAGCAGACACGATCTGGCCTTCATCACCCTTTAAGAACCTTCTGATACAATCCTGGAAGCCATAATCAGAAATGAATATCCTGTCCCTGACTATATCATGTCCCTCATAATCCTCGTGAAAATCCCGACATAAAAGCTTAACGTTCCTTAATATCGGATCAGTGCTTACTGTTTTAAACTGTACCCTGCCTGTATTGATCCTAAAACCGTCCACATGATATTTGGTAGCCCAGAAACGCAGGTTTTCAAGGATAAAGCCATCCGTTACATGGCTTTCATAATCCATCTCCATGATAACCTCGATACCTGCGGTATGAAGACTCTTTACCATGGACATAAACTCGTGGCATGCCTTTGCCGGCTCACTTGCATACCCAGCCTTTGGAGCAAAGTAATTTCCTGCAGCACCATATCCCCAGAAGTTAAGCCTCGAATCCGGCACGGTCTCTTTAGGCTGTCCGAAAATGCGGGTGCGCTGAACCTCCCCTGTATATGAAGTACCTATATTGATATGGAAATCCATCAGCTCGTTAAATTCATAACAGGGCTGAAGTATAAGCGTGGTAACACCCAGGCTCTTTAAATATGGTATTTTTTCGGCCACACCCTTAAATGTACCGGGATGCTTTATCTTTGAAGACTCATGAATCGTAAAGCCTCTGACATGAAGCTTATAGATTATCATATCTGTAGCCTTAACAAAAGGCTTTCTGTCTTTTTTCCAGTCAAAATCCTCAGTCTCAACAGAGCATACTCTACCCAGGGTATCAGAAAAGATTTCTCTGTCTCTGAGCCCTGTTTTACCTTCAAAAGCCGGAAGTTTTCCGTATCCGCTCGGACTCTTTATAAGTCTTGCACGGTCATCCAGGAAATATCCCCTATCACTTTCAAAGATATATTCATAATTTGCATTTGTACTTTTTTTAGCATCGTAATCAAGGGTTGCAGTAAAGATCGTAGGATAAAGAGGATGGGGCTCAAGCTTATGCTCCTTCCATTCTCCTCCCTGTTCTCTTATGAGGATCTTTATCCATTCACAGTTTTCTTCCGAAACCTGTGCTATCAGCTTTCCGTTTCTGACTACGACACCCAAATTAATGTCGCTCTGCATGTCTTTTATCCAATCGTGGTTTTAGTCTTCGTCCTCGTTATTTACACTAAGTACCTGGCGGCGTCTTGCCATCTCATCATTTTCAAGATAATCATCATAAGTTGAAATCTTATCTATCAGCTGGCCATCAGGAGTGATCTCCATGATACGATTAGCGATGGTCTGAATAAACTGATGGTCCAAAGCGGTGAACAGACATACACCGGGGAACTTAATAAGTCCGTTATTAAGAGCGGTAATTGATTCCATATCCAGGTGGTTCGTGGGCTCATCCATGATAAGCACGTTAGATCCGAGGATCATCATCTTAGAGAGCATTACACGTACTCTCTCGCCTCCCGAAAGGACGTTAACCTTCTTTACACCGTCCTCACCGGCAAATAACATACGGCCAAGGAAACCTCTTACATACTGCTGGTCATCAACAGGTGAGAAGGGCATCAGATGGTCAACTATAGTCTCACTGCCCTTAAACTCCTCAGTATTATCCTTAGGGAAATATGATCTCTGAGTAGTTACACCCCACTTGAAAGAACCCGAATCAGGCTCCATCTCTTCCATAAGGATCTTAAACAGAGTGGTTGCTGCCAGGGTATTTGATCCTACAAAGGCGATCTTATCGTCATGTCCCATTACAAATGAGATATTATCGAGTACCTTTACTCCGTCAATGGTCTTTGAAAGGTTCGTAACTGTAAGTACTTCGTTACCTATCTCTCTGTTAGGTCTGAAATCTATATAAGGATATTTTCTGCTTGAAGGCTTAATATCATCAAGCTCAATCTTTTCCAAAGCCCTCTTACGAGAAGTAGCCTGTTTTGACTTTGAAGCATTTGCCGAGAATCTCTGGATAAACTCCTGTAATTCCTTGATCTTCTCTTCCTTTTTCTTGTTTGCTTCCTTCATCTGCTTGATCATCAGCTGACTGGACTCATACCAGAAATCATAGTTTCCGGCATAAAGCTGTATTTTCTGATAATCTATGTCAGCTATCTGAGTACAAACCTTATTTAAGAAATAACGGTCATGGGATACGACGATGACGGTATTGTCAAAATTGATAAGGAACTCATCAAGCCATCTGATAGCCTCTAAATCCAAGTGGTTGGTAGGCTCGTCGAGGAGCAGGATATCAGGATTTCCGAAAAGCGCCTGAGCAAGCAGTACCTTAACCTTCAACGGGCCGTTAAGTTCGCTCATCATCTTGTTATGATATTCGGTATCTACTCCAAGTCCGTTTAAAAGCTGAGCCGCATCAGACTCTGCCTCCCATCCGTTCATAGAAGCAAATTCACCCTCGAGCTCACTTGCCTTTATACCATCCTCATCGGTAAAATCCTCTTTAGCATAGATAGCATCCTTTTCCTTCATGATATCATAAAGTCTCTGGTTGCCCATGATAACCGTATCAAGTACAGGGTACGCATCATACTGGAAGTGATCCTGCTTTAAGAAAGAAAGACGCTGTCCGGGAGTCATTACTACATCACCCTTGGTAGGTTCTATCTCTCCGGTAAGTACCTTAAGGAATGTGGATTTTCCGGCACCGTTGGCACCTATGAGTCCATAACAGTTTCCTTCTGTGAATTTTATGTTTACGTCCTCAAAAAGTGCGCGCTTTCCGAGCCTAAGTGTTACATTTACTGCTTGTATCATTTGTTTCCGGTTCTCCTAACTATTTTTTCTTTTTTTTAATATGCTATTCACATTATACCTCGAAGATCATCTCTCCGTATGTCGGTACGGGCCATAGCTCAGCGTCCACCAATGTCTCCAACTGGTCTACCGGCTCTCTTAAGTTTTTCATAGCCTTTACAACATAGTCCCTGAAATAACGTGCTCTCTTCTCCTCACCGTCAAGTCTCGAAGCGGTATTAACGTTATCTATCAGAGTCTTTAATGCACGTCTGGCTTCTCCGATATGCTCAAGAGTCTCTCCGAGCATTTCTCTCATATTGTCTGCCTCTGATTCATCCAGAGCACTCGATATAGCGTTGATGGTATCTGCAATAACCTTGGCATGCTTTACAGCTGCGGGTATGAACTTTCTGGATGCCATCTCTATCATGGTCCTGGCTTCGATATTGACAGTCTTAGAGTAGATCTCATAGGATATCTCTGCCCTGGCTTCAAGCTCAGACTTAGAGAATACTCCCTGTCTTTCAAACATATCAACGGTCTTTTTATATGTGAGAGCCTCAATAGCATCCACATAGGATTCCTTATTGGGAAGGCCACGGCGTGCTGCCTCTTCAACCCACTCCTTAGAATAACCGTTGCCGTCAAATATTACTCTCTTGTGATCATTGATTATCTTACAGATAACCTTAATAACCTTATCGTTAAAGTCAATTGAGCCTTCCAGTTCGTCAGCTATCTCTCTCAAGGAATCTGCTACAATGGAATTAAGTACGGTATTGGCATCGGCTATGGACATAGAGGAGCCAACCATACGGAGTTCAAACTTATTACCTGTAAATGCGAAAGGCGAAGTACGGTTTCTGTCATTCACATCCTTCTTGATATAAGGTATGGAACTAACGCCTATTCTTAATAGCTCTCTCTCTTTAGAGCTTGTGGCCTTGCCGTTGGCAAGCAGCTGTGCCAGAATATCTTCCAGCTGTTCTCCGATAAATATCGAGAAAATAGCGGGAGGTGCCTCTGCTCCACCCAGTCTGTAATCGTTTCCGGGACATGATGCCGACATCCTGATAAGCTCTGCGTGCTCATCACAAGCCTTGATCACTGCTGCCAAGAAAAGAAGGAACTGCATATTTTCATGAGGTTTCTTGCCGGGCTTCATCAGGTTTTCACCTTCATTGGTCACAAGTGACCAGTTATTGTGCTTACCTGATCCGTTAACTCCCGCAAAAGGCTTTTCATGAAGCAGACATGCAAGCCCATGGCGTGCGGCGATTTTCTTCATGCACTCCATAACCAGCTGATTGTGATCGGTTTCTATATTTACGGTACTGAAAATAGGCGCTAACTCATGCTGAGCGGGAGCTGCCTCATTATGCTGTGTCTTAGCATAGATTCCCAGTTTCCATAACTCTTCATTCAGTTCATGCATGAACGAAGAAACTCTTTCCTTTATGGTACCAAAGTAATGGTCATCCATCTCCTGACCCTTGGGAGGCTTAGCACCGAAAAGGGTACGACCCGAGAAAATGAGATCATCACGTTTTAAATATTTCTCCCTGTCTATCAGGAAATATTCCTGCTCAGAGCCTACGCATACATCAACATGCTTTACTTCGTTTTTGCCAAAGAGTTTAAGTACCCTTAAAGCCTCTTTGTTTATAGCCTGCATGGATCTGAGTAACGGAGTCTTTTTATCCAGAGCTTCACCTGTATATGAACAGAAAGCCGTAGGGATGCACAGCGTTACACCTGAAGAATCCTCTCTTAAGAATGCGGGGGAGGTACAATCCCAAGCTGTATAGCCTCTTGCCTCAAATGTGGCCCTAAGTCCGCCTGAAGGGAATGAAGACGCATCGGGCTCTCCCTTTATGAGCTCTTTACCGGAGAACTCCATGATAACACGGCCGTTATCACCGACTGCCAGGAATGAGTCATGCTTTTCAGCTGTAACACCTGTCATAGGCTGGAACCAGTGAGTATAATGAGTTGCTCCTCTCTCCATCGCCCACTGCTTCATGGCATTGGCCACTACCTCAGCTACTTCGCTGGTAAGTTCATCGCCGTTTTCGATAGAATTCTTTAAAGCCTGATATTCGGCCAAAGGAAGTCTCTCTCTCATAACTGCATCATTAAAGGTATTACACCCAAAATATTGAGTCAGATCCATGTTCATTATCGTTCCCCTTTTTTACACATTTTAAAATCAAAAACTTATCTTACTTGGTTGTAGGCTTAATAGCTGTCCCTTTTGTCTTCTTCTTTGCCGCAGGAGCCTTTTCCTTTTCGGGAGTCTCAACCTTTACGGGTGCCGGCTTATACTCAAATACACATACCGAAAGAGGAGGAAGAACCATCTCTATAGAGTTGTTCTGGCCATCCTTTGGCATAGGACGTGATTTACGAACCTTACTGTTGACTCTGCCTGATCCGCCATACTTTTCAGCATCGCTGTTGAGGATTTCCTTGTAATTTCCGGCATAAGGTACAGCCTGTATAAAGTAATTGTATACAACGGGAGTAAAGTTAAATACAAACAACAGGGTATTTTCCTTCTTTCCGTCATATCTGATAAAGCTTACTATACTGTGATCTGCATCAAGACAGCTCATCCACTTGAAACCGTTAGGATCGTTATCAAGCTCTGTAAATGCAGGTCTGCTGGTATACAGCTTATTTAAATCCGCACAGAACTTCTGCATCTTCTGATGAAGTTCATCGTCCAGGCAATCCCAATCCAGACTTCTTGCCTCACTCCACTCTCTCTCCTGAGCAAACTCCTGTCCCATAAAGAGAAGTTTCTTTCCGGGATGCCCCATCATAAATCCGTAAGCAGCACGAAGATTTGCAAATTTATCCACTGTAAATCCCGGCATCTTGTTCAGCATAGAACACTTTCCGTGTACTACCTCATCATGTGATAGTACAAGGACAAAGCGCTCGCTGTAAGCATACATCATACTGAATGTCAGCATGCCGTGACAGCCTTTTCTGAACAGCGGATCCTGTTTCATATATCCGGTAAAGTCGTTCATCCAGCCCATGTTCCACTTCAGGTCAAAGCCTAAGCCGTCATCCTCTACCTTTCCGGTAATCTTTGGCCAAGCGGTGGATTCTTCGGCTATAATGACTGCACCGTCATTACATTTATGGAATACGGAATTAAGATGCTTTAACAGCTCTATAGCTTCCAGGTTCTCATTGCTGCCGTACTTGTTTGCAACCCATTGTCCGTCACGTCTGCCGTAATCAAGATAAAGCATCGATGCAACAGCATCCATTCTGATACCGTCGGCATGATATTTCTTTACCCAGAACAGAGCGTTGGCGATGAGGAAGTTTGATACCTCGGGTCTGCCGAAGTCAAATATCAATGTACCCCAGTCAGGATGTTCACCAAGTCTCGGATCCTTATGCTCATACAGAGGACCGCCGTCAAATCTTGCCAAGCCAAACGCATCCTTGGGGAAGTGAGCGGGTACCCAGTCAAGGATAACACCGATGCCCTCGTTATGCATATAGTCCATGAAATACATGAAATCCTGAGGTGTCCCGTATCTTGATGTTGCAGCATAATAACCGGTTACCTGATATCCCCATGATCCGTCAAACGGATGCTCCATGACAGGTAACAGCTCTATATGGGTATATCCCATCTTTTTTACATATTTAGCAAGCTTTACTGCGATTTCCTTATAACTGTAGAAATCGTTATCCCCATCACCCTTTCTGAGCCATGAACCTAAATGAACCTCATAAATGGACATAGGGATTTTTTCTATCTTTTGAGCCTTTCTGGTCTTGATCCACTCTGCGTCCTTCCAGTCATAATCAAGTCCTGTAACGATAGCGGCAGTTTCCGGTCTGAGCTCAAAACGGTTTCCGTAAGGATCTGACTTTAAGAATGCCAGTCCGTTCTTTGCCTTTATCTCATATTTGTAAACCGTGCCCTCTTTTAACTCGGGTATGAAGAGTTCAAATACTCCTGAAGCGCGAAGCTTTCTCATGGGATAGCGTCTTCCGTCCCACATATTAAAGTCGCCTACAACGCTGACTCTCTCAGCACCCGGTGCCCATACGGCAAAGTATACACCCTTTACACCGTTTAAGGTCATGATATGAGCGCCCAGTTTTTCATAGATATCGTAATGGATACCCTTTAAAAACTTGGCTTCATCATTGCTGTTGAAAACTATTGGGAAAGAATACGCATCATACTCCTCAACCTTGGTGTCATTGTCATATGTTACAACAAACTTATAATCCTTTGCTTTTTTATCCTTTGTGAGGAGTGAGAAGTTACCCTTTTCATCGGTGGGCTCCATCTTTAAGGTCTTATCCTTAAACTTTACCTCTACGGATTTTGCTGTAGGTTTAAAAGCATTGTAAATAATTCCGTTTTTAGTCTTATGAGCACCCAGCCATGAATGCGGATCATCGCACTCGGAATACTCTAAAGCTTCCATTACACCCCAGTCTAATACTTCGTACAGTTCTTTCTCCATACCTACCTCCATGTATCATTTATATCTTTTTATATATGATGCTACGGATTGCTCCGTTGCAAGCAACTATCGCAATCCTGCAAACACCTCGAATCTCGCGATTTTCAATGAAAATCGCTACTTCTCGGTGTTTGGGCATTCAAAAGTCTCAAAGCCTTTTCAAGCAAGCTTGAACGGCTTTTGGACTTTTGACCTTAACATCATCTTATTCCGCATACCATGCATCTACTTCTTTGTCCGAATCCTCATTGGGATCACCGGTGATGCGCTTAAATACAGGCTCTATAACAAATGAGCGAAGCAGCGCCGATACTCCGGGGAGAACAAAGGGGATAAGGACGATATACTGGAAAATATACTCAAAAAATGTCCAGAAGCAATATCCGAGTCCTACCCAGAAAGCTGCCATTATAATAGTTCTGAAAATATTTTTTATAGCAAGTATCAGTGCATTTTTTATAAGGTCCTTAAATTTCAGTTCAAAACGTGAAAGCAAGGGATTTACCCATACCAGAGCAAAAAGCACAAATACCGATATACCTATAAAGGCTCCGCGCATAAGGCCTGCAATATTAGCATCCACAGCGTCTGAATATGTAGCCCAGAAATAATCCACCAGCAGGATAGAAATCGCTAATCCGAAAATAACCGAACTTAAAGCCCCCTGCTTAAAGTTTGTCTTTAATGCGTGGAAAAAGCACTTTGTAGCGTAACTTCTCTCACGTCTTACAGACTTAACTACAGCATAATAAAGTGCTGCCGAAGCAGGACCTACTGTTATCACGCTGATAGGGAACAGTAAGAGTATATACAGCCCCACCTTGTCATACTCAAACAGGAATACCATTACGATAAAAATCATGGGCAGACTGATAAGTGACCAAAGGAAACTTAGCCACAATAAGTCCACTATCTTGTTTACCGTTGAAAAAAATTTGTTATCTACACTAAAAAATTTACTCATATTGAAAGCCTCTTTTTATTTCTGTACTCTTTATTTTTTCTTATGCTCTTCGGACTCATCAGACTCATGTTCATCATTTTCTTCGTCCGGTTCATCGTTTATAATTTCTTCTTCATGGATCTTCTTCTCGTACTCATCGGGAGTGAACTTTACCGGCTCCAGTTTAGGATCAACCAGTACCATTTCCTGTTCATCCACACTGTCAGCATCTATGTAGTAGTCCGTATCGGTCCGTAGTCCTCGTCGTTTCAGCCTGTATTCGGTAGTCTCCTTGACGATCATATATACACAGGCCATGCCCGGTACACCGAGCAGCATACCCGGCAGCCCAAACAAAGCTCCGAATACTACACACGAGAACAGTACCCAGAATGGTGAAAGCCCTATGGAACCTCCGACTATCTTAGGATCCAGGAAATTGCAGTCAAACTGCTGAAGCACTATGATAAATATTACAAAATACAGTGCCTTTACAGGGTCTGCACAAAGTATAAGGAATGCCGTAGGCACACCGCCTATATAAGGTCCGAAGAACGGAATAACGTTTGTAACCGCTATGATAACGCTCACCAGCAGCCTGTAGGGTATATCCATGACCATCATACCAATAAAGCACAGAACTCCGATGATTATCGAGTCAACTATCTTTCCTGTGATGGCTCCGGTAAACTTTCCATGACACTGCTTTGTGATCCTGACGATGGCATTGGCCCTGCGTCTCTTAAACAGCGAGAATACAATCTTCTTTGCATGACCAGCAAAGGTCTCCTTTGAAAGGAGAATATAAATAGAGAACACGATACCGATAACTATATCGTAAACGATACCGAAAACGCTCCATACTCCGCTCGCTATATAACTCAGAATATCCGATGTATAATGGATAAATCTGTTATTTACAAAGTCCTCCAGATAGTTTGCTGCCTTTTCAAAAGCTTCTCTCGCAAATTCGGAAATCTTTGAATCCCTGTTAAGGACATCCTGCAGCCATTCCTTTAAGTTTTCACTCTGCTTGGGCAGGATGTCAACCAGACCCTCTGTGGTTTCCGTACCCATGACCGTATCGGTCAGCTCAGGTATCAGCATGTAAATGATAACGGAAATAAATGATATGAGTATTACCATCGTGAGTATCAGACTCAATACCCGGCACATTTTCTTTGCTCTGGTTATCTTCCTCGCATGTTTGTAAAAAACACGCTTCATAGCGTTTTCAAATACATTCATCAGAGGGTTCATCAGATAGGCGAACACTATACCGATGATAACCGGTGACAGCGCCTTGAAAACCTTTGAAAGAACCTCTGTAAATTCATCAAATCTCAGAAAAATAAAAATAATCAGGACAGCTCCGACAATGACAAGAAAGGCGGTCACGCCATAACCGCCGTATTTCTTCCATGGACTATCATTTCTTCTTTCCCTGATTACTTTACCACTTTCCATATTCAAATCCTTCTTTAAAGAATTTCTTCAATCTTAAGCTTTCTAAACTTCGTAAGATCCATAAACTCGTTCTTAACCTGTACCACAGGCTTTGAAAGCTCACCCCTGTTTATCATAACGACACGTCCGATAGCGTCATTAGAAAGTCTGACAGTATGGTTTATGTAAACCTCTGTGATCTGCTCCAGGAGAGGTACCAGGTATCCTGCATTATACTTGCTGTTGCCATCCTCCAGGGCTTGTACTACATCAAAAGGACAGATCCTCGGACGGTATACTCTGTCAGAAGTCATCGCATCATATACGTCCGCGATAGCGACTATCATGGCAAAAGGCTCTATCTCATCACCGCTCTTGCCATACGGATAACCGGTCTTATCGGCACGCTCATGGTGCTGGAGAGCTATCATCTTTATCCTGTCGTCTATCCTCTTCTCTTTTAAGATGCCATAACCCTTCATTGTATGTGTCTTTACAACCTCATACTCATCAGGTGTGAGAGAATCGGGCTTAAGCAGTATTTCCCTGGGTATAGTGATCTTTCCGATATCATGCAGCAGACCGCCCAGAGTGATGATCTGCTTATCCTCCTCGGGCATATCCAGCCATTTTGCAAAGCAGTTACAGATGAGTGAAACATTTACACTATGAACATAAGTCATCTCATCATAGTCCCTGATACAATGCAGCATATTGAAAATACGGGAGTTGCTGCCCGTCTGGTCTATGATCTCTTCTATCTCACCCAGAAGCTCTTCACCGTCTATCTCATGGTTTTCGGAAATAACCTTATTTACCGAATCCTTGAAAGAGCTGACTGTTTTATCATAACGCTGTGAAAACTCCCTGAACTCAACACTCTCTTTCAGTTGCTGGGTAAGAGTCTTCTCAGTCTCCTCCTCCATCTTGTATACTGTGATGGTATCAACAGAGTAAAACATAATTTTCGATATCTTTTGAGCATCAAGAATAGACCCACGGCCCAATACCATCTGGTCATTTCTCGAATAAATATCCCTGGCAAGCTCCATGCCCGGTACGGCACGGCTTATGGATATACGCTCTATCTTTCTTTCATCAGGTGTAGATCCCGGCATTATCCCCATAAATACCTCCCGGTTACAAAAAAACGCCCCTAAAAAAACCACCTAAAGGGTAAATGCATGCGCATTTACCCTGATGATAATACTTTATCTAATATACAATACCACATTTTTATGAAAATGTCTACTTTTTCATTGAAAAACAGTAAAGCCGATTACTGCCGGAATACCAAAAGCGACAGCTGCCATCCCATATATGCCGCCGGCCATCATCCCTATGCTCCAGGCAAGTAAAAATGCCGATAAAAGCACATTTTTAATAACTCTTTTTACCCTCAATAACCTGCCCTTGTTGATCATGCTGACACCTCCGTATGCAAAATTCATTAAAATTTTCTTTTTACATACTGAAGTATACAGCATAGTATGTCCTATTTTTTGGACTTACCATAGAAAGTTTTCGCGTACCTGAAATTGTTTTCCAGCAATGCTGAATTATTCAGATTTTTCACGCCGTTTGTCATATTTCTGATATACTGCTCAAGCTTGACTATATAGTCCTTTTCAGAGATGGTACCCTCTGCCACTCCCGTAAGTCCTTTTTCCCAGCTCGCTGTCAGCTCCGGGTTGAGCAGACCTCTGATCGAGGCATTTACCACCTCATAGATGACCTCACCCTTTAAAGTAGGGGTTAATATCTGGGTCTTTTTGTTTATGGCTATGTACTCTATCCTTATCAGCTTGTTCAGTATCTCGGCCCTGGTAGCAGAAGTACCTATACCGCTGCCCTTTATCTGTGCACGCAACTCCTCGTCCTCTATCAGCTGTCCGGCATTTTCCATTGCAAGTATCATGGAACCCGAGCTGTATCTCTTAGGCGGAGCTGTCTCACCGAGTTTGATCGCAAAATCAGAGATCTTAAGTTCAGAACCTTTCCTCAGTTTTCCGACTATCTCCAAAAGGTCCTTCCCGAGCTCCTCTTCCTCGACATCCCCTTCTTTTGCATCTCCCTGATTATCACCTTCGCCCTGACTGTCATCACCGGTTCCGTTAACGGCTCCGGCTGCCGGTCCTGCCTGTTCTTTTACAGGCTTTGCTACCTTAAGCCAGCCCTCTGACTCCAGTGCCTTGAGGTTGGCAAAATACTTTTCACCGTCCATCTCTATACATAGAGTGATTTTTCTGTATATAGCAGCAGGATAAAAGATGCTCAGGAAGCGCCTGCATATCAGCTCGTAAACCTTTTTGCATAAAGGCTTTAAACCGTTTAAGGCCCCGAAGCCCTGTCCTGTCGGTACTATGGCATAGTGATCGGTTATCTGCTTATCATTAACATACTTTGTCTTTTCAAGCCCCATAAAGCTCTTTTTCTCAAGTATCTCCTCGGCAAACTCTTTTACAGGCTGAAAATTCTTAAGGCCGATGATATTTTTATCTATTTCTTTTGCTACGGCTGTAGAAAGCACTCTGGCATCGGTTCTGGGATAGGTCACGAGTTTTTTCTCATACAACTCCTGAGTCACCGCCAGCGTCTCATCGGGACTGATCTTAAAGAGCTTACTACACTCATTCTGGAGCTCAGCAAGGTTGAAGAGTAAAGGAGGATTTTTCGTTTCCTTCTTTTTCTCACAGCTTACCACTTTCCCTTTAAGCTCCTCAGGACATCCCAGAAGATATGCAGAGATCGGTACGTTTGCAGCCATCTGTGCATCGAGACCTGCCTGATCACCGTAAGCAACAGTCACTGCCTGATTGCCCTTGCCAAACACAGTGGAAAACTGCAGTTTATCCTCCTCAGTGCCCAACGCTCCGGCTATCAGCTTTTTCGCTGTATCCAGCTCCTTAAAACCGTTTTCCTTGTACATAAACGGAGTATTATAGTACTTCGAACCCTCTACGGCTCTAAACTCGCAGTTAAGCTTAACGGATGAGCCCTCGGGCAAAAGCGCATCAGCTATAACTCTGTAAAATGGTGTCTTATTAAATGCCCTTATCTCCCTTTCACGCCTCACAATCATACCGAGCACACAGGTCATAACCCTGCCTACCGCTATAGCTCCGTACTTTTCCTCCTTTAGGAAATTTCTGACAGTATTGCCGTATTTCAGGCTGAGAACTCTCGAAAAATTGATACCCATCAGGTAGTCCTCTTTTGCACGAAGGTATGCGGCATCGGAAAGATTATCATACTCAGATAATGGTTTAGCCTCACGGATACCCCTCATAACCTCTTCTTCTGTCTGTGAGTCTATCCATACACGTCGTTTGTCCTTGGTCTTCGGAACCTTAGCCATGTCGTCCACAAGTCTGTATATATACTCTCCTTCACGTCCCGAGTCGGTACAAACATAGATATGCTCTACATCATCACGGTTTAGCAGTGCTTTCACGATATTAAACTGCTTTTCCACATTCTTTATAACCTCATATTTAAAGGTCTCTGGCAGAAAAGGGATAGTATTCAGGTTCCATTTTTTTAGTGCTGGATCGTACTCCTCAGGATAACTCATGGTCACCAGATGTCCTACGCACCATGTTACCACACAGTCAGCCGATTCGATAAATCCGTCACTTTTCTTAAAGCTTTGTTTTGAATTATGTGATATGGCGTCGGCAAACTGCTGCGCCACGCTTGGTTTTTCAGCTATAAATAATGATTTTCCCATATAAGTTTCCTTAATCTCTAAAAAGTAAAACAGTCTGGGATTATTATATCCCAGACTGCTTCTTTTGTAAAGAAAACAATATGTTAATATTTTAACCTTATTTATTATTCTTCTCAGCCTCAGCCATCTTCATAGCACGTACTTTAAGTGAAAGTCCGAACAGGTTGATGAAGCCCTCTGCATCATGATGATCGTAAAGCTCGCCTGTTGTGAAACTTGCAAGGCTCTCGCTGTAAAGTGAGTAAGGTGATGTTGTGCCCTGCTTGATGATGTTGCCCTTGTAGAGCTTCATCTTTACTTCACCGGTTACATACTGCTGAGTACTCTCAACAAATGCCTGAAGTGCTTCACGGAGAGGTGTAAACCACTTGCCTTCGTATACTACATCAGCAAACTTGTTACCGATCTCCTTCTTAACTGTCATGGTAGCTCTGTCAAGGATGAGTTCCTCAAGCTGCTCATGTGCTGCCATAAGGATGGTTCCGCCGGGTGTCTCATATACACCACGTGACTTCATACCTACTACACGGTTTTCCACGATATCTACGATACCGATACCATGCTTTCCACCTAATTTGTTCAGTTTCTTGATGATCTCGGTTGCACTCTGCTTCTCACCGTTAAGGCTTGTAGGGATACCCTTTTCAAAGGTCATGCTGATGATCTCGCCCTCATCGGGAGCCTTCTCAGGGCTTACACCAAGTACTAAAAGATGATCATAGTTAGGTGCATTTGCGGGATCCTCAAGCTCTAATCCTTCATGACTGATGTGCCATAGGTTTCTGTCACGGCTGTAGCTGTTGTCTGCCGAGAAAGGAAGGTCGATGCCGTGCTTCTTGCAGTACTCGATCTCTTCCTCACGTGAACTCATGCCCCATTTGTCTGTCATTCTCCAGGGAGCGATGATCTTGATATCGGGTGCAAGCGCCTTGATACCAAGCTCGAAACGTACCTGATCGTTACCCTTACCGGTTGCACCGTGGCAGATAGCTGTAGCGCCCTCTTTACGAGCGATCTCTACAAGTTTCTTTGCGATAAGCGGTCTTGCCATGGAAGTACCGAGCAGATACTTATGCTCATAAACTGCTCCTGCCTTTACACAGGGCATAATATAATCATCTACGAATTCTTCTGTAAGATGCTCGATATAAAGCTTTTCAGCTCCTGAAAGCTTTGCTCTCTCCTCGAGTCCGTCAAGCTCGCTCTCCTGTCCTACATCGATACAGCAGCAAACTACATCGTAGTCAAAATTTTCCTTAAGCCACGGAATGATAGCTGTGGTATCAAGTCCGCCTGAGTACGCTAAGATTACTTTCTCTTTCATGTTACCTGTTCTCCTTTATGATTTGTTTATAATTATACATTCTGACTGCTTGTTTATGAATATACACCCATAAAATGCATTTGTCAAGTGTATTTTTATACATTTTAATGATTTTTTATGCATATTTTTAATACATTTTAGGTGAGGTTCCCTTCGAGAACAAATCCCTTGGCATGATAATCTGCTCTGAATCATAGTTCTTGTATAGTTTGAGTGCTATGAAACCTGCCATAGCAACTATGGCCAGTACACAGATCACCATTATGACAGTCTGAGGGATATCTGTGCCGTCAAGATTCTCGAATTTCTCAATTGAACCGGGAATGGTGAGAAGTCCTCTTAATACTACAGCTATCCAGTAATACTGTATAGTACTCTTCTTTGCTGCATAAAATACAATGATCGATGCAAAGATATGAAACACAAAGAACAGTATATATCTGAGTGCCTGAAGAAATAACTGTACTACCGTAATACTGGTTAAATATTCAATATTTTTGTCTAAGTCAACACCATCTATATCTGAGTATATTTCCTTTAAGCCCTCAACTCCTTTTTCATTTAAGGCCGTAGCAAATATAATGAAGACCACTATGGACAGTGCATTCATAAACAATATGTCGAGTCCGGCATGTCCCAATCCGTACATCAAAGCTGTATCTTTTTTATCATAGTTTACCAGGATTTTTTTGAATGCTACGAATATACCCAGTTCCTCAAGTATACCGACTACTATCGCATAATATGCAGAATAAGAAATAACATTACTGTTCAAAAATGCAGAAGTAGGTCTTCCCTGATTCAGGAATATGGTATGTACAAAGGTCGGACATACTATTGCAAATGTGAAATATACCAACAAGCCTAATAAAAACGGGATAAATTTTGTTTTTCTCCTGATCTTCAGACATATCGCTATCATCAAAGGGAATGTTAGCATCATTATCAATAAAGTATATAACGATATTACTACTGCATCGCTGACCATTTCTTTAACCTCTTTTTATCACTTTCTTCTTTATTCTTCCTGCTCTCCCATAAATACAATAGCACACATTGGTGATCCTGTATGGGCTCCGATAACCGGACCTATCTGCTGGATAATGCACTCCTTTATCTTACCGGTCTCAAGAGCTAAACCTTTTAGCTCTTCGGCAAGTTCCAGACAACTGGCATGAGCTACGATCACCCTGTGGCTTATTTCCGCCTCAGCGTACTTTGTAAATTTTCCAACCAGTTCCTTTAGAGCCTTCTTCATGCCTCTGACCTTTTCGGAAACCTTTAGTTTTCCTTCCGCATCGGTAGTAAGTATCGGATGAACGTTAAGTATCGCTCCGAGTTTTGCTTCTACGGCATTTATCCTGCCGCCGCGCTTCAGCTGCTCGAGATTTCCTACCACAAACCAGTGGCATACCTTTCTCTTTATTTTTTCGGCATACTCAGCCAGCTCTTCGAAGCCTGCTCCTGCATCCCTTTTTGCACATACCTCCTGTAGGTAATATCCTTCACCTACCGATGCACACAAAGAATCGACTACCTTTATAGTTACATCAGGATGCTTTTCCATCATCTCCTGTGCTCCGACACAAGCCGAATTATGGTTTCCGCTGAGTCCCGACGAAAAACACAGGTAAAGTATATTCTTATATCCTTCTGCAATCAGTTCCTTGTAGTAATCGGTAAATACTGTCGGCGGATTCTGTGAAGTGGATATCGGCACACCGGCATTTACTTTTTCATAAAACTCTTTGTAGTCTATGGTTTCTTCTGCGGGATTATAATAACACTCTTTTCCGTCCAATATGTATATCATTGGGATTATCCTGACATTTAATCTGTCCAGGATTTCCTTATCCAGATCAACTGTGGCATCCGATACCACTATATATTCTTGATTCATATTTACTCTTTTCCTTGTCCATTAATATTGTCTTAATCTTTTATTATGCCTATATATAAACATCAGTCAGCTTGTCATCCTGAGCGGCAGCAAAGGATGACAGATTTGGTATGATCATTGGTATATTATATTTTGAGGTTTAGGCATCATATTTCCCTGCAATTTCTTTTTTCTCTTTTTATATAAGTATATACCCATAGTCACACATGCCCCTAAGATCACCGTACCGGCTATTACTACCAGGCAGAGCATGAAAAACTCTTCCGGCAGAATGTTGATGACCGGATCAAGCCTGGCATCAAATATCCAGTCATCATTATTAAAGGCTATCTTATGAAACAGCACAAATAGTCCGTCAAAGTCTATGATCGTAACGAAAACCAGTATCATAGGGATAACTATTGATACTATGGAGCAAACCTTTAAAAATCTTATCTCTCTTTCCCTGATCCTCGATACAAAGCCTACTATCACAAATATTACAGAGATAAAGCCAGTAACATAAAAGATATTGAAAAGTACCTTACACTCCGCAAAATGCGAAAGGCCGGATACAGATGACTTTAGTGTCGGGAAATACAATTCTCCGAAATTGAATGGACAACAATAATCTATCAATGCATCATAGTTGAGGATTATCTCGTCCCTTGGCAGTCCACTGTTTGCCTCTATATCAAACCAGTCAATGCAGGCATAATACAGCGGCCTGAAATTAACTGCAATTGCGAGCCCCAGCCCTACCAGTGCCAGAAAGAAGAATATACCGAGAAGTATATCCGTCCATCTGAACGTATCTGTATCATATACATTCTTATAACTCATATTATTCTCACGCTCTTATATCAAAATTATACTTGAATTCCGGTACCTTCTCACCGCCACCCGACAGCGCCTCGACTATATTGCTGGTCTCGGTCTCCCTGACACTGAATTCTGAGGTCAGATGATAATTCTTAGCGGTCAACGCTGCTTCCAATTCTCCGAAACTGTCTTCAAGCAGGTTCTTGGCATCGTCATTATCACAGTAAAAACGAAGCTTCAAAAATCCTGACTTTAATTCCATATGTATATCCGTAGGTCCCAGATTCTTCATATCGAGATGTAAAAGCACGCTCTGAGAGTCACCCGGATCCGATTTCTTACGTCCGTTCTTAAATACATAGAGCTCTCCTCGTGTATTGCCCTCAGTCAGCTTTAAGGGCAGCTGTATATAAGGGAACACGTCATTCAGCGTATCCATAAACTTTATATTATCCATGGGCTTTGAAAGCTTCTCAGCCAGTGAGCCTTCCTTTTCCGCTATCTCGGAAAGCTTACTCAGAGCAGAATAGGTATCCTTATAAAACTCGTTTATATCCTCAGATGATGTGATATCTCCGGGTTTAAGCGTAAACTTATCTCCTAATGCCTTACCGATCAGTTTTTGGTATACCGGAGACCTGAAAAGCTCCTCCAGTCTCGCATTGTCTGCACCAAGAGCATTTTCATAAATGTTTTTAAGCACCTCTGCAGCAGTCTGATCAGGATTTATATTTCCGGCACCTTCAAAAAGACGGTTTGCCAGAGTATTCAACTCCTTCATCTCGTTTTCGGAAAGGAATGAGCCAAGAGTACTGCCGGAATTATTCTCCGATAATGATGCTGTATTGGACTGCATACTAAACTCGGTAGTGGTATTAAACGAAGTACCGTCCTCGTCCGAGCCAAAGCCGTTCATCCAGTTTGCACCGCTGCCCTCCGCGTCAGTACCGAGTTCGGCTATTATGTTCTCTACAGATGTAGTTTGTTGCATATTGAGGATTTCAGCCTCATTGACAGCTTCTGCTATGGCAGTACCTCCGGCTGCATATACAGCCTCCATACCACCCTGACCGGACGACAGCATATTTACTACGGATTCGGTCATATTGGCATTTCCTGCCTGGACTGCGGCCTCTGCAGTATTTTCCGCTACAGTCCCCGCTAAATTCTGTGCTGCCGCATTATTCTGCAGCACAGCAGCATCCTCGGGCACACCCGTACCTGTCAGCATCTCGAGTACGCCTAAGTTAACCATCACGGATCCGTTCTCAGCCTCACCTGCCAGATACTCCATCAATGAGTCCACGGCATCCGATATCTGCAGAGTCAGATTCTGTTCATTATTTATATAGGCCTGCAGCTGAGCCGCCGTAAAGTGGTTTACAGGTATATTGTTCTTATTCATTAGGAGAAGCGTAGAAACATCAGCTTCCCTGTATACATTAGCCTGAGTCATAACCCGATGCAGTGAATCCCTGTCGATGGACATCTGGTTTTCCAGCATGTCCCTGACGATCGCGGCATTCTTTTCATTTACAGGCAGTCCTGCATCCGATAAAGCCCTCTGGATGGTAGTATTAACCCCGCCGTTTACCCCGGTATTTGAATCGGGTGCCTCCAGGACATTTGCCTGAGCCGCCTGTCTTGCGGCAGCACTCTGAGAGGCAGACTGCGTCTCAGCCACCTGCCCGTCTCTACCGGTAATATTCACCTGATTATTCGGTTCATCAAGCCTTATGGGATTAATCATTCAAAAACTCCTCATCCATAAACTTTATCCTGCTGTTAACGTAACTTATCAGATTTCTGGCCCTTTTTATGGCATTCTTACCGTTCTTACTGAGATCATCCTCATATTTTTCAAGTATTGCTTCTTCTTCAAGCATGCATTCCTTTATCGGGTCCTTTTTTTCACCCTTAGGATTTGTACGGAGCTCCTTCCACCTCTCTGAAACCATATCATGGAACCACTCCTGCTTCATGAGTATGATATACCAGGGGTTAGACCTTTCCTCATAGGTCTTGGCAAACTCCTCTGTATTAAACACAGCTGCATAAAGTCCGCTGCTGGATCCTCCATATGCCCACTCAAAATCCCATGGACATGTAAATGTAAGCCTCGAATCCTCACTTTCCGGATCAAAATCGGCATACATATAGAAGCTGCCTTCGCCTACATCCACATTCTTCGTTATCTCATGTACGAGATACATATCAACAACCGACTCGAGATTCATGGCTTTGTCTATTACAATCTTTGCGGGATCTATCGGATTGCCTTCCTCGTCAGTCTGATTCAGAAGTTTCTTCTTAGCCTTAACCAGATTGTAGTTTTCATCAAAAACATAATACTTCTGATGCTCGCAGGCTTCGTACACTATTTTGAAAACATTGTTAATATAGTTCTTAATGAACTTCTTCTGTTCATCGGAATAAACATCACTCTTTATCGAATAAACAACACTCTTTATTTTCTTAGTCAGGCCGTTTAAGTCCGTAACGGTTGCATTCTCATAATATACCCTGAAGCACGGAGCCTCACCGTAATTGTCAATCTCTACCAGATATCCGATATCAGTCCCGGTATAGCCATTCTCCGGTTCGGAAATGTTTATACGGTGCTTATTTACCTGATTCTGCTCACAGAGCTCATAAATACCCTTAAACTTCCCGTTTAAATATACATGACACAGGATACCGTCCGAGCAGTAATTATCCTCATGTAATATCGTACGTCCCAGCCTGAATGCTATATCATTGGGCAGCAGACTCGCCTCAGCCTTTACCAGCACCCACTTCTTGCATTTTGCCTCATCGTTGAGGCCGAACATATTGGTCTTAGATTCAAACTTTATCTTGTATGGTACCTGATTGGCCCTGATCATGGCTACATTGCCGCCGTATGCTGTAGAGTTTCCGCGCACCCTGATGCCCGCCGGTTCTCCGAAAAGCTTGTACTGCTTAATACTGTTGGCTGTATAAACCTGGCAATTTACATAGTCCTCACGGGATACTACCTCAGCTCCGCCCTCGGTGTATATGAGCACAGTAGGTATAATAGTCTCGGATTCCAGTTTCTTAATATACTTCTTTATCTGCTTTTCTGTATAAAGTAAGGCTGTCGGATCACCTTCGTTTGTTTTTTTACCATTGTCTCCGGTATTTTCTGTCTGTCCGGCAGCGTTATCGGTATTCTTTGATTCCGGCTTTTCGGTTTTCGAAGATTTTTCCGTGCTGTCACCCTCAGGAGATATAAAACTGACTCCGGTATCCTGGGGCTTGTAAAGACTGTCAGCCTTTACTTCTTTATCATATGGCAGAAAAGCTATCAACACGAGTCCAAGGAGCAACCCCAGTCCCATCAATATGCTTTTACTCTTGTTTAACATTTTATGAATATATCCCTTTCTATTCACTAAATTCATATAATAACACATAATTTGGATTTAGTAAAGATAAAAGTCATCTGTGGGTTATTTAGTAATATTACTAAAAATAATCTAATATCGTATTATCTCTTGAAAAATCACCCTGCAAATGCTAATATGACATCTGGATATATAAATATTTGCTTTGCCTTTCAACCAAAGCAAATAATCTTAACAAATATAGGAGGGAACGATGAAATTTAAGAAACTTTGGGCGATGTTAGTAGTCTTCTCACTGATAGCCTCACTTATCATCCCCGCAGAAAACGTTATTGCCGCTACAAGCAATGAACCCCAGGAAGGCGATGTGGCGTACTGGGAACAGGTAATCCGTACCGGCGATCTGGATGCTATCTACAATACCCAAACAAATGATGAACTCGCTGACAATCTCTATACCGATATCAGCGATAAAAGAGAGCCCGGCAAGCCTTCAGAAAACATCAACTATGTAGTCGTATCGGATTATGATTACGTATCAAACTCTTATTACGATTTTAACGAAGTCTCAGGCGACTATTATGTAACACCTACTCCTACCTACTATGACGAGGTATCAAACGATTATTATGTAACTCCTACCCCTACATATTATGAAGAGGTGTCAAACGACTATTACGTAACACCGGTGCCTACAGCAACACCTGTACCAACAGCTACACCGGTGCCCACAGTAAAGCCCACACCTTATCCAAATCCTACATATGTACCGGTAACAAGACCCGACCCTTCAGGAAATATCTATGTTACCCCTGAAGTTAAGACTCCTCAGAAGGTCAGCTTTAACGTAGACCTCGAGGTTGGCAGACTTGCACACATCAAGCCGCAGCAGGCTATGAACCATTCAAAGACCTCATCCAACACAGCAGTACTTAACGAGCCAAGACTTGCTACCGGCTCTTTTAATGCAGAATATGAGGCACGTGCAAACAAGCCCGGCAATGCAACACTTACCTTCTACAATCAGACAGAGCAGTTCACCGAGGAGTGGAATGTAAATGTATACTGCCGTCCTCTTGATTTTGAAAAGACAGAATATGTAGTAGAAAAGAAAGCAGGCAAGAACGGATATATCACCCTCTTCCTCAAGTATTTTGAGTACGAGTTTGAATATGCATACGCATTTGAATGGAGCAGTTCGGATAAGAGTGTTGCTTATCTTGCAGGCGGCGATCAGTTATCAACCTTCGCCCGTTTCTGCGTAGTAAAGCCCGGCGTAACCATCATCACAGTAAAGGATAAGTATGGTAACTCTTCACAGTGTGCTCTTATCGTAAAGGATGCAGAGATAGCACAGGCAACCCCTGAACCCACTCCCAAGCCTACAGCAACTCCCAAGCCCACTGCTACACCCGAGCCTACAGCTGAACCTACAGCAACACCCAAGCCTACCAAGACACCTAAAGCTACACCTACTCCTACTGCAGAGCCTACAGCAACTCCTAAGCCTACCAAAACTCCTAAGGCTACACCTACTCCTACCGAGGAGCCTTTAGCTGACGGCATCACAGAGAAGCAGATAAAGCAGATGGTCAAGGAATCCACTATAGACCTCAAGGTCACCAGTTCCGGCGGAAAGCTCACACTTGACTGGGATTCCGACTCGGAGAACGATATCGTTTCAGAGCTCTTCCTTGACGGTTACCAGGTACAGGTAAAAGGTGCCGGATTCAAAAAATTCACAACCATTAAAACCATAAAGGATGCTAAAAAAGTTACCTTTAATTTCAAAGACGGTGTAAACAAGAAGAAGTATACCTTCCGTGTCAGAGGATATCATATAAACCATGAGACAGGAAAGAAAGTATATACCAAGTGGTCATACACTGTAAAAGCAAAATTTAAGCAAAAGAGTGTAAAGAAATAAATAATTTGATCAATATAAAAAGATGGGCTTGTTTGTCAGGCCCATCTCTTTTTTTGCAATCAAATTATTTTTAAATATTCTGCTTCTCTCTGTCAATACGGAACTGTACCGCATTCTTTAAATACTCTAAATAAGCCTCATCCGAGCACATCGACTTTCCGGGGGCATCGCTTATCTTTGCGACAGGTCTGCCGTTTACGTACTGCAGCTTGATAACGATATTCAGCGCATCCTCGTTTGTATCGTTCGATACGAAGGTACCTATACCGAAGCTGACCTTTGTTCTGTCCTTGAAATACTCATATAATGCCTGAGCCCTGTCAAAGTCAAGGCTGTCACTAAAGAGCAGCACCTTTGTCTTGGGATCTACACCGTATTTCTTGTAGTGAGCGATGATCTTCTCACCCCACTCGTAAGGATCACCTGAGTCATGACGCACACCTGTGTAGTTGTTTACCATGGACCTGTCAAAGTCCATAAGGAAAAGGTCTGTGGTAATAGTATCTGTAAGAGCTGTACCGTTATCACCCTTATACTCATCATACCAGTCCTGCATAGCATAATGATTGGTATAAGCCAGGGGTATGGTATCGATGCCCTGATACATCTGTACAAACTCATGAGCAAAGGTACCGATGGGCTTAACATTGTACTTCATAGCAAGGTAAACATTTGAAGTCCCAACGCACTGCTTTGTCTCTGTGCAAAGACGTCTTACCGCCTCATCCTCCCATTCTCTCGAAAGCCTTCTGCGGCATCCGAACTCTGCAAAGCTGAAGGTATATTTACCGCTGTTAAAGTCTTCAATTTTCTGACTAAGCCTCTCCTCTGCTGCCCTGCGCAGATTGATATAGTCGTAGCTCATCCTGAAATAAACTTCGTTTACGATCTCCAGCAGATAAATCTCAAACTGCATAGCTGAGAACAGAGGTCCGTCCACCTTTAAGATAAGCTCCCCGTTGTCCTTGAGTTCTGTATAAACATAGTCCCTAATAGGATGCCAGAGCCTTAAAAATTCCACATAATCCCTCTTTATAAAACGGATGGAACGAAGGTAATCGAGCTCCTCCTTACTAAATGTAAGTGTACAGAGATAATCGATCTGCTCATTTATCTCATCAAACATTTCCTGAGTAAAAACTATGTCCTCGTTCCTGCACTTAAACATATATTCACCGATAAGATCGGGATGCTTGTGGAACATAACCTGGTTCATGTTAAACTTGTACAGATCCGTATCAAGCAGTGATACAATAATTGGATTCAGTCTCATTTTATTCTCCTTTTAGCTTACACTCTTAGCTTCTTTCAGTGTGATTCCGTTTTTACCCAGCGGTACCTCATGGTCAAGTCCGACAAACTTGCCACCCTGCTGCCAGAGTACTTCCTTTACGAAATTATACTTCTCGGTATCCCATGTTGTAAAGTCATCAAGTAACAGTCCGCCTGTGTCACCTGAGTTTGCATTCAGGCACCAGAAGGTGTGGTTCAGATGATACTTCTTGATGAGCTGTCTCATATAAGTCATCCATGTAAGGTTTGGCTCTCTCATGAAACCGCCCCACTCACCGATGAGCAGAGGTGCTATGTTCTCCTCATAGATGTAGAACCAGTTATCATGCCAGCAGTCCTTCATCAGACTGTCATAAGTGTACTTACCCTCAAACCAGGGCTGTTCATATACTGTAGGGCCATAGTCATGAGGTGAATAAACCAGTTTATCCTGGTACTTACCGAGATCAACAGGATAGTCGGCTACACCTCTTAAGTTACCGCCCCACCAGTTAAAGTAATAATCCTTATCGTTTTTAGAACTATAATCCTTATTTTTCTTAATGTCAACAGGGTAAATCTCTATACCCTCTACAAGGATCAGCACATTGGGATTCTTTGCCAGTACCTTTGCAGCAGCTGTCTCAGCCACGTATTTCCAGTTATTTGCCTTCTTTGAATCATTCCAGATAGCGGCACCGTCGCCCTCGTAAGGCTTTCCGTGAGGCTCATTCTTTAAGTCAAATGCGATAATGGTATCGTTATCCTTGTATCTGGCTGCCATCCATTCAAGTGCATGGTAATAATCGTTAACCTTTACCTTATCGGTATACCAGAGATTTACATTATGCCCTGAAGCATTTGTCTCAGCAGAATGGATATCAGGCATAACCTTGATACCGTTCTCCTCAGCCAGTGCTAAGAAATAATCAAATATCTCCAGACTGTTCATACTGTTAAGCTCAGTATTGTAAGCATTGTTGTAATTTGCCCTCGGATACTCTCCTGCTGCCCACTGGTTGATGAGCTCAGCAGATATCGGAACTCTTATCAGGTTAAAGCCGTGGTCGGCTATAGCCTTTACTGTAGGTGCCAGCTGACTGTTCCAGAGGCCGTCAAAGGTATTTGTACCTGTATTGTACCCAAACCAGTTAAGACCTGTGAGCCATACCTTCTTACCGTCCTTATCCAGGATATTCTTACCGTCGGTATGCAGCCAGTCATCACCCTTTTTACCCTTGGTGTTTTCTTTTATCTCATCTATCAGATCCTGGCCTTGCTTATCAGAACCGGAACCATTTCCGCCGTCATTGCCTGAACCACCGTTATTTCCGCCGTTACCACCCTTATCCTCATTCTTGAGACCGGGATCATTCTGATCAACCTTGCCACTGACTATCGTCATAGCCTTGCCGTTAAGCTTAGCGGACTTGATATTTACCTTGCTGGCTGAAGTACCGAGGTTGCAACCGATAACTACCGTACCACCTGCGTAGATATCACTGTTGTATCCTGCATCTGTTACAGTTAGTGTAGTTTTATCGGTACTAAAGGTACCGTTCCAGCCGCTGACAGATGCCAGCCCCTCAATATCCATTACGAGCTTCCAGCCGTTTACTGCTTTATCGGTATCATTGGTAATACCAAACTGTACACCAAACATATTTGTACTGCCGTCAGCCCAGGAGTTATCAACCGTATAGGTCAGAATATAACCGCCCTTGTCGTCTGATTTCTTATCATCCGATTTCTTGTCATCGTTTTTATCAGAATTATCTGAATTATCTTCAACAGTATCTACATCAGAATTATCGACATCATTACTGTCACCATCGTCGTTATTTTCAGCATCACCGGTATTATCGTTATTATCGCTATCGCCACTGTTATCGTCTGTGGTATCTACATCTTCTTTATCACCGGTATTATCGTTTTTACCACTATTGTCATCTACTGGATCAACATTATCAGTATCATCGGTATTCCTAGCATCTGATTTGTCAGTGTCATCGGTATCAACTGAGTCCTCCTTATCATTATTATTTGTAACTTCTTCATCTACTGACGAATCATTCTTCCCGGAGTCAGTTTCATCGACGCTTCCGATATTATCCTGATCATCTGATACAATATTATCTTTGTTTTCAGTCTGAGTATCGGAATCGCTATTCTTTTCATCAACCTGTGTAGTATTTCCGGAGTTGTCTACTACGGTACCTACCGGATCAGAGGATACCTGCTTATCATTATCCTTCTTCCCGGAGTTTCCTATAACTACACCTATTATAATACCTATAGCAAGTACTGCTACTGCAGCTATCCCTATAATGATATACTTCTTAGTGTCTTTCTTTTCGTTTTCGTTCTTCTTGTCCATTATTGTTCCTTTCAAAAAATCATAAGGAGTTTACATGCACAGGAGGAGTCAAGACGGGTGATGTATCCGCCGTCACTGTCCCTCATTTTTCCAACGCAGTAGACGTTCCCTTACCGGTACTGATCTTTTTAATCCACTTTCCGCTCCTGAGTCTTATCACGCACCATATAGTCTTTGTGATCTGATCCAGCTTCAGGAAGAAATAAACCCAGAACACATCGAGATGAAGTACATAACCTGCCACATAGCCCAGCGGTATGGACAGAGCCCAAAGGAAAATATTATCGGCAATCATCAGCATCTTTGTGTCACCGCCTCCGCGGAGTACACCCTTGGTCATGATACTGTTGGTAGCCTGGAAGACTATGATCAGACTGATTGCGTTCATCAGATCTCTGGCAATACTCTTTACCTCTTCACCTGCACCTGTATAACTATTGATGATAGGATTGCAGATGATCATCAGGATACCGGCTGATATGGCACCGAGTGCAAAGCCCAGTCCCAAGAACAGCCAGCCCTGCTCCTGAGTCTTCTCTTTACCATCACTACCCAATGTCTGACCAGTGACTATAGCACCGGCCTGGCATACACCCTGTATCATAACAGTACTCAACTGCTGAGTAGTTGCGGTTATAGAATTTGCAGCTGCAAACGGGTCACTCAGCTTACCTATAACACTGGCCACGGTACTGTTACCTATAGCCAGGATACCGTCACTGATAAGCACAGGTATGCATATTCTGAAATACTCGCCTATAAGGTTACGGGTCTTCAGCAGCATATCCTTTATCTTAAAGCCGATCTTCTTATCCACAAACAGGAAATAGATCATGATACATGCAGCCTCAAATATTCTCGCGATAAGAGTACCGAGAGCCGCACCCTGTTCCTCCATTCTGGGAGCGCCGAAGTGACCAAAGATAAATGTATAGTTGGCACCCATATTTACAAAGAAAGCACCAATTGATACAAACATCGGAAGCTTAACCTGTCCCACGCTCCTCAGAACTATGGTAGTAACCAGTGAAACGCCCAGGAAGAAGTATGTGGGTATAGAATACTTAAAATAATTAGCACCAAACTCCATGATGACCGGATTGTCCGTATATATCGACATAATGGCCTTTGGAGCAACAGCCGTGATAATTGCAAAAACTGCAGCCAAACCAATAGTCAGTCTCAACATCAGAGTTACAGTCTGCTTTAATGCATGTTCGGCTTCCTCTTTATTTCCATTCACGGCATTTTTCATACCCCAGTATCGTGAAACCAGTACGGATGCACCCATACCGAGGCCCATACACAGGATATGATATATACCTATAAACACATTCGCCTGAGCAACTGCCGTGATTTTCTCGTCCTGCAACTGGCCTACCATGATATTGTCCAGCATGTTTACGCCTGTGGTTATCAAACTCTGGAACGCTATCGGCAGGGCAAGTTTAAAGACTCTTCCGTAAAAAACACGGTCTTTCTTATATAACTTCATTATATGATTTTCTCTCCCACTTATATCTCCATAAAATACCAATTTATCATTCTATCAAAAAAGAAAGGAAAGGTCAATCACTATTTTTCCATATAAAAAAGTTGCACAAAATGTCTGCTGTTTTTTTGTGCAACTTTACTTTTTAGTATTTATTATTTTGGGTAACGTTCCCATTATATCAGCTTAACTACCATGATTTCGCCACTATAATAGTCTGATATATTCTCTCCTATCACTTCTCCGCACATATACAGGGGTACACAGGGCGGACAAGTCAGAACCGGACTGGCAAGGATCCTGCCGATACTGTCTTTTACCATTACAGCCTCTGATGGAGCCATCATGGCCTCCTTTGGGCTCATCTTACGTTCAGGAGCAAGGAGTCTGCTATGAATTTTTAACTCGTCCAACAAGGTAGCCTCACCTAACTCCTCGGATACCTTCGTTTCTCTTTCTGCACATGGACTAACACCTTCTTCTATATGCACACTAGTTAAATTCCTTTTGATTATCCTTAAAAGCTCATCCTCTACAGCCTTATAATCCTCTTCTGTATTCATTGGGCTAAACATGAAGACTATATGATCCTTATCATGATATTCCACATATATATTATGCTCAGCCAGATCTTCTGCCACCTTATTACCGTCAAGTATTCCTGAGAACATAATCGTAAGTTTGAGGGGTTCGTTGCCTATTATGGCTAGACCTAACTTTTTATCATGATTATATACCTTTAAAGACTCGTCATATACATTCGGAATTACAAAATATCCTAATGATTTTTTAATTTTATCAACACGTTCCGCAGCTAACCTGTATACTTTTCCCTGTTTTGCGGTCTTCTCCAAATATTCATTGCATAGGTCGAGTGACTGCAGTATCAGATAGGATGGACTGGTAGATGCAAAAGCAGACAGTGCCTTGCGTATATCACTGTCTGTATAAATCTTGCGACACCTGTCCGAGATATGCAGATACGCTCCTCCTGTCAGTACCGGCAAGGTCTTATGCGCTGATGAGCTGCACATATCGGCTCCCAGATCTATAGGGAACAAGGACTGCTCCAAAAACTTCAGGTACGCACCGTGTGCATTATCTACCAGCAGCAGCATCCCATATCTGTGGCAGGTCTCGGCCAGTTCTGATATATTGAGCATATTTCCGAGATAGTCAGGACTTGTAACATACAGGGCATCATAAACACACTTTTTTCTTGTATGCTCAGTCAAATTATCGACAATACTATCCGCTGCCGGTATATAATTTTCTATATCCTGTCCGGTAACAGTACAGCTCTCATATGACTCTTCTCTCAATGGCATTATCCAATCCACATCTATATCAAGCAATGCCGCTGCATTTACAAATGTGGAGTGAGCATTCCTGCCGGCCAAAATTCTCGGTTTTCTGCCCTCCTGCACAGCCGTCTTCTTTATCATAAACAGCATAGCCCTGATGCAAAGTGATGACCCTTCAGCCGAGTAGTATGTCGGGCACCCAAACATCCTGCTCGCATTCTGCTCGCTCTCTGCTATGATACCACCAGGTGCCGACAGATAGTCTGCACCGTCTATCTCAGTGATATCATACTTATATATGTCTGAGAAGCGCCCATACGGGCCCCTGCCCTTATGCCCGGGCATATGTACCCTTACAGGCTTGTTTTTTATGTATTTTTCTACAAAATCTATGATAGGTGTTTTCATAAAACAATTAATCTTTTTGATGTTATATATTTATTCCATGCTCCTGGCCACCTCTACTGCAATGGCACATTCAAGTCTCTTTTTAAAAAGCTTGCA
>JAEEVK010000210.1 GCA_016287095.1 Lachnospiraceae bacterium
ATGTGAAATGATGGAGACCGCGATTGAAGAGATCACGGCTATCAGCACTCTCCCGCTGCAGATAGATACCTCAGATGTCAAAACCATGGAAAGAGCGCTTCGTATCTATAACGGAAAGCCTCTTTTAAATAGTGTAAACGGTAAACAGGAAAGTATGGAGGCTGTTCTCCCTCTGGCAAAGAAATACGGAGCTGCCGTTGTCTGTCTGACACTGGACGAAGCAGGCATCCCGGAAACCGCCGAGGCTCGTGTGGCTATAGCTGAAAAGATCATCGCCCGAGCCGCTGAATACGGCATAGATAAAAAAGACCTTATCTTTGATACGCTGACCATGACCGTCAGCACCGATACAACTAACGCTAACACCACTCTGAAAGCTTTACGTACATTGAGATATGAATATGGTGTAAATACAGTTCTCGGAGTTTCAAATGTAAGTTTTGGACTTCCGTTAAGAAGCATTATGACTTCAACTTTCTTTACACTGGCTATGGAAAACGGCCTCTCTGCCGGCATCATTAATCCTCTTGACGAAAGGCTCATGGCTGCCTACGACAGTTTTCTCACTCTTCGTAATCTTGATGCTCAATGTCTCAGATATATTGAGAAATACAGTGAAAAGGCTGATCCATATACTGCCCCAAAGGTTCCTGCGGGCGGTCCTGCAAATAATGGTATACCCCAACCTGCAAATCCCGCGGAGTCAACACCTTCAGCTGCCAATGTATCGCCCCTCTTTACAGCCGTAACAAAAGGGATGATAGAAAAAGCGGGAGCAGAGTGCAAAAACATGCTTTCATCAGGCATTGCCCCAATAGAGATTATCGACAATAACCTGATCCCGGCACTCGACACAGTGGGAAAGAGTTTTGAAGCCAAGAAAACTTTCCTGCCGCAGCTCCTTATGAGTGCCGATGCAGCAAAGTCTGCTTTTGATGAGATAAAAAAATACTATGCTGAAAACGGTACTAAAGGCGAATCCAAGGGTACTGTTGTGATGGCCACGGTAAAAGGCGACATCCATGACATCGGTAAGAACATCGTTAAGGTTCTGCTTGAAAACTATGACTATACAGTTATCGATCTTGGAAAGGATGTTGCTCCCGAAACCATCGTTGATACTGTGCTGGAACATAATATAAAGCTTGTGGGTTTGAGTGCCCTAATGACCACTACGGTTGTCAGCATGGAAGAGACCATCAAACAGCTCCGTCAGAAGGCCCCTTTCTGCAAGGTTGTTGTCGGCGGTGCAGTGCTCACCCAAGAATATGCAGATAAGATAGGTGCAGACAGATATTCTCCGCAAGCCATGGATACCGTAAAATATGCCAAGGAAATATTTGGAAAGTAAATTTAAAAAAGCATCCGGTTTAAAAGGCCGAATGCTTTTTTTATTTTATGATATCATCAGTCTCTGGGATTCAGTAAAGGCTTTTCCCAAAGCTTCAAGGTCTTCAATATCTTCATCTTGGTATTCTCATCAAGATGCTGTATTCTCTCATAAATCTCGTTATCCAAAGCCGTATTCTGATATTCATTATCAATACGTCCTACTAACGAATCCAGGGTTACGCCTGTGAGCTTTGCAAAATAGATAAGTATCCTGAGTGACATCGCTGTTCTGCCGTTTTCTACATTACATATATAACCGGGAGTTACATTTAATGCCTCAGCCACCTCATTCTGTGTCATCCCAAGGTCAATCCTAAGTTTCTTAATCTGCTGTCCGTAATTTTCATCTGTCATGATAATTTAACCTCCTAACATATAGTCATGCATTGTCTCAATATGTCTGTCTGCCAAAAAGGTTGTTGCAGGATTATAGTATTTGCAAAACCTCATCGGCAGGCGATAAATGATATGATTAAAATTCTTACTAAAATACAGTATACCAACAATATATTTTAAATGCAATACTTTTTCTATATGTTAAGGCAAAATTCTTCCTTTTTTGCATTTATGGTTAAGATAAACCACTATTTTAACTATTTTATATCTGCATGTCTTCTTCGCATATGCATTGTCTGATTTTATCGGTCAATAAAAAACCTGCCATCAGGCAGGTTTTTGAACTTTGTATATTTTTCCGACATATCCGCTTCGCGGATATGTCGCCGTGATCCATTAAAGTGAATTTAATTTTGCAGTATTAAGCTTGATTCCGGGGCCCATCGATGAAGCAATGGTAGCACTCTTAATGTACTGTCCCTTTGCAGCTGCGGGTTTTGCCTTAATCAAAGCACCGATGAGAGTGTTAAGGTTCTCTG
>JAEEVK010000083.1 GCA_016287095.1 Lachnospiraceae bacterium
AATTTTCCATGAAAATATTTTAAATATCCTTTCTGAAGCATATGATCCGGTTAGCTTCCTAAAAATTCCAAAGCCATATGGAATTTTGAAGCTGTCTTCATTTGCTGCTTTTCCGGCCACTAGAACACTTCCCAAAATCTGAATTCGTTTTCGTTATACAGGGAAATTAACGTCATCTAGAGTAACGGCATCTGTGTTTTGTGTTGACCAATCAATCAATTGTTCAACATATTTTGGGGTGATAACATCAGGAATATGAAAAGGCAACAAATACCTGTTCCAACACCCATTTGTTTCTCTGGTTTTAAATACCCTGCCTTTGCTTATTACATATTCAATGTCGGTATGTAGCGGACAAGACAGTATCAAGCACTTATCTTCTGATGCTACATTCAGAATATTGTAAGGAGTATCAGAATCCAATGCAACATACCAAACATAGACTCTGCCATCGACAATTATTTTCCGTCGGCCTTTTGCCTGTATGCTCATAAAACATCACCTCAGCCTATACATCCGCATCTGTCAGCAGTTACTTGTCGTCGTGAACAATGCATATAGCGAACTGTATGCACCTGACGCACCCGGCATGTGATCTGTAGATGTACCTGCCATCTTCTCACCGTCCCAGTAACTGACAGACCGACTGCCGCCCATTACCCCGTTCAAGCTGTTTTTATATTCCTCCCACTTATCGATCTCATACTTCCTGATTATCTCCATGGCCGGCTCGATGACCGTGGCCGGGATAAAGCGGAGGGTCTTGCCATGTTGCATTATTAGCTGCGTATCAGAGAATTTCCACACTCTGACGCTATCGTTCCTGGGAGGGCAGCAAGTCGTGTATTCGGATATTGCGAAAAGCAGTTCTGTCTTGATCATCGCACCGCATTTGGAGCATATTACACTTGTCTGCAGCTTGGCGCCGCACTCCGTGCATGTCCAGCCTGCCGTAGGCTCGGGCTCCTTTTCAGGTACGGCTGTATCTTTATAGAGAGGTCCGAAAGCAGTAGACGGTGTCACAGCAGCAGGGGTGGCACCGATACTGGGATTGAACCCGGGACGGGGCTTGCCGCATTCGGGGCAGAAATTACTGACCGGACCTGTATACCCGCAGCTGCATGTGAAAGTATTGGTTTCTATACGCATTTTTCCGCAATTGGGACAGAACTTACCTGAAAATATCTGCCCACATTCACACTGAACTTCACCATCCTTAATTCTGTCCGTTCTTGCGGGTGCTGTTTCTCGATAAAGCATGAGACCGGATTTCTCTCCGGTAGCAGTGTTGCTAAGCTCGACGTGGAGCCTGTCTGACAGGTCATGCCAGATAAAGTCAATGTTATATAGTATCCGATCGCCGTTCTTAAGTGACCTGTCACCGAGTTTTAACTGGATATCCTCGCTCGGGTCACGCCGGGCTACCATATCATCGGAAGAACGTAGCGTATTCATCATGCCCATCTCCATAACACCCTGCGGATAAAGCTCCATTAACGGACCCGTTGGAATGACACCATAATTACCGTTAAGAACAGCACCGCCGTATTCCATATTGATCCCTACGGTTTCCGTAAGGGTAACAATGCATGTTCCGTCAGCACTCTTCCATGTTCCGGCGAGCTGTTTGTAATACTTATAATCAGGATTCTGTATTGCCATTTGCGTTTCCCTTTCTATTGCCCTAATTGTCTCGTTGATACATTAATCTATTTTCCCAAATACAAATTCCTGTAGTTTTCGTCCCGTAGGTGTAGCAGCCAGACCTCCGCCGGCTGTTTCTTTCAGAGCGGTGGGCAGTGCGTCTCCGACTGCACTCATTGCATCCAGGCATTCATCCACAGGTATCTTCGGTGCTACACCGGCGAGGGCCATGTCTGCACTTGAAAAGGCCGTTACTACTCCACCAGCGTTTCTCTTGATGCAAGGAATCTCGACAAGCCCTGCCACAGGATCACATACGAGTCCGAGCTGGTTCGCTATGGCTATAGCACATGCATCGGCACACTGATGAGGTGTGCCTCCCATAAGTTCAACAAGTGCTGCCGCTGCCATGGCCGCTGCACTTCCACATTCAGCCTGGCATCCTCCGCTTGCTCCTGCTATACTTGCCCTTGTAGCTATAACTATGCCAAATGCCCCTGCTGTAAACATTGACATAATAATATCTTTTTCAGGTATACCCTTTTCATCCTGCATGGAGATCAAACACCCCGGGAGTATACCACAGCTGCCGGCTGTGGGGGATGCAACTATCCTTCCCATTGCTGCATTACAGCCTGCAACAGCCAGAGACCTCGCCATGGCCTTTGAAATAAAATCCCCGCACAATGACTTCCCGGTCCGGGCATACTCATTCATAAGATACCCTTCTCCGCCGGTAAGACCTGACATAGATTTTAGATTTTTCTTTAACCCTTCTTCTATGGACCCACGCATGACCATGTAATCGAGCTCCATTTTTTCATAGACCTCGAGTTCTGTCATACCCATGCTTTCAGCATGATCGCGTAAAACAAGTGTGCTTATATTCTCTTTTGCTGCTTCTGCAGCCATAACCAATTCCATTATTGCGTCATATTTGAACATCTGCATACCTCACTATCTTTTACAGCTTTCTGATAAGTATCGCATTCATTACATTTTCAATTTTACAGAGATTCCCTATAAGTTCTTCCGGAGGCAAAGAATCCACTTCTACTGTCATGATTGCATCTCCACCCTTTTTCTCGCGAGTCAGATTAAAACTTGAAATATTTAATCCCTCATATTTTGAGTGCATAAGATTTGTGACATTCGCAATTACTCCAGGCATATCCCTATGCATTATAAGCAATGTGTTATTTTCACCGGTAAAATGCACCTTCATCCCGTTTATCTCTGTGACTATGATATTGCCGCCACCAACACTTGCACCCTGTACAACGCTTTCGGCAGCCCCAAAGAAAACCTTGATACGGGCTGTATTAGGATGTGCATCCTTAAGGTTTTCTGTGATGAATTTATATCCCATACCTTTTTCGTCAGCTATCTTCATGGCATCACGTATCTCTGGCGAATAGCTGTGATATCCCATAATGCCTGCCAGCAATGCCCTATCAGTACCATGTCCTTTGTATGTTTCAGCAAATGAACCGGATAAAGTAATCTCCACCCTGTCCGGTATCTTTCCCATAGCCAGTTTGTTTGCAACTCGTCCTATACGGACAGCTCCAGCCGTGTGAGAGCTGGATGGTCCGATCATAACCGGTCCGATAATATCAAATACATTCATATGCCACTCCTCTCTCAAAATGGAAATATGTGATGATTAGGATAATGCCTGTTAGATATCGACAGGTATTACTTCATCAGGATCTACACCATCTTTATAGTCATACTTGTTAAATACCTCTGCATGCTTTACTCCGGCACCAAATTCACTGCTAATCATTCCGTTCCAGATATCTTCCCAAGTGATAGTATCGTCATTTACCAAAACATACTTATCGAAAGTATTGAACAATGCTGTATCGCTGGGAGCACTCTCAGTATAATGCTTTAGATACTTGTATGTTTCTTCCCAATCATATTCATCATCAGGTCTGAAAACATACTTTTCTTCTGACCCCTCTACCTTTTGCAGAGGCGTATATATGTAATTCTTACCATCATACTTTAACTGATGAAAATACGCTATCGGGTAATCCATTTTAGTCAGTTCATATAGGTTTTTAGCCATTCTGCCGGTTAATGTAAAATAATGGGCTATCCTTATTTCGGCAGGCTCATTAGCTTCGGCCTTTTTAACAAACTCAAGCCATTTATCTTCTCCAGATATGACGCTCCCGTTCTTAATTACCACGAGCCCGTCATTTATTATCTCGTCTAAAGAACCTTCTGGTAGTCCCGTAGCAGGTGCATATTCTATCAGAGATTCAAATTTACATCCATTCTCATTATCATAATTAAATATGATACTTTCTTTCGACACAAGCTACCAATTATTTGGATTCAGCAGGTATAACGCTGTTGGTTTATATTCTTCCGGTATTCTGTCGATGTTCTTTTCAAGTATCTCATAAGGGCCTTCCGTATAGGCCTCCAGCAAGTGAAAAGCTTCATCGACTATGCCCATGTCACTTTCATTAACGGCTACGTTTTGAAGGAGTTCAATTAACGGCTCTTGTATTGCCGATAGGTCCATCTTGTAGTATGGGTCCATATACCAGTCAAGACAATATAGGAGTCTTTCTTTGGCATGGACATCACTGCCGGTTAATACAACTTCTATAGCTCCTATCCCGGCTTTTATCGTATTGAACTCCGCTTCACCGTAATGGCAGTCGAACTCTTCACTCATAATTTCTCCATATTTTACAACATTTTCCCATTCTTACTTCTTATCTGCTCTGCTCATAAAAATCACAGATCATCTTCATAACATTTTTATCATGTTCCATGTACAATTCTTTGTCGATCATTCCCTGGGGCTCACTGTTTTGGTACTCTATAGCGTTATCAGTAAGAAAATAAGTATAATGCTCATTGTGGTTTTGTTGATCCATAAGAACAAACTCACATTTACTGTTCGTTACAGAGTCCTTTTTATCATAAATCGGGCTTTTCCCGTCTCCATAATAACCGTCTTTTTCAGCACTTATGACAAGAACCGGAATATCAGACTTATTGATCCCATCTACAGCAGACAGATTACGGTCCTCACCATATTTCAGTGTTATGAAAACAAGGTTAATCGGTCTGAGCAAAAAATACACTGGCTCTGTGAACCGCTTGATGGAACATTCTCACTGCTCTTTGGCACAATCAAATCCGGATGCAACAACAGTTGCATCAATTTTTTCATATTATATTTTTTTATCCTTCGCCTTCCTATGTTTGCTTTCCGAAAAAAATCTAAGAAATCATTTTCTTTATTGTTCTTTCATTATCCCTTGCGAAATCACTTAACTCATATGATCTGATACGCTGATTCACCATCAGGGGTTCTACAAGGCCATTTTTCACTAAAACTGATAATCTGTTTATTATTGTTCTATTTGTCACGCCGATTTCACGGCTGACCTCAATTGGAGTAAATTCTCCATTATAATTCTTCATTAAAAACAGAAGCAGTTCTTTCTCCTTGCCCTTTAAATATGATAAACTCCCACTTATTTCATCCTCGCAGGAACTTTCTGACAACTCACAAATCTTCTCGGAATACAGAAGTACCATGCGCAGGAAATAATTAATCCATATTTCCGGATGTGGCGGATTATTTCTTCCAGAATAATAAAGTACCGGCAACCCCATCTGTATCGATTCATAATACTCATTAATGTCATATGCAAAGTATTCCTCCAAGGAACCGATGCCGTTAAATCCATATCCGTTAATATCCAGAATATATCCTGATAGCAGACGTGCAGTTCTGCCATTTCCGTCTTCAAACGGGTGTATTGTCACCATCTGATAATGCACGACCGCAGCAACTAAAAGCGGGTGATCATCAGTAGTATTTACATATTCTACCAGTTCGTCCAACAGCTCTGGTACATCACAATATTCTGGGGGAATATAATCAGGATTCCCAGTCTGAGAATCATAAACCGCAAACAGTACACCGGGAGGCATGGCTCCTCTTAATCCGATTTTTTCACTGGAAGCTCCCTTCTCAACGTATTTCTGGACATCCAATATCATTTTTCTGGAGAAGGGCTCTTTCTTTTTTAATTTCTCTTCCAGAAACTGAAGTGCAAGAAAATAATTACGCACTTCCTGTTCAGGTTTTAAAAAGTGCTTTTTTTCATCTCTATCTATGACCTCGTCGACCTGCTTTTCAGATAGGGGATTCCCTTCTATCTTGTTTGATGCATATGAACTCTTTTTCTTGGAATTTTTACGCAATTTGCTGGCAACAGATCTCGGTAGTTTCACAGAAGAAACCTTATATCTGTTCTTATCGATTTCAGTTATATATTTTAATATCTCATTCGTTAACACCACTTTTATCATTCTCTGGTCACCTCGATGATATTATACCAGAATCCGTCTAAAATTTCCACTAAATTTTCACTATTTTTTCACTATTTTTCATTATCCATAGCCTCTAATTTACCATACTATAGTACTTTTATGAAAAAGAAAGACAGGGATAAGATTTCTCTCATCCCTGCATCTTTGTAATAATAATTTTATATGTCGGTAAATTCCCTACGAAAGAGCACCGATACATGAGTAATTTCATTGTCCGAATCAGGGTATTCCTTCTCAAAATGCATCCCAATCGATTCTGCAGTTTTGTAAGAACCAACATTTGTATGTTTGCAATATGAATAAAGTGCCGGATAATCCGTGTTTGTAAATGCCCAGTCACGAACAGCTGCCGCCGCTTCCTTAGCATAACCTTTGCGTTGCTGGTCTGCACGTATGTGATAACCAATCTCGGGGAGCATCTCACCCTCTATATTCTGAAGTGTTAATCCACAGTCACCAATCATCTCTCCGTTATCTTTCAGGCATACAGCCCACAGGCCAAAACCATTCTCACGGTACCGGTTCATGTTCCTTTCAATCCAGTCTCTGACTCGTTTCCCATCAAAAATATAAGGATAATGCTGCATGATATCCTTGTCCGCAAGGACTTTGTACAATGAACCAAAATCATCCATATTCATTTCACGAAGAAACAGTCTGTCTGTTTTTAATATAATCCTTTGTCCCATATTATTTTTCAATAAAAAAAGTCTGTCCACCTTCCGAAAGGCCACAATACTTATATAAGTGTTCAGTTGTCAAGAGGAAACGCTTTCATCACGGTAATTGAATTGCCGAGAATTCCCGCTTGATATCTTAAATCGTCCCTCTGATCGTTTGCATCCCGTCTTTAAAGCAACAGTTTATATCCTTACATATATGCTTTATGAGTGATACAGATGTTCCAATAGCTGTTTCAAAAGGATCTTTTTCAACACCGGGATATTTAATAAGCATATTGATAAGGCCATCTCTCGAATCCTCATATTCAAACTGAACAGAAATTTTCGTGTCTTTATCCAGATCAGGTATCAGGATATTAACGCACAGTTCTTCAATGAGTACCTGCATATTATGTATGAGTTTATGACTAATCATATGCTTATATCCAAACTGCTCAAGCTGAGTCATCATACTCATATAATCGAAGTTTTGAGGTATGATATCGGTCTCAAATACACTCAGTTTCTTTATAAACTGACGAGTCTTTGTCTTTGCAGGGCTGTTAAATATCTGTTCTGGCGTACCTTCTTCATAAATTGTACCCTCATCCATGAAAAATACCCTGTTTGAGACATCCCTTGCAAAATTCAGCTCATGGGTAACTATCAGCATGGTCATTCCATTCCTGGCCAGCTTCCTGATAACAGACAGGACTTCGCCCACCATAGTCGGATCCAAAGCCGAAGTAGGCTCATCAAATAAGATCATATGCGGTTCCATAGCTACGGTCCTGACTATAGCTATACGCTGCTGCTGGCCGCCGGACAGCTGGCTCGGGAAGCATAGAGCTTTATCGGACATTCCGACCATTTTTAAAAGTTCTATGCTTTTCCTGCAGGCTTCTTCCTCAGACCTGTTCAGTAGTTCAGTCTGAGCCAGCATAAGATTTTCGATAACGGTAAGATGCGAAAACAGATTAAATGACTGGAATACCATACCAACCTTTTCCCGCATTATATTCAAATCATACGTCTTTTCAGATGTATCATTTCCTTCAAATACAATGTGCCCCCCATCTGGGAACTCAAGCCGGTTTATAAGATTTAAGAAAGTACTTTTGCCTGTTCCTGACGGGCCAATGATCGAAATAACGTCCCCCTTTTGAACTTTGCAGCTGACATCCTTAATCGGCGTAACGTCCCCAAAGCTTTTTTTAAGGTGCTCGATTTCAAGCATAACATCATTCTTTTTCTTTCCCGAATCAGATTTATTAGTTATGTCCTGAATATCAGTTATAGCTCCGTCAAAAGAAGAAACCACAGATAGAATATTTTTGTTTATGGGATGTCTTCCAGGGGTAATTCTATTTTCAATTAACCTTAAAACCAATACAAGTAATGCTGAAATCAGGAAATATACCAAAGCGGTAAATAAAAGCGGGAAGAATGCTTCGAATGTCCTGCTCCTTATGATATCCGATGCTTTGGTCAGATCCACGACCGCTATATACCCTGCTATTGAAGTTAGTTTTACAGTTGCTATAAACTGACCGCTATATACAGGAAGAATATGAACCATCGCCTGAGGCCATACTACTTTTCGAAATGCATGAACAGGCTCAAATCCAAGAGCCTTGGCTGCCCTGGCCTGTCCCGTGGGAACGGCTTCGATACCGCTCCTGAATATCTCGGCACAATACGCAGAAAAATCAAGGGAAAAGGCAATGGCCGATACCCAGAATGCGGACATGGATGTGTTTCCAAAGACAACATAATACAAAACCATCAGTGAAACAAGAACAGGTATGCCCCTAAAGACTCTGATGTATAGGCTGGCAAAAGCTGCGCAGAAGCTATTCTTGCTCATTCTAAGGAAACATATAAAACCGCCTAAGACAGTTCCGAGAATCCCAGCTATAAGTGAAAGACCAATCGTGACTCCTAATCCGGAAAGGAGCATTTTATATCGACCTTCATCTATAAAGTTTCGTTTAATGCTCTTGCCAAGGTTTTCAAAAAAGACTGAGGATTTAGATACTTCTTTCTGCAAACGTTCGGCTTTAACCAAAAGATAAGTACTGCCAGAAAGAAGAGCATCCGTGACACAGATATTATCAGTTCTTTCTTCCGTTACCGTAATTGAGTCGGCAACTATATCGTATTCTCCGCTGGCAAGTCCTGTTACTTCGGCCTCAAAGGACATGGCTTCAATGACAGGCGTATATCCGGCATCCATACAGAAACCATTGATCAATTCGACAAACTCACCAGTCAGATTCTCACCGACATAGAACGTCATTGGATTCCAAAGTCCGCCTGTAGATATCTTTAATGTACCCTTCTCACCAGTAAACCGGTAATCTCCCATTACGTCTCCGGTTCTTTCGGGATCCTCCCACTTAGCTCTAAGCTTGTCATATTCCCCATTTGAACGTATTTTGGAAAAGTATGCATTTAGTTCTTCACAAAGCGCCTTGCCTCTTTCATCATTCCTTGTTCCGAAGCCAAAAAACATTGTAACAATCGGTTCTTCAATAAAAGCCAGATCAGGATGTGATTCCTTTAAATCCGGTCTTTGATCAATAAATCCCATAGCCACATCAACTTTTCCGGTATCCAGAGCGGTATAAATATCTGCTGCAGTAGCATACTGGAATATTTCGGCTTCCGGATATCTCTTTGCAACTTCCATACCCCAATCGGTTCCCGTCATAATGCCAAACCTGGTCCCCGGAGCCTTGAAATCTTCGAAAGTCTTATCTGTTGTAGGGAATCCATCCTCATTAACATTTACAGAGTCATCGCTGATAGTTGTTGTACCTATCAGATTCATCAAAATTATCGCAATCACGATAATAAGTGCAAATAGTATTTCAAGATGTGTTATCTTCTTCTTATTCATATAACCCCACCTGTCATAGATTAACTCAATAAAACTTTATTACAATTCTCTATTATTATATCAAATAACTATTTCATTTTCAAACTTTTTCAAACCTAATCCTGTCTTCGATAAAAATGAAGTATGTGGGGTCTACCCCATCAAAAATATGCAACTTTGTTGCTTAAGCTACAAATCCCATACCATCTGTAGTTTAGACTACAAAACGGTATATATCTGAATATTGAAATGTTGGGCCTCCGGGTATATATTATAAACACAACAAAGGAAACAAACCTAAGGAGGATAAACAAATGACAGGAAAAACATTCTTAACCAAATTAATCGCAACAATCATGGTACTTATCATAGCAGCATCTTTCGCAGCACAAACCCAGGTACACGCTTTCGAAGAAACTGCCACCTACAAAACAAAAATCAGAAAACTACATAAATATAACTTTGAACTCATTATTGATGGCAGAAAGATTAATGACGCAACAATCACTTCAACTTGTGCTGAAATGGCTGCATCATTTGGATTCGAAGAAACATGTAAGCGGATAATCGCTTCCTTTAATTGGGATGGGGATGAGCATTGGTATAATCCTTTTAATGGTTATCTTTCATATTGTAATTTCCCAGAAGATGACTATGTGGACGATCAATTCATGAGATTTTTCCCTGATCTTAATCCTGATAAATACACCAACCAGCAAAAAAAAGATATGGTCACCATAATAATCTTCACTTACAAATATCTTGAATTCCTTTATGGAATTCAGAGTATGGGAATAACAGTATATTGCAATATGTTTTAAAAAGGTGGGGTCACAGACCCCACCTTTCTTCACTTAGCCAATTTCTCTATTTTTTCTTTAATAGCAATAAACCTCTTTTCTTCACGTACCGGATCATACCTTTCATGATCCATATATGGCAGGAAATACCATGCAATATTGTGAGCCTGTCCTTTATCTGATGTACCATAAACATCCTTCTCAAGGTATAAAAGCATATTTTCAAGACTGGTCAGAGTCTCATCTTTTTTCCCTTGAGCAACATAATATGTTGCCATATACCTGTAAAGCATTGCTATGTTGCGAGCAAGATCAGCCACCTTTTCTTCATTCAGTATTCCCGATATGAACTTTAAAAAGTCTATTATACGTTCAAAATAACTTATCTTAGTATCCCACTTATCTTCCTCATTTGGAAGAACATACGCCACATAATCACGGAGATTATTTGTCATGCAGCGTGAAAGCGTCAATAAACAATCCCGGATTTCGTCCTTATCCTGATTTGCCCCATTAAATAAATCTGCGATAAACATTTCCCTGCATGACCAGATGCTGGGGAGCATTTTTACAATCTCAGCATAGCCCTGTTCATCCTTCCAGGCTTTTTTGTAGATCACTGCCAGATTCTTGATACATTCAAACCGGAAGTCATAATCATCAGACTGCCTTATAAGGTCGCGTAGAATTTTCTCACCTTCCCTCAAAAATGCTGTATTGGGATTATCCTCAAACATTTCAGAGCATAAAGCCTTAGCCAAAGAAAGACTTATCTTCATATCACTCGGGAACTCCGCATGAGCCTCCCTCAGCAGATCTATCGCTGAAGGATTATATCCACAATCCTCTATATGTTCTATAGTAGTATAAATGCTTTCGCGCCTTGCTTCACGCTCCGAAAGCTTAATTCCGAGCAGCTCATCAATACTTATACCAAAGAAGCTTGCAATATCAGGCAGATACTCTATTGCCGGATATCCGGATTCAGATTCCCAACGGCTGATAGCCTGCGGAGTAACCCCAATACTCTCAGCCAGCCTTTCCTGTGTAACGCCTTTTTGATTTCGTAATTTCTTTATGTTTTCACCTATTGTAATATTCATTCCACATCACTCTCCTATATCATTTGCAACTCATAAACTGTTTCTTGTTTTATCTTCTGTAAGCTTACAAGCATAGTATAGCGACAAAAATCCAGGAAATCAATTATCAATTTATTGTTGTTATGTAAACGATTCGTTGATATTCGATAAAAAACAGCGAGCCATATTTCAGGCTCAATATTATTTCATTATTCAAAAATTATGCCAGTCCTGTATGCTCAGTTCCTCATCTATAACACCGTATGCCCCGCAAAGGATTGCATTGTCAAAATTATCCGAACACTGGAAGGATATTTCTCCGTCATGAAGATTTATATATTCAGGGATGATGTTGGTTAAAAAACAGTCGAAATCAAACATAGGATAAAACGATCTGAGCACGCTCTCTATATGCCCCTTGGGAACACTGCCGTCATTAGGCGCCTCAAGGTATGCGGAAAGAGTGTTTAATCCATCTCTTACCGTATTATAGACCTCTGCAATATCCTCCTCATTTCCGTAAAAAAGCTTATCCTCTATAAACAGTTCGTCAATTGCCATAAAATCAATCTCAGAGTTATCCATGTCGGTTAGAATATATAGCAAAAACGTCCCGTTGATGTTATCGATATTTTTTCCTATTTTGCCGATAAAATCATTAAAATACCGATTTAAGAATCCGATTAGCTCATCATCCGAACAATCCCCGTCAAGGTTTTCCGTCACAATATCCCATTCTCTGATATCTTCCAGTATATCATCCAGCTCAATCTGAAAGTCACTAAATG
>JAEEVK010000084.1 GCA_016287095.1 Lachnospiraceae bacterium
GAAGCATGGCCGATGCAGTAGGTATCCCGGAGGAGCAGCTTCGTAAGGCAGCTCAGCTTGCTGTATGTAAGATCAATATCGATTCAGATATCCGTCTTGCTATGACAGGTACTATCAGAAAGTACTTTGCTGAGAATCCTTCACACTTCGATCCTCGTCAGTACTTAAAGCCCGCTCGTCAGGCTGTTAAGGAAATGGTTGCTCATAAGATCAAGAACGTTCTTGGTTCAGACGGCAAGGCTTGAGAAGTTGATTTTAATTCAAAAATTTGATAAGAGACCCCTTACGGTAACACGTGAGGGGCTTTTTATATATGGAAAAGATGAAATATTTATGAAAATTCTGTAATATGATTGATTTTTCTGTCAACTTGTGTTATTATGCTTTTTGTGGCAATGGGCACATAGCCACAATCATAGCGTCCTAATCGTGAGGACGGGAAAGGTAGGGGACTATTATGGAGCCTAATTATCAGAACAACAACTATAATGGTATGCAGGGTAATCCTCAGAACGGATACCAGCAGAACATGAATCAGGCTAACGGATATCAGCAGAACGGATATCCTCAGGGCGGATACCAGAATAATGGATATCAGCAGAATCCTAATCCGTATGCTTACCAGCAGAATTATAACAATGGGTATAACGGTTATAATAACGGAAACAGAGGCTTTACTCTGAATGGACAGAGCTTCTCGGGTGCTTTCAATGAGGCATCGGAGGCTATAAAGCAGAAGGTAGTATCACAGTCATTCCTGTTTATGGTAGTGGCACTTGCTATCACTGCTATCGGTGCTAAGGTTGCTTCTAATGTACTCTTAGAGTGGATGATGAAGAATCCTGTGAATATGCTTATCCTGTTCGGTGCCGAGATAGCTATCGTTATCGTATCAAATGTGGCTATCAAGAAAAACAATGTTGTACTTTCGGCAAGTTTGTTTACAGCATACTCGTTTATCAACGGTGCAACGCTTGGCATAGTATGTATGGCTTATGTAGAGACCTCAGTCACTATCGTATTTGTTATCACTGCTGCGATGTTTGCCGTTACTGCTTTTTACGGCCTGGTTGCTAAGAAGGATCTTTCTTCGATTGGCAGCCTCTGCATTATGGGACTTATCGGACTTATCATTACCGGCCTGGTAAATATGTTCCTTCAGAGTGAGATGATGGCTTATGTAGCTTCTTTTGTAGGTGTTGCAGTTTTCGTAGGCCTTACAGCTTATGATACCCAGAAAATAAAGAAAGCTTCAATGTATGCTGATGACAGCAATGTAACAGCTTTATCACTTAACGGAGCATTTGAGCTTTATCTTGACTTTATCAATCTGTTCTTGTATCTTTTAAGAATTTTCGGTAAGAGAAGATAAGGATATTGGTTTTGTGATTCTTATGAGGTCACCTCTGAGGTTGAAATCGGGGGTGACCTATTTATTATAGGAGAGGAGAATTTGTAAATGAGAAGCACAGGAGTTTTACTTCCTATAGCCAGCCTGCCGACTAAATACGGCATCGGTGGCTTTTCAAAGGAAGCATATGATTTTGTTGACTGGTTAAAAGCAGCAGGTGTTGATTACTGGCAGATATTGCCGTTGGGACCTACCGGATACGGGGATTCACCTTATCAGAGCATATCGACATTTGCCGGAAATCCCTATTTTATAGATCTTGAGACATTGACAAAGGATGGGCTTCTTACAGAGGCTGAGTGCAAGGAAGCAGATTGCGGAAAGAATCCAAAGTATGTTGATTACGGTGCTATGTACAATACCAGACTGGCATTGTTAAAGAAGGCATTTAAGCGCAGTAAGCATCAGAAAACCAAAGAGTTTAAGGATTTCTGTGAGAAAAACGCATATTGGCTTGATGATTATGCGCTCTTTGTTTCTATAAAGAATTCTCTGAACGGTGCATGCTGGACTTCCTGGGATAAGGATATAAAGACAAGAACTCCTGCGGCTTTAAAGAAATACAGAGAAAAGTTTGCTGATGAGATAGAGTTTTATAAGTTTAACCAGTTTATGTTCAGTACTCAGTGGACTAAACTGAAAGCTTATGCTAACAAGAACGGCATTAAGATTATCGGTGATATTCCGATATATGTAGCATTTGACAGTGCTGATGCATGGGCAAATACACACCTGTTTGAGTTTGATAAGAGCTGTAATCCTAAGTCTGTAGCCGGATGTCCTCCGGATGCTTTCTGTGCTACCGGTCAGCTTTGGGGCAATCCCCTTTATAATTGGAAGATTCATAAGGAGGAGGGCTTCTCGTGGTGGATATCCAGGATAAGTCATTGCTATGAGCTGTATGATGTAGTAAGGGTGGATCACTTCAGAGGTTTTGATGAATATTATGCTATTCCGGCTAAGGATGAGACTGCTGAACACGGCAAGTGGAAGAAAGGACCCGGCATTGAGCTGTTTAAAGCTATAAAGAAAGCGCTGGGTGAGAAGGATATCATTGCGGAGGATTTAGGATTCCTTACTCCTTCGGTTGTAAAGCTTTTGAAAGATTCCGGTTTCCCCGGAATGAAGGTGCTCCAGTTTGCGTTTGATCCTCATACACCGAGCATTTATCTGCCTCATAACCATATCGAAAACTGCGTGGTATATACCGGAACACATGATAATGATACTACAAAGGGCTGGTTTAAAAATCTGAACCATGAGGAAAAGAAATATATCGGTGAGTATCTGGGATGCGGTGATGTGAAGGATGATGAGATAGCATGGGTATTTATCCGTGCGGCACTCAGGAGTCCCGCTAAACTGGCGGTAATACCTATGCAGGATATATTAAATCATGGGTCTGAGGCAAGACTTAACGCTCCTTCTACATTTGGCGAGAACTGGAAGTGGAGGATGCTGAAGGATGAGTGCACCCAGAAACTGGCAGAGAAGCTGGCAAGATGTAACTGGATGTATGAGAGGCATAGGTTTTAAAGATTAATATGCTATATATAATGCGACATGGGAAAACGGACTGGAACGAGCAGAGAAAGCTGCAGGGCCAGACCGATGTTCCCTTAAATGAAGAGGGGCGGGAAATGGCTCTCGCCGCCGGCAGGGAGTATGCCGGGATACATCTGGATGTGTGCTATTGCTCACCATTGATACGGGCTAAGGAGACAGCTGAGTTATTTTTTAAGGAAAGGAAAGAAAACATACCGGTAATATTTGATCATCGCTTGAAAGAGATGGGTTTCGGTGTCTATGAGGGAGTGGCAGAGTCTTTTGGAATACTTGACTGTCCGGTGAATGTTTTCTTTAAACGTCCTGAAGAGTATACAGTGCCTGTTGATGGTGGGGAGAGTATGGATGAGCTTTTCGAAAGGACGGGAGAGTTCCTTAAGGAAAGGGTTTATCCTGATCTGGAAGCCGGCAAGGATGTGCTGATAATCGGGCACGGAGCCATGAATTCCAGTATTATCTGTCAGGTGAAATTCAATTCTGACAGAAGCAGGTTTTGGGAGGAAGGAATCCCTAACTGTAAAATGATAAAGTTGTTGGAGGGATAGAAAATGCAATTTACTACATTACAAAAAGATATGATGCAGGCTATGAAGGATCACGACAAAGTGAAAAAGGATGCTTTATCCGCACTTGTTTCGGCTACAAAGAAGCTTGCCATAGATGCCGGATGCAGGGAGGAAATCCCTGACAGTATGACCGATCAGGCCATTTTAAAAGAAATCAAGACCTTGAAGGAGCAGATTGATACATGCCCTGACTCAAGGATGGAGCTCAAGGAAGAGTATAGGGCAAGACTGGCAGTATTTGAGGCGTATGCTCCCAAGATGCTGTCTGCTGAGGAAGTTGAAAGCATCATCAAGGAGAAGTTTGCCGATGTGCTTGCCTCGGGCAATAAAGGTATGGTCATGAAAGCAGTAATGGCAGAGCTCAAGGGTAAGGCTGACGGTAAGGTGATCAACGAAGTTGTTGGAAAACTGACTACATAATAGGTAAGAAAGATGTATTTAAGTGATTTGAAAGTATTGGTAATATATAACCCTATGGCAGGTAAAGGCAAGATAAAGAGATTAATGCCACAGGTTAAAAGTATGTATGAAATGGCCGGACTCAAACCTTTGTTTCATGCAACCAAGTGCAGGGATGACGCATACAGGATCGCGAAGGCTTTTATAAAGAAGTTTTATAATGCTGTTAAGCCGGAAGCAGATGACAGAAAGCATAGTCTTTATGTTATTGCAGCCGGCGGAGACGGTACCTTAAATGAGGTTATGCGCGGAGTGCTTGATACCGGCTGTGATGTCCCGATAGGAATAATACCTGCGGGCTCGACCAATGATTTTGGGTATTCTCTGGGGATAAATAACGGAATGCTGGATGCGGCTGAAAAGGCGCTTAATGCGATACTAATGGATGAGGCCTTTAAGTGTGATGTGGCTACATTTAATGGAAAGTATATCACTTATACTGCAGCGTTTGGATTGTTCTCGGATGTATCCTATGCTACGCCCCAGAATTTTAAGAACAGATTTGGGCATTCCGCATACATTATGTATGGGGCCAAAAATATCCTGAAAACAAAGAAGATACATGCAAGAATATTGTATAAGGACGATTCATCTTGTGATGGTAATCCGGGAGGTTCAGGTATCTTGTATGACGATGATGGACAGGAGTATGCAGAGAATTCATGGAAAACAATTGAAGGCGACATGCTCCTGGGTATGATTGTCAGTGCCAAGTCGGTCGGAGGATTCAGGGGAATCACCGGATCGGGTGTTGAACTTGATGATGGCAAAAATGAGCTGTTATTTGTCAAATGGCCGGACAATCCTATCAAGCTTGCAAAAACTATAGGACATGCTATCGGAATGGTTAGAAAGAGTCCTAAAGCCAGAGAAAAAGCTCTCGATATGACAGTTGAAAATGGAATAAAAATTATCAGGGTCAAGGAGGCTAAATTCATTTTTGATAAGCCTGTTGCCTGGGCTTTGGACGGCGAAGACGGCGGAAGTCAGACCGAAGATATTATAAAGGTAAAAAAGCAGGCTGTTTCATATCTGGTCGTTTGATAATACTTATAAAATTAACTATAATGATGATTACCGGAGAACATCATGAAGAAAACATTTGAACTATCTAACGGAATCAGTGAATGCCTACAATTTCTGCAGGAGACTTTTGAAAACTTTAAGCTGAAGAAGTCAGAGAAAAACAGAGCTCTGCTTATGGCAGAAGAAAGCTTAACCAGCATCGCAAAGCATGGAACGGGCAAAGAGCTGGTCGTGACGATTAAAAAGAGTATCGGTAAGATCAAGGTGGATATGCTGGCTGAAGGAGAACGATTTGATCCGTTTGACGATGCATCCGATGCAAATACTTTGCTGATGAAATCATTTTCATCAGACCTGAAATATGTACATACAAAGACGAAAAACCGTATTAGTATTTCTGCTTATAAATCCAGAAATCTTTTCCTTTACCGTATTATCGGAGCAGCACTTTTGGCAGGACTTGTTTCTCTGATTATCAGGAGCTTTTGTTCGGACGAAACCCGTATCTATCTTACGGATAATGTTTTTTCCGTAATGAAGGATATCTATATGAATGCTCTGACGATGATGATCGCACCATTGATATTCTTTTCAATAGCTTCATCAATAGCGGGCTTCGGAAATGCAGCCGATATAGGCAGGGTGGGTGCCAGGATCATGGGCATTTATTTAATGACTACCATCATATGCATTTCAATCGGGTTTTGTCTTACATTCCTTTTGAAGCCATACAATTATGCCGAAGCGGTTTCACAAGGTACAGCAGATATGTCCCAGTATACAAGTACTCAGATAGATACATCTGTCAAGGGCTTTTTAATGAGTATTGTACCGACTAATTTCCTTGAGCCGTTTGTTAAAAATGATACTATACCCATAATGTTCCTGGCATTCCTGGTTGGACTGGCAACACTTCTGTCGGGTGAAAAGACAAGGCCTTTTGCTACATTTTTGGATTCGGGTAATGCCGTATTTATGAAAATAGCAGATGTTGTTATGCAGCTTATACCGATCATGATCTTTTCGTATGTCTGTGTAACACTTGTACCTCCCAAGAGTTCAATAAACGGAGGAACGCTAAAGTCGATGCTGGCTGCAGCTGCAGCATTTGTACTTACCATTATTATAATGATGGGCGTTTATATTCTGCTGTTAAGGGTGATGGGTGGATTAAACCCGATCAAGCTTATCAAGAAATATGCTCCACATGCCTTAAAGGTTATAGTGATGGGTTCCAGCAGCGCTGCAATACCTATCAACATGGAAGTGTGCGAGGAACTTGGAGTTCCATCAAAAATATATTCGCTGACAATTCCGCTTGGTGCTACCATTAACATGGACGGTGTCAGCATGTATCTGGCGGTATTTGGACTCACTTTTGCCAAGATTTATGGTATAGAGATTACTCTGCCGGTACTGCTTTCCATGGCATTTACGATCATAATGCTTTCGGCCGGGGCTCCGACTATATACGGTGTCAGTCTTATATGTCTGTCAGTTTTACTGACTTCTTTGGGTGTACCGGTGGATGAAGCACTTGGGCAGGCAGTCGGAATGGAGGTTATCGCAGGTATGTTCCGTACCGTAAACAACTCTATCGGAGATATGGTGGGGACGCTTATCACAGCATCTAAAGAAGGTGTGCTGGATCGGGAGAAATACAATAAGTAATAAAAATAACCTGATAATATTCATGAGACAGAGTATGGGATCTGTCTCATTTTTTTTGTCATTTATGGGTTTTCAATTATTGTTTTGGCAGGTAAACAGTTAAATATGCATAAACAATTACTTCTTAGTATTAAATATTTACCTCTTAGCGAAAAGGTATTTACAATTTTGACTTGATAAAGTATAGTAAATTCATCAAAGAAATACAAACTTCCGAGCTGGAGACGACATGAAAATACGCGTAGAAATAGATGATCGTCTGAACGAAGATGAAGAGGAGGTTGTAATCCGGTGCAGTTCGCTTTCTGAAGAGGTAATGATGCTTCAAAAGCAGGTGTCGGAGATAGTCAGTTCAAAATTAAAGCTTGAGGTTTTCAAACAGGATACCGTCCTGTATCTGAAACCGGAGGAAATACTTTTCCTGGAAACTGCGGATAATTTCCTGGCGGTACATACCGCAAAGGATATTTTTTCTGCCAAGCAAAGGCTTTATGAGCTGGAAGAGATACTTCCGTCTGCATTCGTCAGAATATCAAAATCGGCAATTGTAAATATTACGAAGATCAGGTCTGTAAAGAGAAATATTACGGGCCCCTCTGAAATAGAGTTTGAGGGAACCATAAAAAGAGCGTATGCTTCAAGAAATTATCTTAAGCAGCTCATGAACAGACTTGAGGAAAAGAGGTTGAACAAATGAAGGCTAGGAGAATAATGCTGGGGATAGGTCTATTGGCACTTGCCGGAGGACTGGTGGGAAGGAAGATGGGCATAATCCCGTCGATCCCGATATCAACTATAATTCTCGGCGGAATAAGTGTAGTGTTGATAATGGACGGACTTCGTCACAAGAATTTTTTCCTGATATTGATGCCGCTTGCTTTTATTGCTCAGAGAGTATACAGTTATTGGGGTGTGTTTTCAAGCATCGGTCTGGTTGAAGCACTGGGTATAGCAGCCATAGCAGCAGCAGGACTTACGGTGCTGTTTGGAAACAAAAAGAAAAAGATAATGGCAGGAAAAAACCGTGGTTATATAAATAATAATGGGTCATGGGGCGGAAACGGAGCCCCCGGACAGCCCGGTAGGGGATTTGGCGGCGGAGCCGGCGGCCAGGGCGGAAACGGTACAACGCTTGATCAGAACCGTTTCGTACAGCAGCCCGGGTTTACCGGTAACGGCGAACCGATACCGGAGGGATATGGGTACCCGGATGACGATGGTGATAATGTGGTTATCGATAACGGCTTTGGAAAGCTTACCAGATATCTTCATTCGAGCAACCTGAAAAAAGTTAAGATAGATAACGGTTTTGGAAACTGCATAGTATATTATGATAATGTATATGTAGATAAGGATGGATCAAAGCTGGAGATAGATAACGGCTTTGGTCAGGTGGATGTATATATCCCTCCTTTTTACAGATTTAAGATGAAGCAGGATAACGGCTTTGGTTCAATCAACATTTTCGGAAACTGCAGCCTGGATCCGGATGCTCCGCTTATTGATGCCGATATAGATAACGGCATGGGTAAGGTTAACATTTATTTTGGATAAAAAAAGTTCTTGACATTTCTTTTGGATAGATGTATGATAGCCGTAACGTTTCAGCAAAGATGAAAGCTACGATCTAAAGAAACTTTTCAGAGAGCTGCCGTGTGGTGCGAGGCAGTAAGGGCTTGGATCACTCCACTTTCGGAGCTGCCGGCGAGGAGTCGGAGGGAGACGACCTCTATATCGTCAAAGAGATGTCATGGTATTTATGATAATTTGGGTGGCACCGCGGATAATATGATTATTACGCCCCATATATGTGATGAGCATATATGGGGTTATTTATTTTGTACAATTTTGCAGCGCAAGAGCCGCTGCCCTATATAAAAGGAGGATTTTTAGAAATGGCAAGAGTTTTCAATTTTTCAGCAGGTCCCGCTATGATGCCCCTGCCCGTACTTGAGGAGATCGCAAAAGAGGTTGTTGACTATCGTGGCTGTGGTATGAGCGTTATGGAAATGTCCCATCGTTCAAAGGTATATCAGCAGATTATAGATGAGGCTGAGGCTGATCTTCGTGATCTTATGGGTATCCCGGATAACTACAAGGTTCTTTTCGTACAGGGCGGCGCTACTTTAGAGTTTGCTATGATCCCTATGAACCTTATGAAGAACGGTGTAGCTGATTATATCGTTACCGGTGCTTGGTCAAAGAAGGCTGCTTCAGAGGCTAAGAAGTATGGTAAGGTAAATGTTATCGCTTCAAGCGAAGATAAGAATTACAGCTACATTCCTGATGTATCAGATCTTCCTATAGATGATGATGCTGATTATGTATATATTTGTGAGAATGAGACCATCCATGGTACAACTTACAAGGAGTTACCTAATACAAAGGGCAAGATCCTTGTATCTGACCAGTCTTCTATGTTCTTAAGCAAGCCCGTTGATGTATCCAAGTATGGCCTTATCTACGGCGGTGTTCAGAAGAATGTAGGACCTGCAGGTCTGGCTATCGTTATCATCCGTGAGGACCTTATCCGTGAGGATCTTCCTGATTTCGTACCTACATACTGCAGATTTGATACACATGCTAAGAACGGTTCTATGTACAATACTCCTAACTGCTGGGCTATCTATGTGTGCGGTAAGGTATTTAAGTACTTAAAGAGCCTTGGCGGACTTTCTGCTATGGATGAGATCAACAAGAAGAAGGCAGCTATCCTTTATGATTATCTTGATTCAAGCAAGCTCTTCAAGGGTACTGTTGAGAAGGAGTACAGATCTCTTATGAACGTACCTTTCGTAACAGGCGATGCAGACAAGGATGCAGCTGTTGTAGCAGCTACAAAGGCAGCAGGCTTTGATAACCTTAAGGGTCACAGAAGCGTTGGCGGTCTTCGTGCTTCTATCTACAATGCTATGCCTATCGAGGGTGTACAGGCACTTGTTGATTTCTTAAAGAAATATGAGGCAGAGAACGCTTAATAGTTTAATAAACAGTATTTGTCATACATTAGATAATTGAAAAGGAGAAGTAACATGTTTAAGGTAAATTGCTTAAATAAGATTTCACCTGTCGGCATGGCAAACCTTACCGACAACTATACAGTAACTGAGAATTTTGATGAGGCTGATATCGTATTGGTTAGATCAGCTGCTATGCATGAGATGCAGTTCCCTGCAACACTCAAGGCTATTGCTCGTGCCGGTGCAGGCGTTAACAATATCCCGCTTGATCGTTGTGCAGATGAGAACATCGTAGTATTCAATACACCCGGTGCAAACGCAAATGCAGTTAAGGAGCTTGCTATCGCAGCTATGCTCCTTGCATCTCGAGATATCGTAGGCGGTATCAACTGGGTTCAGACAGTTAAGGATGATGAGACTGTAGCTAAGCTCGTAGAAAAAGGAAAGAGCAAATTTGCAGGAACCGAGATCAAGGGTAAGACTCTTGGTATCATCGGACTTGGAGCTATCGGCGGACCTCTTGGAAACGCAGCTTTAGGTCTTGGCATGAAGGTTATCGGATTTGATCCTTTCTTAAGCGATGCTGCTAAGGCAGCTCTTGATCCTGCTATCGAGATAGTAGGCAGCCGTGATGAGATCTATAAGAATTCTGATTTTATCTCAGTTCATACACCTCTTATCGACGATCCCGATCCTGAGAAGAATACAAAGAAGATGATCAATGCTGAAAAGATCGCTATGATGAAGGACGGCGTTATCGTACTTAACTTAGCTCGTGACCTCCTGGTAGATGATGAGGCTATGAAGGCAGCTCTTGAGAGCGGCAAGGTACGTAAGTATGTATCAGACTTCCCGAACCCTGCATCAGCAAATATGGCAGGCGCTATCGCTATACCTCACCTTGGAGCATCAACCGAAGAGGCAGAGGATAACTGTGCAGCTATGGCAGTTAAGCAGGTAGTTGATTTCGTAGAGAACGGAAACATTATTAACTCTGTAAATTACCCCAGAGTAGACCTTGGTGCAAAGCAGGGTGTAAGAGTAGCAGTTCGTTACGATGCTGAGGCTGTAGCTGATATGCAGGCAGCAGTTAACGGTGTAGGTCTTGTGATCAACGCTGTAAAAGATGGCAAGCGTGGCAAAGTAGGTTACTGCCTGATCGATGCTAAGGAGGCTCCTGCAGCAGCTGTTGACGCTATCAAGGCTATCGCTGGAGTACGTACTGTAACAGTACTTTGATAAAATATTTAATGAAAATAAAAAGGAACTAACTTTTAGTTAGTTCTTTTTTTTGTTTTTATGTGTTAAGATGAATATGTTTACTGAAAAATATTGTCAGAGTATATGCACCATAATAGAGTCTCTGACTTAAGAAGTTAGGGAACTCACATCGCAAGATATGCTTCGATGCTTGTGATGCAATTTGCACCATCTGCGGCAGCAGTGATTATCTGACGGAGGGGTTTTTTACGAATATCACCTGCGGCGAAGATACCGGGCATAGAAGTCTTACCTGATTCATCTGCTAAGATGTATCCTGCTTCGTCACATGCCACTAAGTCCTTGAACAGGCCGGTGGCGGGGGTGATACCTATGGCGATAAATACTCCGGAAACAGGGAGTGTACGTTCACCGTCTGTTTTGACGTTTTTGACCGAAAGTTCTTCAACATTTGAGTTACCAGAAATCTTTTGAGAGACGCTGTCAAATACAAACTCGATATTTTCGATAGCATCTGCCGATGTAACCAGGCTCTTTGCTGCACGGAAGGTATCACGTCTGTGAACGATATAGACTTTGTTGCAGAGTCTTGAAAGAAATATGGCATCCTCGAGGGCTACATCGCCACCGCCTATTACGGCAACATCTTTTTTCTTGAAGAAGGCGCCGTCACAGGTAGCACAGTATGAGACTCCCATGCCTGCGAAGTCCTCTTCGCCGTCTATACCGGCATGTTTATGGGAAGCACCTGTCGCAGCGATAACGGTTTTTGTAAGATATGCATCACCTTCACCTGTTGTGATCATATAGATTAACTCATTTACGGAGTCAAGTCCTTCAGAGTGGGGGTCGATTTCGTTGAAAAAGCCATTGGGAGCAATATGGCCGGGAGTGATATCCGTGATATCGGCAGTAACGAAATTGCAACCCAGCTTGTCACAGTGCTTTTTGAA
>JAEEVK010000211.1 GCA_016287095.1 Lachnospiraceae bacterium
ATTTGGAGGGTAGAAGATGCCGTTTCAGATCATAAGGAATGATATTACAAAGGTTAAGGCTGATGCGATAGTTAATACGGCAAATCCTGAGCCAGTTTGTGGCGGGGGTACGGATTCTGCGATCTATAACGCAGCAGGTATGGAGAATCTGTTAGCAGAGCGTCAGAAAATAGGTAAGATGGAGGTGGGTGAAGCCAAGTCAACGCCGGCCTTTAATCTGCCTGCCAAGTATTTGATTCATACTGTAGGCCCGATATGGATTGATGGAAAGAATTGCGAATTTGAAAACTTACAAAAATGCTATGATAATAGCTTGATACTGGCGGTTGAGTTGGGATGCAAGAGCATTGCATTTCCTCTTATATCGACCGGAGTATACGGTTTTCCGAAGGATGAAGCCTTGAAGATAGCAGTATCTTCTTTCAGCAAGTTTCTGCTTAAAGAAGATATGGAGATTATCCTTGTTGTTTTTGACACGGAATCATTTGTACTGTCAGGAAAGCTGTATTCCGGGATAGATGAGTTCATTGATGACAACTATGTTTCAACTCAAAGCAGTCTTGAATATGCTTGTGATGCAGCTAAACTTGAATCTGAAATCTGTGATTTTGAAGAACCTGTAAGAGAAAGCAGCACAGTGGATCCAAGGTTTTTAAACAGGCTTTTTGGTGCAGGTAAAACTCATGCAAAGCAAGCACGTGAACGTTGTGAAGAGAAGTCTGTGGGTTCTGCTCCTGACGGAAGTGCAAACGGATTTAAGATACATACAGCTGCAAAGAAACCGTCTCTTGACGATAGGGTAAAGCATCTGAGTGATACCTGGCAGGAGAGTCTTCTTAAGATTATAGACGATAAGGGCTATACCGATACTGAGGTATACAAGCGTGCGAATATAGACCGAAAGTTATTCTCTAAAATTAGGAGTAATCCTACATATCAACCGAAGAAGATCACTGCGGTGGCATTTGCTTTGGCGCTTAAGCTGAGCCTGGATGATACGAAGGATTTTATCGGACGTGCAGGATATGCGTTTTCACCGAGCAGTATTTTTGATCTGATAATTGAATACTTTATTGAGCAGGAAGTATACGATACCTATACTATAAACCTTGCGTTGTTTGATCATAACCAGCCTCTTCTGGGAGAATAAAACCTTTTAAGATGTCGCCTGTGATGCGACCATTTGATAAAAATATTGTCATATACTGTACTCGTAACAAAGAAAACCACATAATCTGATGTGGATAACAGATGAAAGCGAGGAAATGTATATGAAGAAGGGATTAACAGAGATAGTTTTTATTCTTGACAGGAGCGGTTCGATGGCAGGCTTGGAGAAGGATACCATAGGTGGTTATAATTCCATGCTTGAGAGGCAGAAAAAGGAAGAAGGCGAGGCTATTATCTCAACAGTGCTGTTTGATGATAAGGCTGAGGTGCTTCATAACAGGAAAGATCTGTTTGACGTGAAGGCTATCACGGACAAGGATTACTATGTAAGAGGCTGTACTGCTCTTCTTGATGCGGTAGGCAGTGCTATACAGCATATCGGTAATGTACAGAAGAATACTCCTGCTGATAAGAGACCTGAGAAGACAATGTTTATCATTACAACGGACGGTATGGAGAATGCAAGCAGGGAGTACACTTATTCCAAGGTTAAGAAGATGGTGGAAGAAAAGAAAAAGAAGTACCATTGGGAATTTATCTTCTTAGGTGCCAATATTGATGCTGTGGAAGTAGCCGGAAGGTTTGGTGTCTCTAAAAACAGGGCTGTGAGATATGAATGCGACAGTGACGGTACCAGGCTGAATTTTGAAGTTATGTCCAAGATGGTTGGCTGTGCAAGAAGCTGCAGTTCCGCAGTTGAAATGCAAGAGATGATGGACAGCGATGCTATGCTTGCCCCCATCCAGGCAGATTATAAGAGGAGACACAGGGGGTAAGGAGTTTTATCAAAGAATGGGACTGAAGTAAATAAAAAGAAAGCAATGAATTGGAAAAACCTCCGCAAAATTTAAAAAATTGCGGAGGCTTTTTGACATTTTATTTTGACTTAGACGGATACATCATAGTTGTTTATCTCCTTGTATGTTTTTGTTTGTTGTGCTTTTACTATACGCCATGAAGCTCGATGATTCAATATTCAGATAGATGCCG
>JAEEVK010000212.1 GCA_016287095.1 Lachnospiraceae bacterium
TGGCACATGCTATACCGGAAGGCATTGCGAATATTGCCATACCAATTGTTATTGTTATCCTGATGTTTATTTCAAGTTGGAAAGTGGCTTTACTATCACTTGTTCCTATAATACTCGGAATGTTTGCGATGAGCATGATGATGAAAGCAGGATTCTCAAAAATGAATGCGTATTATGAATCCGCCGCTAAGATGAACAACACCATAATAGAGTATGTAAATGGTATGGAAGTAGTAAAAGTATTTAACAAAGACGGTGAATCATATAAACGCTTTGGCGACGTCGTTAAAAGCTACAGAGATTTTACTCTGGACTGGTATAGAGTTTGCTGGCCCTGGATGGCTATGTATTCAAGTATACTTCCGTGCCTTGTATTATTAATGGTACCTATAGGCTCGCTTTTAGTGCTGGGTGAAAGTGTGGCACTTGAAAAACTCGTACTTGTAATATGCATGTCCTTTGCAGTAGGCCCTTCAATACTAAAAGCTCTTAATTTTGCAGGAAAATTCCCTCAGCTGAATTATAAGATAGCAGAGCTTGAAAAAATGATGGACAATCCGCCGCTTAAAGAAGGAAAATCCGGATTTAAGGGTTTAAATAATGATGTGAGTTTTAACGATGTTCATTTCGGATACGGTGAAAAGGAAGTACTCCACGGAGTCAGCCTGAATCTGAAGCAGGGAACCACTACTGCTCTGGTCGGTGAATCCGGAAGCGGAAAATCAACTTTGGCTAAGCTACTTGTGCATTATTATGATATAGATCAGGGATCGATCAAAATAGGAGGTCAGGACATAACTGATATGTCGCTTGAAGCTTTGAACGACCAGGTGGCGTTTGTATCTCAGGAACAGTTTTTATTTAATACTACGCTTTATGAAAATATCCTGATAGGAAATCCTAAGGCAAGCAGGGAACAGGTGCTTGATGCCGCCCGCCGGGCACAATGTGATGAATTCTTAGCCAGACTGCCAAAGGGCATAGAAACTATGGCCGGAGATGGAGGAAAACAGCTGTCGGGAGGCGAAAGACAAAGAATATCCCTTGCCAGAGCCATTCTGAAAAATGCTCCTGTCATAGTCCTTGATGAAGCTACTGCTTTTATGGATCCTGAAAATGAGGAAAAGATGAATGCAGCTATCGACGAGATCATAAAGGATAAAACAGTACTCGTAATAGCTCACAGGCTCTCTACGATAAAAAATGCGGACAAAATATGTGTTATTAGGGAAGGTAACTGTATAGCGGCGGATACTCATGAAAATCTGCTTGAAAGCTGCCCTGAATACAGAAAGCTTTGGGAGGCATCAGTAAGTGCGAGCACCTGGCGGATCAAAGCGATAGGAAATGAACAAAGCAAGGAGGCCCTGCAGGCATGATTAAAATATTACACAGACTTATTAACATGACAGGAAAATATAAAGGCAGGATCCGGGCTTCTTATATAACGGCATTCTTCAAAGGCTTAATGATGAAGGTACCGCTGGTACTCAGTTTCCTGACTATCAGCTTTTTTATGAAGGGAACCATGGATAAAAGCAAATGCCTGTATCTGGGCATAGCCATGGTGGTAAGTGTTATATTGGAGGCTGTTTTTGAACATATAACAAACGTACTGCAGTCAGCAACCGGTTACATGGTATTTGCCGATATGAGGCTTCGCTTAGGAGACCATCTCCGAAAGCTGCCCATGGGATATTTTACAGAAGGGAATATCGGAAAGATTAATTCGGTACTTGCCACTGATATGGTTTTTATCGAAGAAAACTGTATGGGAGTGCTTTCGGAACTGGTTACATTTATGATCTCCCAAGGGCTTATGATCGTCATGATGTTTGTCATGGATTTCAGGATAGGATTGTTATCAACTCTGGTAGTTTTGGCATTTATCATAATAGGCAATCTGATGCTCAAAAGTACTATGATACATTCGGCTAAAAAACAGGAATATAGTGAAGCTTTGACTGAAGAAGTCCTGGATTTTGCTGAGGGCATAGGAATTATAAAATCCTATAACCTGCTGGGTGAAAAATCAAAGAGGCTTACGGAGGAGTTTGATAAAAGCTGCAAAGAAAGCATAGCTTTTGAAAAGGATTATACTCCATGGTCAAGGGCACTTAATCTAACATTCGGTATAGGTACTTGGGAGA
>JAEEVK010000012.1 GCA_016287095.1 Lachnospiraceae bacterium
AATCATCGTAGTTAATGCAAAGGCAGGCGTTGAAGTCGGTACTATCAAGGCTTGGGAGATGTGTGAGAAGAAGAAGCTTCCCAGATGTTTCTTTGTAACAGCTATGGATGATCCCAATGCAAACTTTGCAAATGTAGTAGAGCAGCTTACTGAAAACTTTGGTACGAAGATTGCTCCTTTCCATACACCTTTCTTTGAGAATGAAAAGTTTGTCGGATTCGTTAACGTAGTTAAGATGGGCGGCAGAAAGTTTACTAAGGGCAGCGAGTACACCGAGTGTGAAATCCCGGATTCTGTAAAGGATGACGTTGAGCTTTGCCGTCACGATCTGTTAGAGGCTATTGCTGAGTCAAGCGAAGAGCTTATGGAAAAGTATTTTGCTGAGGAAGAGTTTACTCAGGAAGAGATAGATACAGCATTACATGCTACAGTATTTGATGGCAGTACAGTACCTGTACTTGCAGGTGCAGCTATCAACCAGCAGGGTACCGTAATGCTGCTTAATGCTATCAAGTCATACTTCCCTTCACCTCTTAACCACAAGGTTGTTGGTAAGAATGTCAAGGATGATAGCGAGTTTGCAGCAAACTATGATATCAACAAGCCTATGACAGCTAAGGTATTTAAGACCATCGTGGATCCTTTCATCGGTAAGTATTCAATGATCAAGGTTTGCTCCGGCGTACTGACCAGTGATGCTACAATATATAATTCAGATAAGGATACAGAAGAAAAGCTTTCACGTCTTTATGTTCTTCGCGGAAAAGAGACTATCGAAGTTAAGGAGCTTTACCCCGGTGATATCGGAGCTATCGGTAAGCTTTCAAATACCCAGACAGGTGAAACCCTTTCTACAAAGGCTAATCCCGTTGTATTCCCTAAGGCACAGTACAGTGTTCCTTACGAGTACAAGAAGGTAGACACCAAGAATAAGGGTGATGAGGATAAGTTCGCACAGGCTATGAGTAAGCTCTGTGAAGAGGACAGGACCTTAAAGATGGTTCTTGACAAGGAAAACCGTCAGACTCTTATCTATGGTATCGGCGGACAGCAGCTTGACATCGTTGTCAGCAAGCTTCAGCAGCGTTATAAGGTAGATGTAGAGCTTTCAAAGCCCAGAGTACCTTATCGTGAGACCATCAGAAAGAAGGTTGAGAAGCAGGGCAAGTATAAGAAGCAGTCAGGTGGACATGGTCAGTACGGTGATGTTCATATGAGATTCGAGCCTTCAGGCGATATGGAGAAGTCATATGAGTTCGCAGAGGAGATCGTAGGCGGCGTAGTACCTAAGAACTTCTTCCCTGCAGTTGAAAAGGGACTGGCTGAGTCAGTTCTTAAGGGACCTTTGGCCGGATATCCCGTAGTTGGACTTAAGGCTACTCTGTTCTATGGATCTTACCATCCTGTAGATTCTTCAGAAATGGCATTCAAGCAGGCTGCACGTCTTGCATTTAAGGCTGCATTCACAGATCCTAAGGAAAATTGTAATCCTTGTTTGCTCGAGCCCATCGTTTCCATGAAGGTACTGGTACCCGATAAGTTTACCGGTGATATCATGGGCGACCTTAATAAGCGCAGGGGCCGTGTGCTCGGTATGAACCCTGTTGCCGGCGGCAAGCAGGAGATCATGGCTGATGTTCCTTTGGCAGAGCTTTATGGATATTCCACAGACCTTCGTTCCATGACCGGTGGTATCGGTGATTACTCATACACCATCGACCGTTATGAGCAGGCACCTGCCGATGTACAGGCTAAGGTTGTTGAGGAAGCAGCTAAGTACATGACAGAGGAAGAGGAAGCCTGATAGATTTACATATCTTAAGATATAGTTAAATTTCAAGGTTTTACTTGACTTATATACTATAATAATGTATTGTATGCAGGAGGACTAAGGTTCTCCTGCATTTTTTGATCCAGATATGTGAAAATATATAGATTTGCAGCTATTCATTAAATGTACATGACATATGCAGGTGGTACGAGATATGTTTGAAAGACTGTATCCAAGTGAGTGGGTGGATTCCACTTACAATATAGATTTTGAAAAATATTATGAAGACGGTTTTCGGGGGATTATATTTGATATAGACAATACCCTGGTGCCTCACGGTGCAGACGCTGATAAGAGAGCGGTTGAACTGTTCGCAAGATTAAAGGCTATCGGGTATGACATCTGCTTACTCTCAAATAACAAAAAGGCCCGTGTAAAGAGGTTTAACAAGGATGTTAACGTAAAATACATCTTTATGGCTCAGAAGCCGTATTCCAGAAACTATTATGCCGCAGCCATGAAGATGCACATCTCAGTAAAATCGGTACTCTGCGTAGGTGATCAGCTCTTTACCGATATATACGGTGGAAACCTTGCAGGCATTCACACCATACTGGTGAACCCGATCAACCGGCATGAAGAGATACAGATAGTACTGAAGCGTATCTTAGAGAGAGCTGTACTTCATTTTTATAAGAGAAAACTAAAGAAAGAACATAAATCCTGGCCCGGCAGAATATTTACAGGGTAAAACCGGTAGTGTAAAGTTTTCGTAGAAAACTTTGCGCTACGTAGGCCGCGGCTTCGCGAAGCGAATTATAAATGCTGTGGCTCTCAAAAAAGGAGAAAACACATGAACATTATGATTATAAACGGACCCAACCTCGATATGCTGGGTATGAGACAGCCTGAAATTTACGGAAAAGAAGACTACGATGATCTGTGCTACCAGATAGATGAGTGGGCAAATGACTATGACATATCGGTGGATGTCCGCCAGAGCAACTATGAGGGCGAGATAGTAGAGTTCCTTCATGAGGCATTTGAGGATGATTTTGACGGAGTTATCATCAATCCTGCGGCATATACCCATTACAGCTATGCTATAAGGGATGCACTGCTGATTCTTAATGTACCGGTGGTTGAGGTACATCTTACAGATATCTCCCAAAGGGATGAATTCAGGCGTCATTCCGTTATCAGTGACATTTGTGCAAAGACGATCATGGGCAAGGGATTTAAGGGCTATCAGGAGGCTCTCGAATTTTTTTTCAACTTATTGTAAAAAATTCTTGCAAATTTGACAATTTTAATATAAACTATATAAGTTAGATGAATAATCACACATGACTTTTATTTTGGAGGATGATTTTTTATGATTTCAGCAGGTGATTTTAGAAACGGTTTAACACTTGAAATTGAAGGCGCTGTTTTCCAGGTTGTTGAGTTCCAGCATGTAAAGCCCGGTAAAGGAGCTGCTTTTGTAAGAACTAAGTTAAAGAACATTATCAACGGTGGTGTTGTTGAGCGTACCTTCCGTCCTACAGAGAAGTATCCTCAGGCTCATATCGAGAAGAGCGAGATGCAGTACCTTTACGCAGACGGCGATATGTACAACTTCATGAATACTGAGAACTATGAGCAGATCGCTCTTACAGCTGAGCAGATCGGTGATGCTCTTAAGTTCGTTAAGGAAAACGACATGGTTAACATGCTTTCATATCAGGGCAAGGTATTCTCAGTTGAGCCTCCTATGTTTGCAGAGCTTGTTATCACAGATACAGAGCCCGGCTTCAAGGGTGATACCGCTACAGGTGCTACAAAGCCCGCTATAGTTGAGACAGGTGCTCAGATCCTTGTTCCTCTCTTTGTTGATCGTGGAGATAAGGTTCAGATCGATACCCGTACAGGTGAATATCTTAAGAGAATCTAATAATTTTCTTAATGCCATTTCCTTTTATGGGAAATGGCAAATTTTTTGTTTTCAAATTCTTTATAATATGTTATAATAGATCATAGGTTATCATCTAATGTGAAAACCTGCGATCTAAAGTATAATTCTGAAAGGAATGTAACGATGGAAAAGAATCTGGATTTTAAAGGTGATATAAAAATATCTGACAGCGTAGTTGCCAGTATAGCCGGTCTTGCTGCATCCGAGATAGACGGTGTGGATTCCTTAAGCGGTAATCTTACCAATGAGATCGTAGCCAAGTTCGGTATCAAAAACAACTCTAAGGGTGTAAAGCTTGAGATAAATCAGGGAAGTGTTATAGCTGACATCTATGTTAATGTTGTTTACGGCTTCAGTATCCCGGATGTATCCGCAAAGGTACAGGAAAAGGTTAAACAGGCTATAGAGAGCATGACAGGCCTGACAGTAGTAGGTGTTAATGTACGTGTAGTTGGTATCACAGTTAAAGTATGATAAATAATCTTATCTGATTAGGAGTACGGGTGATGACAAGAAGAGCACTGAGAGAACATCTTGTAAGGCTGCTTTATATGAGAGAGTTTCATGAGGCTGATGAGCTGGAAGAGCAAAATCAGCTCTATTTTGATGTCATTCTGCCAAATGAAGATGCAGAATGCGAGGAGCGGGACGAGGTTTTAACGAGACTTGCCGCAATAGTGGAAAAGTTGCCCGAGATAGATGCTTTGCTTACGGCTAAGCTTCAAAACTGGAACTTCCGTCGTATCGGTCTTACGGAAAAGACTGTCCTCAGGATCAGTGCTTTTGAGATACTGTATGATGATGTGCCCGCAAAGGTGGCTATAAATGAGGCAGTTGAGCTTGCTAAGCTTTACGGCGGCGAACAGTCATCCGGATTTGTAAACGGAGTACTTGCAAAAATAGTTAAAGGGTTAGAGCCTGACGATGGAAACCAATCTACTTGAATCAAAGATAAAACATGTAAATGATATCTTGAAGGAGAAGCTTCCTTCGAGTGATGAATACGGTAAAATATGCGAATCCATGAGCTACAGCGTTCTTAATGGCGGAAAAAGATTAAGAGCCATAATGCTTTTGGAGAGCTTCAGACTGTTTTCAAATGATACCGATTTAGAAAAGATGCTCGCTGAGCCTTTTGCAGCAGCGATAGAGTTTATACATGCTTATTCGCTTGTACATGATGATCTGCCTGCCATGGATAATGATGTTTTAAGACGTGGCAAGCCTACCACTCATGTTGCATTCGGTCATGCAATGGGTGTACTTGCGGGTGATGCGCTGCTGAATTATGCATTTGAAACCATAGGCAGTATATGTGATGATCCTCATGTGTTCGAAGGCGGATATGCAGCGAGAGTTATCAAAGCATTCAGGACATTTGCCGACAAAGCCGGATACAGCGGTATGATAGGCGGACAGGTCCTTGATACTACCGAAAAGTATTCAGAATCCATGGATATTAAGGGCTTTGATGAGCTTGACGGGTTTAGAGATAAGATTTCCGATATCGGAAAGTTAAAATACACTCTAAGAGTGAATGAACTTAAGACATCACAGCTTTTTGAGGCAGCTCTTATGTCGGGAGCAATACTTGGCGGAGCGGATGAAAGTGAAGTTAAACTCATGGAGGAGGCCGGCAGAGCATTGGGGCTTGCATTCCAGATAGAGGATGATATCCTGGATTTGACCTCAAATGCCGAGACTCTCGGTAAGAGTGTAAATATTGACGAGAAAAATGATAAAGAGACGATAGCGCGTACACTTGGGCTTGAGATGTCTGAGGAGCTGGTTAAAATGTACACGGCGAAGGCTATAAATGCTGTTTCGGCTCTTGGAAAAGATTCGCAGTTTTTACTTAAATTATTTGAAAGCCTGATTTTCAGGAAACTTTAATTTGCTATTGTTGTGGATGGAGTTATGTCATGAGTCTGCTTGATCTGATAAACGAACCGAATGACATTAAAAATATCCCCGAGGAACAACTGAAAGATCTTGCAAAGGAGATCAGGAAATTCCTTGTACGCAAGGTGAGCAATACCGGTGGGCATCTGGCATCGAATCTCGGTGCTGTGGAGCTCACGATGGCGCTTCACCTTTTTTTGACATTCCCGGAAGACAAGCTGATATTTGACGTTGGACACCAGAGTTATACCCACAAGCTGCTCACCGGACGTAAGGGTGGATTCGACCGCTTGAGACAGTTTGGCGGCATGAGCGGTTTCCCAAATAAAAAGGAGAGTCCCTGTGATCCTATAAATACAGGCCATGCTTCGACTTCCATATCCATAGCGGACGGTATGGTGAAGGCCAGGGACCTGAAGGGCGAGGATTACAAGGTAGTAGCGGTTATCGGTGACGGTTCCCTGTCGGGCGGCATGGCTTTTGAAGCTCTGAACAATGCAGGCAGGCTTAAGTCAAACCTGATCATCGTGCTTAATGATAATAAGATGTCCATTTCCGAAAATGTGGGCGGCATGGCTGCTTATCTCGGAAAACTAAGGACAAACTCAAAATATACCGGACTCAAGATGAATATTGAGGAAAGGCTGAAAAATGTTCCTTATATGGGTGAGGGCATCGTAAAGAAAATCAAGACTTCGAAGGAGTCTATAAAGAGCCTGTTTGTTCCCGGTATGTTGTTTGAAAATATGGGTATTACCTATATCGGACCCATCGATGGACACAATATACCCTTGATGTTAAATGCTTTTCAGGCTGCGAGCCAGTCAAAGACTCCTGTTTTGGTTCATGTGATAACCAAGAAGGGAAAGGGCTATGCTCCGGCTGAACATGATCCTGCAAGCTTCCATGGCGTTGAGCCTTTTGATACCAGCACCGGTGAGAAAAAGGCTGAAAAGTCCTGCAAGTCATATACTGATATCTTCTCTGATACCATAACCGGTATAGGAGAGAGTAATTCAAATGTTGTGGCTATAACTGCTGCTATGGCTGACGGTACCGGGCTTAAGGAATGGTCCAAGAGATTCCCTGACCGTTTCTTTGATGTCGGCATAGCTGAGGAACATGCGGTGACCTTTGCCGCAGGTATGGCTTCGGGCGGATTGCATCCGGTTGTTGCTGTATATTCCACATTCCTGCAGAGGTCCTTTGACCAGTTGATACATGATGTGGCTCTTAATTTCCTGCCTGTGACCATCTGTGTGGACAGAGCAGGTATAGTTGGATGTGACGGTGAGACGCATCAGGGTATCTTTGATGTTTCGTATCTGTCAAGTATACCCGGGTTTGCTGTTATGGCTCCAAAGAATGCTTACGAGTTTGCTGACATGCTGGTGTTTGCATGCAGCTATAACGGACCTTCGGCTATCAGATACCCCAGGGCCAAGGCTTTCTATGGATGCAAGACTGATAACCCTATAGTGCTGGGTAAGGCTGAGGTACTCCATCAAGGCAAAAAAGCGGCTGTGATCGCAGTGGGCAAGATGGTTAAGGTGCTGGACGGGATACTGACGGAGCTTAGGGACGAGGGCTATGATATCACATTTGTTAATGCGAGATTTATAAATCCTATTGACTTTAAGCTGATCGATCATCTTTGCGATACACATGAGCTTATCATTACGGCGGAAGAGAATGTTAAGCGCGGTGGTTTCGGTGAAGCGGTTGCTCTGCATATGCTGGAGAACAGAAAGACCAACAGATTCCTTAATATTTCGCTTCCTGACAGCTTCCTTCCTCATGGTAATCCAAGGGATATCAGGGACTCTATCGGGTTTGATCCGAAGTCTCTGAAAAATAAAATAAAAAAAAGTATTGACGAAATCTAATTTTATGGTATAATGTTTAGCGTGCTATTTAAATTACCCAAACAGTTGATTTGGCACAAGTTCACAACTGGAGGGAGGTTAGGTGTGAGATTATGTCAAACGTTATCGTAAAAGAAAACGAGTCATTAGACAGCGCTCTTCGCAGATTTAAGCGTAATTGTGCTAAGGCAGGTATCCAGCAGGAAATCCGCAAGAGAGAGCATTACGAGAAGCCCAGCGTAAGACGTAAGAAGAAGTCTGAAGCTGCTCGCAAGAGAAAATTTAAATAAGTTTATTTTGGTGACCCTTGTCATTTTTGACAAGGGTTTTTTTTGTTTACTAGTCACGGAGTGAGTATATGGAGGGGCTCCTAAAAACATCATCGCTTTTGCAGGGATATGCTAATGCTGTAAAATGTATTTTTCGCTGCGGACGCTCGCAATCGTGGCTCCGACTGATGTCGGACCCACTTGGGCTTCGCTCGAAAAACGATTTGGATAATCGTTTTTCGCCTTGCTCAAAATCATTTGCCGGCAAAGCATATCCGCTGCAACGCTTAGGTTTTTAGGAGCCCCTCCATATGCTCACTCCTGCTTATTGACAAAGTTATAATAAAATATACTAAAACTTGTATAGAAAACATTAAAAATTTATAATTAATCGCAATATTTTGTTGTATTATTTTTAAAATTGACTATAATTGTATTAGGGAATTTATGATAAAAATTCAATGTTTTTGTGAGGATTTAAATGGCGATAGTTGAAACGATGATAAATGTGCCTTCAGATAATCTCCAGGAGGTATTCGGGGCGTTTGATAATTATGTTAAGATTATTGAGAAGAACCTTGGGGTTACGGTTATTGAGCGTGGCAACGAGGTTAAGATCATTGGTGATGAGAGCAGTACCAATAAGGCTAAGAGAGTAATAAATGAATTGGTCAGTCTTTCTAAAAAGGGTAGTCCTATCACTGAGCAAAATGTTAATTATTGTCTTTCTCTTGTTTATGAGGATAAAGAAAAGGTCCTGGGTGAGATTGATAAGGATCTGATCTGCTTTACCATTCAGGGTAAGCCTATTAAGCCTAAGACTTTAGGTCAGAAGCAGTATGTGGATCTCATCAGGGAGAAGATGATCGTGTTTGGCATGGGGCCTGCCGGTACAGGTAAGACTTATCTGGCTATGGCTTGTGCTATAACTGCTTTTAAAAACAACGATGTGAGTCGTATCATTCTTACTAGACCTGCCATAGAGGCCGGTGAAAAGCTGGGTTTCCTGCCCGGTGACCTTCAGAGTAAGATAGATCCGTACTTGAGGCCTTTGTATGATGCTCTTTACCAGATAATGGGACCTGACAGTTATCAGAAGAATTCGGAGAAAGGGCTTATAGAGGTTGCGCCTTTGGCATATATGAGAGGCCGTACTCTGGATAATGCTTTTATCATCCTGGATGAGGCTCAGAATACTACTCCTGCTCAGATGAAGATGTTCCTTACACGTATTGGTTTCGGGTCAAAGGTTATCATTACCGGTGACCAGACTCAGAAGGATCTGCCTGCCGGGCAGACTTCAGGTCTTGATGTAGCTCTTAAGGTGCTTGAGGGCATCGATGATATCGGTTTTTCATACATGACCAGCAAGGATGTAGTAAGACATCCACTCGTTCAGAAGATTGTTAATGCTTACGAGAAATACGAAAATGCTCAGAATAAACGCAAATATCAGGATTCCAAGCGTAAATAAGCTTAAATTATTATAAGTCAAAGCCAATTTGAAGCGTTGACATAGGTCGATTCAATTTTGCAACATGATTGAATCATAAAATATATTGGGGTATCTATATGAATTTGGTTATTGAAAAAGAAACTGAAGATAGTTTTGATTTTGACTATGAAGAGGCGGCTAAGTCTATAATTGATAAATGCCTGGACTATCTGGAGTGTCCTTATGAGGTACAGGTGAACCTAACTTTGACGGACAATGCGGGGATTCATGAGATTAATAAGGAGTATCGGCAGATTGACAGACCTACGGATGTTCTTTCGTTTCCATTGGTTGATTATGTCTCTCCTAATGTATTCCCGGAGGACATAGAAGAGGCTGCTGAGGATTATTTTGATCTTGATACCGGTGAGCTGATGCTTGGAGATATCATTATCTCGGTTGAAAAGTGCAAGGAGCAGGCGGCTGAATATGGACACAGTGTATTGAGGGAATATTCGTTTCTGATCGTTCACAGTATGCTTCACCTTTTCGGTTATGACCATATGGAAGATGACGAGCGCGAGGTCATGGAGCAGAAGCAGAGAGAGATACTTGACAGCGCGGGCATTTATCGGTAATTTCTTATGATACTGAATCATCTAAGAAATTATTGCTGTATAGTTGATATAGTATTTAAATCTTAATTTTTGAAGAATATTTATTGATTTTGTAATTAGTTGAATAAGAGCATATATGATTCTTTAGAAATTTAATTAGTATATAGAATAACAAAGAAGGAAAATGGGGACTATGAAAGAGATTGATGACGAAATCATGAAAGATGAATCTGAGATTGAGAAAGTCGAGTCTAAGGCAGAAGAAAGTACTGAGCTGGTGAAGGCGGAGTCGACTGAGCTGGCAGAAAGTAAATCTGAGTCGGGTACGGATATTGCGACGGTATCAGAAAAGTCAGCCGATCTGACTTCTACAGGCACTAGTACTGAGGCTGCTGAACCTTCCAAGAAGAAATTGTTTATCATAATTGGTGCAGTGGCTGCAGCTGTCATTCTGGCTATAGTTTTGATCATAGTTTTGTCGGGTGGCAAGAAGGAAGAGCCTAAGTCGTCTGATGATCCTGGCACAACGCCTATAGCTACCGAGGCACCTACAGCTACTCCTGTACCTACTGCGACACCTGTGCCCACAGCTACTCCTGTACCTACCATGGAGCTCGTGGTTGAAGCTACACCTACTCCTTCAGTAGATGAGATTTTACTTGCTCACGAAGCAGCTGGTGAGATGCAGAGCTATATCAACGGTAATTGGGTGGCTAAAGAGATCGCTAACCAGAGACCTTACTGTATGATGTTTAACAATATCGCCATAGCCAATCCCCAGAGCGGCACCAGTTGTGCGGATATCTTATATGAAGTCCTGGTTGAAGGAAATATTACCAGACTTATGGGCGTGTTTGAGAATCTGACTGATGAGAGTTCATGTAAGGACAGGATGGGTTCAGTCAGAAGTGCAAGACATTATTATGCAAGTATTGCTTCTGAATATGATGCGATTTTCATCCATTACGGTGAGACTACATATGCTACCAAGAAGATCAAGGCTTTAGGACTCGATCATCTTGAGGGTACCTATGCAGAGGGCAGTACTGTTTACTATAGGGATAAGAATATAAAGGCTCCTCATAATGCTTTTGCTACTTTGGAAGGCATTCATAAGGCTATAGAAAATAAGAAATTCAGAACTGATCATAAGGAAGACTTTGTAGCCCAGCATTTTGATTTTGCTTATTCTGAAGGTGGATTAAATTCGACAGATAAGGCACTGGGCAAGCCTGATCCTCTGGCTCAGGTTATTGATGCCGGAAATACAGGTAATGTCGCAGAAACCGGTAGCTCCGATATTTATGGAGAAGTTACTACTGCATCTGTAGTCAGACTTCCTTTCTCTTCATATGCGCAGCCTTACTTCACATATGATACAGAGACCAAGCTTTATACCAGATATCAGTTTGGTGGAGAGCATATTGATTACAATACAAAAGAGGCTCTGAAGTTTAACAATATTATCATCCAGATAGTACAGGAGTCAAACCGTGATAAGAACGGCTATCAGGATATTGAAGGTTATGGAGACAGAGACGGACATCATAATCCCGAGTCAGGTAAAGGTTATTATATCTGTGAGGGCAACTGCATAGAGATCAAGTGGGAAAAGAATGAAGCTAAGTATGAATGTAATTACTATACTCTTGACGGTGAAAGACTGATCCTTCGTCCCGGTAAGACATTCATAGCATTGTTCCCGAACTTCCGTGAGGATAAACTGGAAATCCAGTAAAAATTTTATATAGTAGGAACTTAGAAATGGAAAACAAGAAAAAATCCGGCTTCCTGATGCAGGGCGGTATACTGGCGGCGGCCGGTTTACTGACCCGATTTATCGGGATGCTGTACAGGATACCTCTTGAAAGGACTGTCGGACGAGAGGGCATGGGATATTACAGCAATGCTTACGAGATTTATAATATAGCATTGCTTGTTTCCTGTTATAGCGTGCCTGTAGCGGTATCAAAACTTATAGCGGACAAGGACGGAAAGGGCGAATATCAGAATTCGGCAAGGTATTTCAAATATGCCATGATGCTTTCATCCTGTATCGGCCTGGTGGTTTCGCTGATAGTATTTATATTTGCTGACAAAATAGCAAATGCATTTGAGTATCCTAGCAGTGTTATACCGTTGAGAGTACTGGCTCCTACAATATTTGTATTTTCGTTGATGGGAGTTATCAGAGGATTCTTTCAGGGAAAAAGGACCATGGTCCCTACGGCTGTCAGTCAGATAATAGAGCAAATCTTTAACGCCGTAGTCAGCGTAGTGGCAGCAACTTACCTTGTTAATGCATTTAAGGATACACAGGAAGCAGCCGCATACGGAGCAGCGGGTGGTACAGCAGGTACTCTGGCAGGTGCTTTCTGTGGATTGGTGTTCCTGACTATAGTGTTCATTTTATACAGAAAAAACAACAAACAGCTGGTATTAGAGGATGCCACAGGGAAAAGGGATGAGACCAAAACAATACTCAAGGCTATCATCCTCACTATGCTTCCTATAATCCTCAGCCAGACCATTTATCAGATAAGCGGCATCATCGATTCGTATATGTTTTCAAACATTATGTCAAAGCAGTGGAACTACGACGAATCGAGCAGAGCGATTTTCTGGGATGCATATTCAAACAGATATAAATGGATGTATAATGTACCTGTAGCGATAGCATCGGCATTTGGAGTTACGATAGTACCGGCTCTGTCAGTCAGCTACGGAAAAAGAGATTTTGAAGCTATCAAGACTAAGATAGCATCGGCAGTTAAACTGAACATGCTGATCGCATTTCCTTCAGCCATGGGTCTCGGATTTTTATCTCAGCCCATACTGATGCTCATGTTTGGACATGCAGAGGATAACTTAGGCCCGCAGCTCCTTTCATTGGGCTGCATGGCAGTAGTATTTTTTGCACTGTCAACACTGACAAACGGTGTTCTTCAGGGCATAAATATGATGCGTAAGCCTGTTACACACTCACTGATCGCATTGATCATACATATCATAGCTGTATATGTCGGATTAAATATATTTGAAAATGGTGTACATGTAATGGTTATCTGCAACATGCTATACGGACTTCTGGTCTGCATCATGAACTGGATATCCATCGGAAAGAGACTCAACTACAAGCAGGAGATTAAAAGAACATTTATTTTGCCTGCTATATGTGCACTTGTAATGGGTGTGCTGGCCGACCTTGAGTTTGAAATCATCTACAGCTATACTGCATCATATGCGGTAGCGATATTGCCGGCAGTAGTTACGGCAGTTATCGTCTATGTTGTCCTGATCATTATGACAAAGACTGTTACCGAGCAGGAACTACTGGCTATGCCTAAGGGCAGGTCTCTAGTGAAGTTACTGAAGAAGATTCGTGTATTAAGATAAACATATGTGATATATAAAAAGCAACTTTTTTAGAAGAAGGGTGTAGAATATGAAGATATTACTTGCATTTCCGGAAACATCCAGATCAAAATATGACTTTGCGGGTATTATTGACGATGAGCCTTATGATCTGGAATGCCTTATGGCTTATCTGAAGGGCAGAGGCCATGAAGTGCGTCTTTGGGATGGTCAGATAAACAAGGATTTCAGGGGTAATGTTAAAGAGTTTTCGCCTGATTTTGTATATTTCTGCGGCAGGACCAGACAGGAAAACTTTATTAAGGAGTACTGTGCTTTTTGTAAAACATATTCTGAGAGCAAGGGTTATAACCTGTTAAAGGATCTGCTATCAAATTCATTATCCATAAAGAAAAAAATCTTTGGGGAGAAGGATAAAACCATTACCACGATAGTGGGCGGTATACATGCATCACTTAATCCCGAGAGATTTTTTGAGGACGAAGTGGACTATGTGGTGACCACATATGATCCTTCAGTGGTTGCGGATATAGTAGAAGGAAAAGATCCCTCTCGGTTAAAGGGTATATGTTATAGAAAAACAATTTCGGATGCAGACGAAAAGCAGTCAGAATCAGAGGTAAAGAATGAAGCCAATAAGATAGATGACAGTCTGGACATGAAAGAAATCAAAGAAGACCTGCTGTTCCAGAACAATGATGATAATGTTTCGGTAAAGGGAGAGTGGAAGAAGAGCCCTGCTGCTCCATTTGATATAAAGAAAATGCCCTGGGCTGACAGGACAAACTTTTATATCAATATGGAAAGGTATTGCTATCTGGAGCTGCGTCCGTGTGCCATCATCAGGACTGCATTCTGCTGTCCTTACTCATGTGCATTCTGTTACCGCAACAGGTTAAACTGCGGTAAGTACAGCGCAAGGGATATCAAGGATGTAGTGGATGAGATAGAGTCCATAGAATGTGAAAATATCTACATCATTGACGATGACTTTTTGGTAGGACCTCAGAGACTTCAGAAATTTGTTCAGCTGATAAAAGAAAGAAATATAAAAAAGAAGTTTGTATGCTTCGGTAGAGCTGATTTTATAGTGAAGCATCCTGAAATCATTAAACTGCTTTCTGAGATCGGATTCTATTATATCCTTACAGGTCTTGAATATATCGAGAATAAGAGACTTTCGGATACCAATAAGCGCAGCGGTGTAAATACCAATGGTAATGCCATCCGCATACTCCATGAAAACGGTATTCATATGATGGGTATGTTCATCACGGACCTTGACTTTAAGAAGAAAGATTTTAAGAATCTGTACAGATGGATAAAGCACTTTAAGTTAAAGCATGTGGCTGTATCTATTTATACACCTGAAATGTGTCTTGAGAATTTCGCAGATTACAAGGACAGACTCATAACTACTGATCCGGGTGACTGGGATTACCTGCATGTTGTTGCCGAGCCTACACATATCAGTGTAAAGAAGTACTATTTCTATTATCATATACTTCTGATCAAGATTTTCTTAAGGGCAAAGCGTCAGGGTATTTATGATTTTATAGATTACAAGATGTTTATAAAGTCGTTTGTAAAGAATATGTTTAAATTTGGTGGGTAACACATTTTGATGGAACATTGGTTTTGTTATGTAAAAGGGTTAATAATATGAAACATATTTACATCGTATTAATTGAATCTTATACCGGTTTAGGGAAAATACTAAAGAAATTTACCGGGTACCGCTATGAGCATATTGCAGTAAGCCTGGATAAGAGCCTTAAAGAGTTTTATTCATTTTCAAGAAGGCAGCACCATCATCCCTTTAATGCAGGTTTTATGAAGGAATACAGGGATTACTATGCGTTTGAAGAGTATCAGAAGTTTTATTCAAAGATTTTCTCAATCCCTGTGACAAACGAGCAGTATGATGAGATATGCAGGTTTATAGAGAAACTTTCGCAGGATGATGAGCAGATATTTAACCTCTTTGCGATGTTAACTACTCCTATTATACATGGCTTTAGAGTTTACAAGGCTCATAACTGTATGGACTTCACGGCCAGGGTTATCGAGATGGCGGGCGTAAATCTGGATAAGCCTTTTTATAAATACGATATCCCGGACATAGAAAAATTGCTCGATGGGTACCCTATGAAAGAGGGATATGTAAAGAGACTGGACTCTGAAGAATACGAAAAATATGTTGAAAAGAGCGATATATTTACCGGAGCATTTGAGTTTTTGAGGGCAGTTGTTACGCTGACCAAGAGATGTATTTTCAGAAAACCTGAAGAAGAAACATATTAATTATTCTAATAAATTATAGGCCTAACTATTTTCGGTTAGAATGATAAATAATAGAGAATAGAAATCATGGATAATTCAAGAACAATTCACGACAAAATAATAATAGGCGGAGGAGCAGCAGGACTTATGGCTGCTTATTCTGCGTGTAAGATACGTTCGGATGCCGGAGATGTGGCTGATGTCGTGATACTTGAAGGCAAGGAGAATGTAGGGAAAAAGCTTTCGGCAACCGGTAACGGTAAGTGCAATTTTACGAATATGTACCAGGATAAAAGCTGTTACAGAAGTGATTCTCAGGACAAGGCTTATCGTATAATAAACAGTTTCGATAACAAGAAAACAATCAGTTTCTTTTATAATATAGGCATTATGTCAACCGAGAGAAAGGGATATTGCTATCCGATAGGTGAGCAGGCGAGGACATTTAGGGATGTGCTGAAGGAAAGAGTCATCAGTCTGGGTACAGCTATATTTACTGAAAAGAGGGTGGTTGATATCGATAAGACCGAAGGCATTTTTACCGTTACATGCTCGGATTCCACCAGTTACTCAGCAAGAAAACTAATCGTCTGTGCAGGCGGAGCTGCAGCACCTGTATTTGGTACCGATGGCAGTATTTTTAATATTTTAGAAAAAATGGGCTTTAATATCATAAAACCCAAGCCTGCATTATGCGGACTAAAAACGGACAGTAAATACTTAAAACAACTGGACGGAGTGAGACTTAAATGTAAATGCTCGCTGTATTCCGAAAAAGAAGACAATATCATTTATCAGGAAAGCGGAGAGATAATATTCAGCAAAAACGGTATAAGCGGTATACCGATACTTAACTTAAGCAGATTTGCCATAAATGAGCTAGCTGATGGAAAAAAATGCGGTGTGCTATTAGATTTTTTTCCGGATATGGGATTACATAAGTTAAAAGATTATCTCTCGTCAGTCATCATTTCATGCGGTGACGGAGCCATCGGAGTTGTTTTGTCTGCATTGATCAATGACAAACTGTTAAAGGCGCTGTTTAAGGAGATTGACATTGATTATGATTCATCTGCAAAGGTGTATGATGTTAGGACTATCAGAAATGAAATCAAAAAGCTTTCGGAAAAGCTTAAATCTTTTAATGTAAATATCACCGGAGATACCGGATTTGAAAATGCCCAGACCACGCAGGGCGGTGTGATATTAAAAGAGATAGACGAGAAAAACATGGAAAGCTACAAATATCCCGGGATGTATTTTGCCGGCGAAGTTCTGGATGTGGACGGAATGTGCGGTGGATACAATTTACAATGGGCGTGGACAACCGGGTATATAGCTGGAAGGAATTGAGATTTGCCATCTTGAGTGATGTCAACACTACGAAGTGGCATTGACAAGACGGGAAGGATCTCATGCAATGTATATTATTTGCAGTGTTTTGATGAATTTATGTGAGTAAGAATAAAGGAATAGTATGGACCCAATAAATAATAGTCAATATATAAAAGAACAGAAATGTCCAAATTGTGGCGGTACCGTAAGGTTTGTGCCGGAGAAGGGCAAGGTTGTCTGTGAATTCTGTGATTCAGAATTTGATGTACAGCAACAATCCACAGATAACACAAATACATCGAATGCAGCAAATACTTCTAACACTTCAAATTCAGAGTATGTTAATGCAGGTGAAAACTACATATCCGGATTTGATTTCAGAAGATTTTATGACGGCGTACCTAAGGATGATGCAAACTGTTTGCCCATATATTATTGTAAGTCCTGCGGAGCAGAAGTAATAGCTGCATCGGAAGAAGCTTCACTTACATGCCCGTACTGTACAAACAAGATAGTATTGTCAGATAAGGTATCGGGTACCTTGAGACCTAACGGAATCATACCCTTTAAAATCGCAAAAGCAGATCTTAAGAAACATCTGGATGATTTTTATAAGGATAAAAAACTTTTACCCAAGAATTTCTTCTCGGAAAGCAAAATGGAACAGGTAACAGGTATTTATGTACCGTTCTGGCTTTTTAGCGGAGGTGTTGGCGGAAGGTTTAACTATAAATGCACAAAGGTTAGTACGCACATAAGCGGTGATTATCGTATCACTGAGACCGATTACTATGATGTATTAAGAGACGGAGGTGTGACATTTACCGATATACCTCTTGATGCCAGTGAGAAGATCAGTGATGAACTTATGGATTCTATCCTTCCTTATAATTTCTCGGAAGTAATGGATTTTAACTATCAATATCTTGCTGGTTTTGCAGCAGATCGTTTTGATGTTCCAGGAAAATCCTTGCAGACCAGAGCACTGAAAAGGATGGAGGATACTACAAAGAATATTGCGGTATCAAAGGTCAGATCAAAATATACCTCAACTACGTTTGTCGGCTGTAATCTGGGAACTTCAAATGTAAATGTAAGATATATATTGCTGCCGGTTTACATCTTTGACATAAATGTTGGGGATAAGAAATACAGCTTTGCAGTAAACGGACAGACAGGTAAGGTAGTCGGAGAACTTCCGATAGATAAAAAGGTTTCAGCGGTATATACACTTAAAAAAGCTGCGATACCTGCGGCCGTGGTTGCCTTATATTATATCCTTTCATATTTTATCGGATGGAGAGTTTAAGGTTAAAGATTCTTCACTTTGTTCAGAATGACAAAATATAGTGTTAGTAATTATCACTTACAATACAGAATAATACTTTGGATAATTGTGTAGATATGACAAGATTACATAAAACGCAGATTTTAAACAGATTTACAAAAACATTGATTCTTCTTTTGGTTTCGATGATGTTCATTGTCTCATTCTCCTATATGCCTGTGTTTTCAGCTGATCAGGAAGAGGCTATAAACGATTATGGTTTGCACATAAGAAACAATTCAAAAACACTGCCCTTCTGGTATCCCGAAGATACAAGCAATTTTCAGAGTTTTCATGACAGTGATATACCAAGAGTAGTTGATATGGCTGATATCATATCAGAAAAGCAGGAAGAAGAATTAAAACAAAAGATAGCGGCATACAGCTCTGAGCTTAATAGGGATATAGTTGTTGTAACGGATACATCATCTTACCGGCTTGGACACGAAAAATACTGCTACGACTTTTATGATTTTAACGGTTATGGAATAGGCAGAAATTTCGAAGGTATATGCCTTTTTGTATGCATGGATCCGAATGAGCGCGGCTGGTGGGTTGGAGCAACCGGTTTCGAGACAAGAAATATGTATACCGAGACATTGGCTAATCGTCTTGATGACAAACTATATGAATATATGTCAACAGGAGCCTATGGTGAGGGTATACTTGACTGGGTTGACAATGTTTACAATGCATATCTGAGTTATACTCCGCGTAATCCGGCGAGTCTTCCTGACTGGTTCCCGGATGATGTTGATTTTTTTGAGAACTTCCACGACGAGGATCGTTCGCGTGTAGTAGACTTTTCCGGTGTGTTGAGTGTCGAAGAGGAAGAAGAATTAAAGAAAAAAATTTCAAAATATAGTGCCATTACCCAAAAAGATATAGTAGTTGTATTAGATGAGTCTGATTACGAACTTGGAATGGAAAGATATGGCACATGCTTTTTTGAGTTTAATGGATATGGAATCGGTTCCGGTTATGAAGGTATGTGGCTGTTTATAAATACACGCTTCAACAAGAATGAATACTGTTCCGGCGCATCAGGATATGATACTTCAAATCTATTTGATCAATTTAAATATGATTTTAAAGGTGATATCAGCAACGATTTGCTGGTGAATAATTATTTTAAAGCAATAGATACATGGATCGATAGGGTTTATGCCATGTATGCTAAGGGTTTTCCGCTTGCCCCTGACTGGTATCCTACACTGGCTGAAAAGGATAATTATGCAAGATGGCATAATGCTGATGCACCCAGAGTATTTGAATCTTTAGACGGAGATGGAGCATTTACTTCGGAACAGGAAAAAATATTAGAAGAAAAGGCAAAGGCTATATCTGATAAATACGGAGTAGATGTTGTAATACATACCACTAAGAATAATTGCAGCCTGACCGATGAACGTTATATCGGAGATTTTTACTACTATAACGGATATGGTCTTGGAGAAGATTATAATGCTATATTATTCTGCATATATGATCAATCAAACAGGATTACTATTGATACCTACGGAAAAATAAAGGATGAGATTTCTGAAGTAAATTATACACGTTTATTGGAACAGTCACAGGATGCTGAAAATTATTATGATGCAGCCACTGTTTTCCTTGACAATCTTGATCACTGGGAGAGAACAGGCAGAGTTTCAAGGACGGCAGGACAATGGGGCTTTTGCGCTATAGTTACTGCTGTAGTCGGATTGGTTTTCGGAAGAATATCACTGAAAAAAGCAAAGAAAAGGATGGTTACTGTTCGAACAGCCTACGGAGCAGATAATTACATTTCAGGATCATCTGATTTTAATGACGGAACAGACACATTTATAAACAGGACCGTAACGAAGACTAAGATACAAAGATATACTTCATCAGGTTCGGGATCATCAAGATCACACTCATCTTCAAGAAGTCATTCTTCTTATCATTCATCATCAAGAGGTTCTTCAGGCAGAAGCCATTCCGGCTCCGGCAGAAGGTTCTGAAAAAAAGCATTTAGAATAAAAGGGGTAGTATTTCATGAAAAAAGACGGTAGCAGAAAATTGGAAAATACTAAGGTTTCTTTTCTGTCAAGCATGAGCACTAAGATTGCCCTGCTTATAAGTGCTATAGTATGCATAACTGTTATAGTGCAAGTGATAGTTGCCTCGAACAAGGCATCGGATGCCATGCAGGACACTTATCTGAACTATGCGCAGAACCTGGCAGAGGAGGCTGCGTTAGGCGTTGATTTTGCCACAGAGTTCGGCGAGGAGGCGTATGGTGGATATGCTAAAAACCTGGCTCAGGAGGCGGCTGTATCCATAAATTTCTCAAGACGTTTCGGAGAATCGGTATATAAGGCTTATGCCCTGAATCTGGCTGAAGAAGCGGCTAAAAGTGTGAGCTTAGCATCTTCAGATGATGAAGCTCTCTCTGTTGAAACGCTTGATGATCTGTTAAAGAACATTGAAATAAAGGATGTAGAAGGCTCTTATGCATATATGGTTTCTCCAACCGGAGAAATGCTCTGGCATCCCAATCCGAGCAAGATCGGACAGCCTGTGGAGAATGCTGCTGTCAAAGGCATAGTAGAGGAATTAGAGGCAGGTAATGAGGTCGAAAACGGTTCAATATTCTATGAATACAAGGGAGCTATGAAGCTTGCAGGTTATGCGTTCACAGCCACCGGGGATATCGTGATAGTTACTGCTGATTATGACCAGTTTATGAAGATAGATTATGATACGTTGCTTGGTAACATTCATATAGACGGAGTTGACGGCTCATATGCATATATGGTATCGCCCACGGGGGAAATGCTTTGGCATACGAATACCGAAAAGATAGGGCAGCCTGTTGAAAATGCAGCCGTAAAGGGCATAGTAGAAGAACTGAAGGCAGGTAAAGAGGTCGAGGACGGCTATGTTATTTACGAATACAGGGGTGCGATAAAGCTTGCGGGATATTCATTTACTGACACCGGAAATATAGTATTAGTAACTGCTGATTATGATAAATTCATCGTCATAGATTATGACAAGCTGATAGGAGGCATAGAGATATCGGGTGTTGAAGGTTCTTATGCATATATGGTATCACCTGATGGCACGATGCTTTATCATAAGACTGCCGAGAAGATAGGACAGCCTGTAGAAAATGCTGCAGTAAAAGGCATCGTAGAGAGCCTGAAAGCCGGTAAGACTGTAGAAAACGGCTCCTGTGAGTATGAATATAAGGGAGCATATAAGGTTGCAGGATATGCGTTCACAAAGTCGGGCAATATAGTCATTGTTACTGCTGACAAGAGCGTTATGATGGCTTCTGTTGAAAATATGCGGTATTCACTGCTTGTATACGGTATAATATGCGTAGTGGTTGCTATAGTGCTTGTGTCCGTATTCATCATACTTATGATATCTGCACTAAAGAAACTTATTCCTGTGATCAGGAAAACAGCCGATTATGACCTTACAAGCGACACAGTATCTGAAAAACTTGAAAAGAGAAGCGATGAGATAGGTCTTATTGCCAGGGCACTCGCTAAGACACGTAATAACTTAAGAAGCATAGTCGGGACTATCTCTGCATCAGGAAGAAGTATAGATGGTAATGTGGGCAAATTAAAGGAAACCATAGAAAGAGTAGACCTGATGTGCGAGGAAAACTCAAGTACAACCGATCAGCTTGTGGCAGGAATGGAGGAGACTGCTGCAACTACAACATCGATTAATAAGAATGCGGAAAATGTCCGCATGAATGCACATAGCATAGAAGAAAAGGCAAATGAAGGTACGGATCTTTCAAAGGAGATACTTTCAAGAGCTCACGAGATGGCTGTTGCCACTGAAAAAGCAAGCAGGAAGACCATCGAGATATATGAGACTGTAAAGGCAAAGTCAAATGAGGCTCTCAATGCTTCAAAGGCGGTAAGCAGGATAAACGACCTGACCGGAACTATAAACTCTATATCATCACAGACAAGTCTGTTGGCACTGAATGCATCCATTGAGGCGGCAAGGGCAGGCGAGGCAGGCAGAGGCTTCTCGGTAGTTGCATCGGAGATCAGCAGTCTCGCAGGCCAGACTTCGGATGCAGTGAAGAATATTTCAGGTATCGTAAACGAAGTGAACAATGCGGTAAGCCAGATGTCTGAGTGCCTTGCACAGACTACGGAATTTCTTGAGAAAAATGTACTTAATGATTACCGGGAGTTCGGCAAGGTCAGCGAGCAATACAGAAACGATGCCGACACCTTTGGTGGAAGTATGGATACAATCAAGGACAGTATAAGGAGTCTTAACGAAGAACTTGAAATAATCGTGAATGCCATAAATGATATTGACTGTACTGTGAACGAAGAAAGCGCCGGCATAAGCAAAATCGCTGATGAAACAATGAATATCGTAAATGAGACCTCCGGCAGCGCAGGAGAGGTAGAGCAGTGCAAGAGGGTTGTGGCAGACCTGAATGACATTATACATAAGTTTAGGCTGTAAAAGCCATTCGAATCTGGGACGGCTTTTTCTAAAAGGGTTCAAAATATGAAAAAGTTAGTCAATAATCTTTATAGGGAGATTAATATTTGATAAAGATAAATAATATAAAACTTAGTCTGTCTTCAAAAGTAAGATTTGATGGAAAGAACTGGCTAATAGAAAAAGAATTAAATAATGAAATTATAAAAAAACTTAGAATTACAACGGATAGATTTATTTCATTTAAGATTTGTAAGCAATCCATAGATGCAAGAAAAAAAGAAGATGTAAAATTAGTACTTGCAGTGGATGTAGAAATAAAAGATGAAGCAGCTTTATTAAAGAAAAATCGAGATAAAGATATATTTGTAGTTAGTAATATAAAAGAAGAAGATAAAAGTTTTAAATCAAAAAATAATATAACTATTAATGAATTCAACAGAAAAATTATAATAGTCGGTGCCGGTCCTGCAGGATTATTTTGCGCATTGAAATTAGCGGAAGCCGGATTAAAACCAATACTTTTAGAACGTGGTGAAGATGTAGATAAGAGAATTAATTCTGTCAATAATTTCTGGCAGGGAAAACCTCTTAATCCTTCTTCGAATGTACAGTTTGGTGAAGGAGGTGCCGGAACGTTCAGTGATGGCAAGCTCAATACCATGGTGAAAGATATCGATGGCAGGATGAGTGAGGTATATAAGACTTTTGTACAGTTTGGAGCTGATGAAAGTATATTGTATATCAACAAACCTCACATCGGTACTGATAAGCTGACGGAGATAGTTAAAGGCATACGAAAGAGAATAATAGAATTAGATGGCGAAGTCAGATTTTCGTCACAGGTTGTTGATATAATTACTGATGAAAAAAATATTAGAAAAGTAAGTGGAGTTGTATTATCAAACGGGGAATCGATAGAGTGTGATGATGTTATCCTTGCCCTTGGTCACAGTGCTCGAGATACCTTTGAGATGCTGTCTAAAAAGGGCATAGCTATGGAGCAGAAACCCTTCGCTATGGGAGTACGTGTACAGCATCCCCGTGAATATATAGACAGTTTGCAATATGGTAGATTTCATGAGTTTTTACCTGCCGCTGACTATAAACTGACGTATACTCAGCCGGATGAGAGAAGTGTGTATTCCTTCTGCATGTGTCCCGGTGGGTATGTGGTAAATGCTTCATCCGAAAATGGCAGACTCGCTGTAAATGGGATGAGCTATAGCGGCCGTGACAGTGAAGCGTCTAACAGTGCTGTTGTCGTGCAGATTAATACATCTGATTTCCCGGGAGAAGATATACTGGCAGGTATCAGACTCCAGAGAAGGTTGGAGGAGGACGCTTATAAGGTCTCAAATGGGAAAATACCTGTTCAAACCCTGCATGAGTTTTCTAATTTATATTCAAGTTCTGATAATATTAAAATATTAAACAAGGAAAATATTACTAGGAATAATACGGATAACATTATATCTTTGTTTGATAAAAATCATTTTGAAAATATGACTCCGGTTTGTAAAGGTGAATGGGAGTATGCAGATTTAAATGCTTTTCTTCCGAACTATATGTCAAGTTCAATATTAAAAGCCTTCCCTTATTTTGGTACTAAGATGAAAGGTTTTGATTCTGGCAATACCTTACTACTTGGACTTGAGAGCAGGACTTCTTCACCGGTAAGGATTATTCGAGGTGAAGATCTGCAGAGCATAAATTGTAAGGGCCTTTATCCTTGCGGTGAAGGTGCCGGATATGCCGGTGGTATCACAAGTGCAGCCATGGATGGCCTGAAGGTAGCTGAAAAAATTTTAGAATCAATCAGAGGTTAAGATGATAGAAGATGTTTATGCAGTTGAAAATATAATACCGGAACACGAGCCTGAGCGTCAGTTCTTTTATATAAAGAAGATGCAGGAGATTGTATTCGCAAAGGAGCAGGAGTATGGCAGGAAGCTGACTTATCATATTTCCACTTTTGGTTGTCAGATGAATTTCAAGGACTCTGAGAAACTGGCCGGTGTACTTGAAGAAATCGGATATGTGGAAGTAGATGACGAGAAGGCAGATTTTTGCCTTTATAACACCTGTACTGTCAGAGAAAACGCAAACTCGCGTGTTTATGGCCGTTTGGGATATCTCGGAAAACTCAAATCTAAAAGACCTGAGATGATCATAGCAATGTGTGGCTGCATGATGCAGGAAGAGCATGTGGTCGAGACTATAAAGAAGAGTTACAGATTTGTTGATATCATATTCGGAACACATAACATATATAAGCTGGCGGAGCTGCTGTTTACGTATTTTGCTGAAAATTCTGAGATAAAAAAGAAACATAAGATGGTGGTTGATATCTTGAAGGGTACCGACCAGATCGTTGAGGAACTGCCAAGTAAACTCAAGGCCTCATTCAAGGCCGGTATTAACATTATGTTTGGCTGCAACAACTTCTGTACATATTGTATTGTTCCGTATGTCAGAGGCCGTGAGAGGAGCCGTAAGCCTGAAGATATTATCAATGAGATAAAGGATTTTGTATCAAAGGGCGTGATAGAAGTTATGCTCCTGGGACAGAATGTTAATTCATACGGGAAAAATCTTGAAAATCCTATAAGCTTTGCAGAGCTATTGAGAAGAGTTGATGAGATAGAAGGTTTGAAGCGTATCAGATTCATGACATCGCATCCCAAGGATCTGTCCGATGAGTTGATAGAAGTCATGAAGAATGCTAAAAAGGTATGTCATCATATTCATCTGCCTGTACAGTCGGGTAGCAGCAGGTTGCTGAAAAAGATGAACAGAGTTTATTCTAAGGAAGACTATCTGAGACTGATTGATAAAATCAGAGCCGCAATACCTGACATCGCTATCACTACCGACATTATAGTCGGATTCCCCGGGGAGACCGAAGAGGACTTTGAAGAGACTTTGGATGTAGTAAGGTATGCAAAATACGCCAGTGCGTTTACATTTATTTATTCAAAGCGAACCGGTACTCCTGCAGCATCATTCCCTGATCAGGTAGATGAAGCGACCATCAAGGACAGGTTTGACAGGCTGCTAAAGGAAGTAGGCAAGTATTCGGAAGAATATGCCAAGAGTCTGGAAGGCCAGGTGATGTCTGTACTTGTCGAAGAAAGAGACAGAGAGGTTGATCCTGAAAAGAATTACTTGACCGGTCGACTGGACAATAACCTGTTGGTTCACTTCGAGGGAAGTGATGATCTGATAGGACAGATTATAAATGTGAAGTTATCTGAATGTAAGGGATTTTATTATATTGGGGAGAGGTATATGCTATGAGAATGTATGATTTGATATTAAAAAAGAAATATGGCGGAAAGATGACCAAGGAAGAGATCGACTATATAGTGCAGGGGTATACTAAGGGGGAGATACCCGACTATCAGATGTCGGCTTTCCTGATGGCTGTATGTCTTAAAGGCATGGATATGGAGGAGACCACAAACCTTACACTGTCCATGCGTGACTCAGGAGAAACATTGGACCTTTCAAAGATACATGGTATAAAGGTCGATAAGCACAGCACGGGTGGTGTAGGAGATAAGACATCTCTGTGCCTGAGCGCTATGGTAGCAGCATGCGGAGTGCCCGTTGCAAAGATGTCCGGCAGAGGACTTGGTCATACAGGCGGTACCATAGATAAACTGGAAAGTATAAAGGGCTTTTCAACATCCATCAGTGGTGAACAATTCTTTGAAAATGTAAACCGTATAAAACTTGCTATCATGGGACAGACGGCAGACTTGGCTCCGGCGGACAAAAAGATATATGCTCTCCGTGATGTAACAGGTACGGTGGATTGCATACCGCTCATCGCCAGCAGTATCATGAGTAAAAAGCTTGCCAGCGGAGCAGATGCCATAGTATTGGATGTAAAGACAGGCTCCGGAGCATTTATGAAAACTCTGGATGATGCAGTTGCGCTTGCGGACGCTATGGTGAAAATAGGTACTATGGCAGGAAAGCATACATCTGCTGTTATCACTAACATGGATCAGCCACTGGGTCTTGCTGTAGGAAACTCACTCGAGGTCATCGAGGCTATAAACCTGCTTAAAGGAAAAGGACCTAAGGACCTGCTAGAAGACTGTATGGCACTGGGCTGCCTGATGATGATAGGCGGAGGTGCTGCAAAGGATCATGACGAAGCAGAAAAGATGCTCCTGGCAACCATAGATGATGGCTCAGCATTAAAGAAATTCGCCGAATTCATAGAAGCACAGGGCGGAGATCCTGATTACGTCTATGATAATGACAAGTTTGAAAAGGCTAAGTATGTGGAGCCGGTACTTGCTCCTAAGAGCGGATATGTAAGTCATATCCAAACTGACGATATTGGCATGTGTTCCCTAATACTCGGAGGCGGTCGTGAAACAAAGGAAAGTGTCATCGACTTAAGCGTCGGCCTTATATTAAATAAGAAGCTGGGTGACAAAGTAGAGCAGGGCGAACCACTTGCATATATTCATTCCAACGATCAAGCAAAGACAAAACTCGCCATCGAGAGATTCTTAAACGCATATACTATATCTGACAAATATGATGGTGAAGTGAAGACTATTTTCGCGAAAGTAACCTCGGAAGGTACAATTTATTATTGATAAAAAACACTTGATTTATTCCCGGCGATATAGTATGATATCTCTGTTTTTGGGATAATAAAGACATAAATTGAATGGAGGATCATCATGGCAATCGTAAAACCGTTTAAGTGCTTAAGACCGGCAGCAGATAAGGCAGCATTGGTTGCAGCACTTCCTTATGATGTTTATAGCAGAGCAGAAGCAACAGAGGCAATTCAGGGAAATGATTACTCATTCCTTCGTATAGACAGAGCAGAGACTTCACTGCCTGAGTATGTAGATACTTATGATCCTCAGGTTTATAAGCATGCTAAAAAGCTCTTTGAGGCAAGACAGGCAGACGGAACATTCATCTCAGATGAAGAGCCTTGTTATTACATCTATGAGCTTATCATGAACGGAAGACATCAGACAGGTATCGCTGCTTGCTGTTCAATAGATGATTATACAAACAATGTTATTAAGAAGCATGAGAATACCGTAGAAGCCAAGGAGTTTGACCGTATCAACCACGTTGATACCTTGAGAGCTCATACAGGCCCTATTTTCCTTGCATACAGAAGTAATGAAGTGATCAGTGAAGTAGTTAACAGGGTAAAGAGAGGAGATACTCTCTATTCCTTCACTTCCGATGACGGTATATCACATAATGTATGGAAAATATCCGATCCTGAGGATATAAAGACTATTCAGGATGCTTTTGAACAGATCAACAGCATATATATAGCTGACGGACATCACAGATGCGCATCAGCTGTAAAGGCAGGACTTAAGAGAAGAGATCTTAATCCCGAGTATACGGGTGAAGAGGAATTTAACTTCTTCCTCTCAGTACTTTTCCCTGAGGATCAGCTTATGATCATGCCTTATAACAGAGTTGTCTGCGATCTTAATGATCTGACAGAGGAGGAGCTGCTTGAGAGTATCACAGGATTCTTTATTGTTAGACCTATGAACCATTCGTTTACTCCTACCAGAAAATATACATTTGCTATGTTACTTGGCGGAAAGTGGTATGAGCTTGAAGCAAAGGATTTCATTAAGAGAGTAACAGATCCGGTAAAGAGCCTGGATGTTTCAATACTTCAGACCTACCTGCTGGACCCCGTACTTGGTATCAAGGATCCCAGAAAGGACAAGCGTATCGCATTTATCGGCGGTATCAGAGGTATCAAGGAGCTTGAGAGACGCTGCAAGAGAGATATGAAGATAGCATTTGCTATGTATCCCACATCCATCCAGGAACTGTTCGCAGTAGCTGATGCAGGCCGTCTGATGCCTCCTAAGTCTACATGGTTTGAGCCCAAGCTCAGATCCGGACTTTTCATCCACAAATTTTAAAGATTTGCTTGTGCTTTTACCCGTTTTGTGCTATCATATTTTTGTTAAAATATATCCTTTTATGGAGGGGTTATGGGGAAAAGCAAAAGAGAGATCAAAAAAGAATTGAAGAAGGAGATGAAGGGTAAGATGAAGACAAAGCTTAAGGTTAAAGTAAAGAAAAAGATGAAGAAGATTAAGCTGCTCTTTATTATCCTTTCAACTATCGCCGCTGTTATTGCAGTATGCAAGGCAGTTGAGATGCTCCTCGAAAAGAAAAACAAGAACAGACCTAAGGATTCATCGCTTGAGCAGTTCTTCTCGCTGTTTGCGGTTACTAAGGATCGTTCTTTGGTAAAGAAGATTACCGGCGGAGTGATGGTCAGCAACTACTTCAGCAGACAGACACTTGATTTATCAGGTTGTGAGTTTAATGATGGCAGCTTCATCGCTATCAAGAGTGCTGCAGCATATCTCAACGTCATCATCCCTGATAATGTAAATGTTAAGTTTGACTGCATCGATTTGTTCACATATGTTAAGCAGGAGTACGATACAGACGAGTTTGATGAGACACGTCCTACCGTTTACATCGCACTTAAGAGTGCATTCAGCAGCGTGATCATCACCAAGGCTGAGGCTACATATGCAGAGCCCGAAGAGGACTGTGCAGCAGAGGCTTAAAGTCAGAGCTTTTTAGTATAGTATATTGATATTCAGACACGAAGGGTATAGTTAAAGAAATGATAAAGGATTTCTATTATAATATTGTTAATGGTCTCAATGTAAAGGAAAATCTTCTTTCACTTAAAGAGACCCTTAAAACACCTATTAAGGGCAGCCGCGAGAAGGATGCCCTTCTTTCAATATTAAACGGTGATTTTTCAGTGCTTACTGAACTGCTAAAAAACGAGGATCCAAAGATCAGAAAGAATACGGCGATTGTCCTCGGGATACTTGAAGCACCTGAGAATCTGGATGCTCTGTATGAGGCTTATACTACGGATATAGTTATGTATAACAAGGCCACATATGTTGAAGCGTTAAGGAAAATCGGATACGAAAAGTATAAGGATGAACTGAAGGCTCGCTTTGAGGAGCTTAAGAAGATTCCTGTCGATGATGAGAACAGAAAGCATGTAGTCGATGAGATGAAGCAGCTGGTAAAGATATTTGGCAACGGAAAGCTCGTATTTGCCGGATTCGGTCTGGAAAATGAGTGCATCTTTACCACTAACCGCAGTCATAAGGAAGTGACCGGAGACCAGATAAAGAAGCTGCCCCACAAGGATTTCCCTTCAGGCATTATCTTTAAGACAAAGGCCCTGGAGGACGTGATCCATATCAGGACCTATGACGAGCTGCTCTTTGTACCGGACGGAGCAAGGACAGTCAGTGCCGATCCAAAGAAGGCCGCAAAGGAGCTGTTTGATGCCGGCATAAAGGAATATATATTCAGGAGAGTCCTGATAAAGGGCGAAGAGGCTGAGCAGAGTAGCGGATACAGGGTTAATTTCCGTACAGAGCTGCGTTCAAAGGATAAGCAGAAGGCTGCTGATTTTGCAAAGAAGTTTTCTGAGGAGCTGGAGCTGCTCACTAACTGGGGACTTTCCAATTCGGTATCGAATTATGATGTGGAGATCAGATTTGTCGAGACCTCATCAGACAAGCTCATAGTACTGGTTAAGTTCTGTATCTTAAAGGATGACAGATTTACATACCGCAGGGAAACCATAGCAGCCACCATAAAGCCGTACCTCGCAGCTACCTTGATGCAACTGGCTAAGCCCTACCTAAAGGGTAACGCTACCGTACTTGATCCGTTCTGCGGAGTAGGCACCATGATAGCAGAGAGAGAGCTTGCGGTTAATGCCAAGAGGTACTACGGCATAGATATATTCGGAGAGGCTGTAAAGAAAGCCGAGATCAACTTGAAGTCAGCAGGCGTACTCAAGAAAACCGATCTGATCAACAAGGATTTCTTTGAGTTTAAGTCGACACATCTTTTTGACGAGATCATTACTGATATGCCTTTTGTTACAGATCAGAAGTCACTTTTTGATATAGAGAAGATCTATGAGGCATTCTTTGATAAGGCTGATGAGCTGCTCGACAAAAAAGCTGTTATCATAATGTATTCAAGGAATCCGGAGTTTGTTAAAGAATACTCACATTTGAGTAATTGTACACTCAAAGAGGATTTCGAGATATCTAAGAAGGATAATAGTCATTTGTTTGTTTTAGCAAGGTAAAATATTATGAAAAAGGCTAAGATAGTACTATTAATATCGCTGTTGATTTTTATCGGGCTGCTTTTGTTCTTTATCTTCACGGCATCGCCGGCTGAAGAGGGGACGGAAAAGCCTGTTTCCAAGCTTGAAGAGTACCAGAAGGGATTGCAGGAAAATCCGACCGGTACACAAGGACTAGATTGATGAAGGTTTTTATAATTGTTTTTTCCAGCATAGTTATCCTGTTCTTGATCATGGGACTGATAGAGCTCAAGCTGCTCACTGTGACGGAGTATGAGATAAAGTCTCCGGATATCCCTGAGTCGCTGAAAGGCAAAAAGATAGCTGTCGTCAGTGATCTCCATGAAGTATATCATGGTAAGGATAATGTGCGGCTACTGGAAAAACTGAAAGAAATAAATGCTGAATATATAGTGGTCCCCGGGGATGTGATAAATGGCAGGAGCGAAAAGGAGCTGAAGTACGCCGGACATATCTTGCAGGGTCTGAGTACTTTGGGCGGACAGGTAATCTATACATTCGGTAACCATGAGGAAAAGCTCGCTGTAAACCTGAAGGACAGGACAGCATATGAAAAGCTCGTTAAGATGTCTAATGAGTACTCGGTGCTGCTGAACGATGCAAGCTTTTGTCCGGAGCAGGATGATAAGATGTGCTTTGTGGGACTGAACCTGCCATTGTGGTTATATCACGACCATGATCGCACAGGTATGTTGAAGACAAAAGTCGGAGATATCATGAAAAAGGATTGTGCTGCAGGAAAATATACCATATTAATAGCACATGACCCCGAGCATTTTGATAATTATGCAGATGCAGGCGTGAATCTTTGTATCTGCGGACATCTACATGGCGGTATTGTGAGGATGCCATTCCTCGGCGGTATGGTAACTCCCAGACTTCAGATATTTACCAAGAGGTCCAAGGGTGTTTTTGAAAAAGGTAAGATGAAAATGGTGATCTCAGGCGGAGTAGGGTGGCACGACTTCCCTATAAGGATATTCAACAGGCCGGAGATAGTGGTGATAAGATTTGTGTAAAGGCTACATATTATGAGTATATCGGTAAAACTCGATGCATTTGAAGGACCGCTCGATCTGCTCCTTCAACTGATAGAAAAAAACAAAATAGATATATACGATATCCCGATAGTCGAGATTACCGACCAGTATATGGAGGTAATATCGGGAATGCCTCAGGAGAAGCTGGAGGAAGTCAGCGAATTCCTGGTAATGGCGGCATATCTGCTGAAACTGAAATCTGCGACATTACTGCCTAAGGTTGAGGTTGATGAAGAGGGTGAGCCCATCGATATCAGGCAGGAGCTCGTAGAGAGACTGCTCGAGTATAAGATGTTTAAGTATGCATCATATGAGCTGAAGGACAGGCAGTTTGATGCAGAAAAGCTGATGTTTAAGGTGAAGACCATCCCGGATGAGGTGATGGATTATAAGGAAGAGATTGATGTCGGCGCACTGCTTGGAGATGTGAGTCTCAACAAGCTGAATACGATATTTAAGGACCTGGTAAAGAAGCAGGACGACAGGATAGACCCTGTCAGGAGTAAGTTTGGTAAGATTGAAAAGGAAGAGACCAATCTTTACCAGATCATAGAGGACCTGCAGGTTTACGGTTTGGCTAACAGACATTTCAGCTTCCGTAAGTACATAGAGAGCCGCAAGTCCAAGATGGAGATCATCGTTTCATTCCTGGCTATACTCGAGCTAATAAAGATGGGCCGAGTAAATATCCACCAGGACGGAACATTTGAGGACATCATAATCGACTATCTGGCAGATGATATCGTGGAGCTGGACGAGTTTATGTCGTCGTGATAACAATTTTTTATTTGGAGTAGTAGAAATGGACAACGAAGAAGTAATGAGGCTTGACCAGGATTTAAAGGACCTGCTGGCAAAAGTAGAAGCAATCCTTTTTACTATGGGTGAAGCGGTTGAGATAAACAGGATAGCAGAAGCTGTAGGGCATGATGAGGATACGGTCAGAAACTGTATCAGAGCCCTGGCTGACAGATATAAGGATTCAAGCTTTGGTGTACAGATCATAGAGCTGGACGGATCATTTCAGATGTGTACCAAGCCTGAGATGTATGAGACCATCATAAAGATAGCCAAGGTACCGAAAAAGCACATACTGACAGATGTGTTACTTGAGACCTTGTCGATCATAGCATACAAGCAGCCTATTACGAAGGCTGATATAGAGATCATCAGAGGAGTAAACTCGGATCACTCTGTAAATAAGCTCCTGGAGTACGGCCTGATAGAAGAACTTGGCCGTAAGAACGCTCCCGGTAAGCCCTGCCTCTTTGGTACATCGGAGGAGTTTTTGAGACATTTCGGTATATCTTCTATAGAGGAACTGCCTACCATCACACCTGAGAAGATGGAGGAGTTCAAGTCTGAGGCTGAGGACGAGATGCAGTTGAAACTGGATATTTAAAAATATTTAAAAAATTCCTTGACAAATGATTTGACTTGATGTTATACTACACAAGTGTGCCGCACAGCGAGGGTAAAGTGACATATGTCCCCCACAGCTGGCGAGAAAATATTAGGAGGATTCAAAAATGTACGCTATTATTGCTACAGGCGGAAAGCAGTACAAGGTTGCAGAAGGCGACGTTATCAAGGTAGAGAAGCTTGGTGCAGCTGAAGGCGAGACAGTTAGTTTCGACCAGGTACTTGCAGTAAACAATGGCTCACTCGTTCTTGGAAATCCTACTGTTAAGGGTGCTAAGGTATCAGCTACAGTAGTAGAAGAAGGCAAGAGCAGAAAAGTAGTTGTTTACAAGTATAAGAGAAAGTCCGGCTATCATAAGAAGAACGGACACAGACAGCTCTTTACAAAAGTTAAGATTGATTCAATCAATGCTTAATAGAATCCCGGAATAAATGATAAAGATATCCTTTTTATATGACGAAAACGGAATATTAGACGGTTTTGATTTCAAAGGACATGCCGGATATGCTTCGGCAGGTAATGATATTATCTGTGCGGCTGTATCGGCGCTGGTCTTTACCACTGTTAATTCTGTAGAGGAGTTGACCGATTGTGCCTTTGAGATCGAAGAAGATGAGAAAAAAGGACACATTTATTTCAGATTAAAGGACGAATCCAAGGACGATGCTTTACTGTTACTGAAAAGTTTAAAGTTAGGTATCGAGCAGATTCAAAAGACTTACGGTAAAAAGTACATCAGAATAGAAAATTAGGAGGTGTAAGACATGTTAAAGATGAACCTTCAGTTCTTCGCTCATAAAAAGGGTGTTGGTTCTACCAAGAACGGTAGAGATTCCGAGTCCAAGAGATTAGGAGCTAAGCGTGCTGACGGACAGTTTGTAAAGGCTGGAAACATCCTTTATAAGCAGCGCGGAACAAGAATTCATCCCGGTGTTAATGTTGGACGTGGCGGTGACGATACATTATTTGCACTTGTTGACGGAACATTAAGATTCGAGAGAAAGGGCAGAGATAAAAAGCAGGCAAGCGTTTATCCTGTTGCTGAATAATTGGTGATTAAGGGCTGTCGCTTAGCGACGGCCTTTTTTTAGGAGATTTTTATGTTTGCAGATACAGCTAAAATATATATCAGATCCGGCAAGGGCGGAGATGGGCATGTCAGCTTTAGGCGCGAGAAATTCGTACCGGACGGTGGTCCGGACGGAGGAGACGGCGGCAGAGGCGGAGATGTCATTTTTGAAGTGGATAAGGGACTGAATACCCTCAATGATTTCAGATACATCCATAAATTTTGCGCCCAGAACGGCGAGGACGGTAAAAATAAGAGATGCAGCGGTATGAACGGGGAGGACCTCATCATAAAGATACCTGAGGGTACCGTGCTCCGTGAGGAGGAGACCGGCAAGATAGTAGCCGATATGTCCCACGATAACCAGAGACAGGTGATACTTACCGGTGGCCGTGGCGGAAAAGGGAATATGCACTATGCCACATCCACCATGCAGGCTCCGAAATATGCACAGCCGGGACAGGCAGCCAAGGAGCTGAACCTCATACTGGAGCTTAAGTGCATAGCTGATGTCGGACTGGTAGGATTCCCCAATGTCGGGAAATCCACATTTTTAGCCAGAGTCTCAAATGCGAGACCTAAGATAGCAAACTATCACTTTACAACACTTAACCCCAACCTGGGAGTAGTGGATATAGACGGTGGCAAGGGCTTTATCATCGCAGACATACCAGGACTTATAGAGGGAGCCAGCGAAGGAGTGGGCCTTGGACACCAGTTCTTAAAGCATATCGAGAGAACAAAGGTGCTGATCCATATCGTGGATGCCGCTTCAGTAGAGGGCAGAGATCCGATAGACGATATCGAAAAGATCACTTTGGAGCTTGAAAAATATAACCCTGAACTTTTAAATAAACCTCAGATTATAGCAGCAAACAAGATGGATGTCCTCTACGGAGAGGAAAAGGACGAGGCTATAATGAATCTCAAAGACCATTTTGAACCTAAAAACATCGAGGTTATGCCTATATCAGCAGTATCGGGCGAGGGAGTAAAGGAGCTTTTATACCGTACATACGAGCTACTGCAGACTGTGGGAGATGACCCGATAGTATATGAGCCCGACTTCGTATACGAAGAAAAGATAGACACCAACCTGCCTTATACCGTAGCATACGATGAGGAAGAAAAGGTTTACCTGGTAGAAGGTCCCAGGATCGAGAGGATGCTTGGATATACCAACCTGGATTCTGAAAAGGGCTTTGCATTCTTCCAGAATTTCTTAAAGACCAACGGCATCCTGGATAAGCTCGAGGAGCTGGGCATCCAGGAAGGCGATACTGTAAGGCTGTACGGATGGGATTTTGATTATTATAGGTAAAGAGGAAAACATGACTACAAAACAGAGATCATTTTTAAAGGGTCTGGCTATGAACATAGACCCCATATATCAGATAGGAAAGGCAAGCATCACTCCGGAGTTTACAGAGGGTATCGCAGAGGCACTGGAAGCCAGGGAGCTGATAAAGATATCAGTTCTTAAGAACTGTGCAGATGACCCCAAGGAGCTGGCGCAGATACTGGCTGAGAGGACAGGTTCCCAGGTAGTACAGGTAATCGGAAAGAAGATAGTGCTCTATAAAGAATCAAAGAAGAATAAGAAGATAGAGTTGCCGAGAGAGAAGAAGAGTAAAGCGGTTGAATAATATAGTCCGAGGTACTTATATGGAAAGAATCGGAGTAATGGGAGGCACCTTTAATCCCATACATTTATCACATATAATGGTCGGCTCGAGAGCCTACGACATGCTGAACCTCGATAAAGTCCTGTTTATGCCTTCAAAACAGCCCACATATAAAAATATGGACTGCATAGCGAGCGAAGAGGACAGATGTGCCATGATAGAGAGGGCCATCAAGCCATATCCGTTCTTTGAACTGTCTGACTATGAGCTGAAAAGAGAGGGCCCGACATACTCGGCAGACACTTTCAGTATGCTGAAGAAGGAGCATCCTGATACAAAGTACTACTTTATCATAGGCGGGGATTCGCTGGACTATTTTGAGGACTGGCATTTACCGGATGTGATACTGCAGAACTGCACACTGGTAGTGGCTCCGAGGGCTACGGAACTCAAAGAAAAGAAGGAAGCTCGAGAGTTTGCAGAGTGTGACTATGCGGCTACTGCTGACAGGATCAGAAAAAAGTTTACGAGCAAGCAGGTAGACGGCAGTTTATTTGTACCGGAGATAGTATTTATGTCATCTCCGTTGGTTAGCATCTCATCATCTGACCTCAGAGAGTACCTGGAATGCGGTATATCGGTAAACGGACTGGTACCTAAGGAAGTCATAGACTATATAGATGAGAAGGGCTTGTATCAGAACCAGGCATTTACAAAGATAAAGGCCGACATGAAAGCCTTGATGAAGCCTAAGAGATACAGGCATATACTAAATGTAGCCGAAATGTGCTATAAACTGGCTAAACTACACGGATATGATGCTGTCAAGGCATATACGGCAGGCTTGCTGCATGACTGCGCCAAGCATCTGGATGATCAACAGATACTTGCAGAATGTGACAAGCTGGGTATCCAATATGACGAGGTAGAAAAGCGTCAGGCATCTAACCTCCTCCACTCTAAGGTAGGAGCAGTCTGGGCCGGAGATAAGTATGGTGTAGCAGATGAGGACATCATCAGCGCCATCAGCTATCATACAACCGGTAAGCCTGATATGAGTACATTGGAAAAGATAGTATACATGAGTGACGTGATAGAGCCCGGCAGGGATATGGTATATACCCCTTCACTCGATGTCATCCGTTCGATAGCTACCTATGACTTGGATTTGGCATGTGCACATGTACTAAACAATGTGGTACCGTATCTGCTTAGGACATATAAGGATAATGTATGTATGATGTCGGTGGAGACATATGAGTACTATAAGAAATATTTAACGGAAGATGTCTGATTGTCATCATGGCACAATAGAATATCATAGTATATTCTGTCATCCTGAGCGTAGCGAAGGATCTTTAAATCTTTACAAAAGAGGAAAACATATGGATAAGAACATAAATATAGAACAGATAGTAGAAACAGCCAAGAAGGCCATGGAAGACAAGAAGGCTGAGAATGTCAAAGTTATCTACATCGGTGAAATATCGAGCGTAGCAGACTACTTTGTGATATGCAGTGCTTCAAACTCCTCACAGCTGGAGGCTATAGTAGATAACGTAAGCGAGGCGCTCGCCAAGCAGTCAGTATACTCCAAAAAGCAAGAGGGTAACCGCAACAGCGGCTGGATACTGATGGACTACGGTGATGTAGTCATCCATGTATTCTTAAGAGAAGATAGAGAGTTCTACAACCTCGAGAGGATATGGAGTGATGGAAAATTCATGTAATAAAATAAGTCATCCTGAGCGAATCGGGATGACTTGTTTTCATTTATAGGCTTCATAAACTGACTGATAAGGTGAAAATATTTAAGGTTTACTTTATGGAACGGAATAATCCTATAACTTTCCCCAATATATCACATTTATCAACTATGATAGGATCCATAGTATCATTCTCGGGCTGGAGTCTGTAGTGACCTTTCTCTTTAAAGAAAGTCTTTACAGTCACAGCATCATCTACCATAGCTACAACCTTTTCACCATTTTCAGCGGTTTTCTGGCTGCGGACCAGGATGAGGTCCTTGTCAAAGATACCGGCATTGATCATGCTCTCACCCTTGACTCTCAGCATAAAGGTTTCAAAACCGGAAGGAACAGCCTCAGCAGGGAGAGGGAAGTAGCCCTCGATGTTCTCAACTGCAAGTATAGGCATACCGGCGGTAACCTGGCCTAAGATAGGCACACTCACACTGGAGACATTGCTCTCGGGTATAGCAGATCCGTCTATGATCTCGATACAACGGGACTTGGCAGGGTCACGGCGAATATAACCGCTCTTTTCAAGTGAACTGAGGTAGCTATGAACAGAAGATGTGGACTTGAGGTTAACAGCCGCACATATCTCTCTAACCGACGGAGGGAAGCCCCTCTTGGCAATCTGTGACTTTATATAATCGAGGATTTCCTGTTGCTTTTTTGATATAGGCTCGGGCATAGTAATCATCCTTTCTATGTGGTCTTTTGTACATCATAACATATTCATGAAGATTTGTCAAACAAATGTTTGCTAAAAATCGAACATTTTTCTGATTAGGACTTTGGTGATACCTTCTTGACCTCCCAGTATTCATGTACTGCATGAAACAGCCTGTCTCGTACCCCTTTGTCTTCTTTTTCCATGCTTTTAATCAGGTTTTTTACGTATTCCCGTTTAGTATACCCGTCAGCAGGGCAGGGATTCTTTTCAACAGGGAGATTATAGAGGTTTTTAAAGCCCACGACATCGCATTCATCCACATATAGCAGGGGCCTGATCAGAGTTATGTCCATCCTGTCGAGGTAAGTGACCGGGGCATAGCAGTAGTAGTGACCCTCATATATCAGGGACATCAGAGAGGTCTCGATAGCGTCATCCTTGTGATGGGCATATGCCTCCTTGTTACAGCCGAGTTCCTTAGCCTTGTCATTAAAGGCTCCCTTACGCATCTTGGCACAGAGAGAACAAGGATTATCCTCCTTGCGGATGTCAAAAACCACCTGCTTTATCTCAGTGTTCACTACAGTATAGTGCACACCCAGCTCCTCACAAAGAGCACTGATCCTCGAGGTGTCGAATTCCTCAAAGCCAATATTTATCGTGATAGCTTCTATATCAAAATGCTTGGGATAAAAGCGTCTGAGTCCGTTAAGTGCATATAGGAGAGTCAGACTGTCCTTGCCACCGGAGATACCGATGGCTATCCGGTCGCCTTCCTCTATCATATTGTATTCGTCAACAGCCTTCCTGGTCAGGCTGAGGAGTCTTTTTAACTGCATATATAGTTGTCCTACCTTGTTTCTAATGTTCTCTGGTAGAAAATGATATATCGAAAGAGTGTAAATGTCAATGAAAACAAAGAAAAAATCGTAAATTACACTAACCATTTACCCCAGAATTATCTCGATTCTGGGGCTTTTTACATATATTTAGTATTTTTTTAGTAAAAAGTGCAAAAAATTTATTGAATTGTGTAATAAAAAAGAGTAAAATTGTCGATATAATATATAGTAGCATAGGGATAATATGTGCTGAAAGCAGAACATCAGTTTGGAGGGAGATGGCAGGATGACTGAAATCTATTATGAAGATCAGACCGGCTGGTCTAACAAAGATTACCTTTATCTGCACAGATGCCTTCACAGATTGTTCTTTTACTACAAAAAGTACCATGAAGTCATATCCTCTATGGATATAAGCAGGATGTCAAAAGAGACCAAGGTACTGATATACTGTATCATAAAGTACTATCGAAACGACTTTATGTTCCGGGAGTATAGAAATCTCGAAGATATAGAAAAATCAGAACCATTAAAGGAAAAGCTGGTACTTGAAGATCGTGTAAAGCAGCCGGATGATATCTATAAGATGATGAATGTAGTCTACTAAAGAGAGGTACTGATGCTAAAAGAAAAAGGTCTGCCTGCTTTTGAAGAAGCGCTAAAGATGCTGGACAAGAAACTTGAAAGCATCGGAGAGCATATAGTCATACATGCTATCGGCGGATTTGTCATGTTGTACTATGGAATAGACGATCATGGCTACACCATAGACATAGATACACTAACTCCAAGATATGATGATTTTGTTATAGAAGTCATAGCAGAAGTAGGAAAAGAGCTTGGGCTGGAAAAGGATTGGCTGAATAACGACTGTGCTACACTTCCTGGCTTTTTGAAAGAGCTTGATGCTAACATCAAATGGGAAAAAGCCAAGTATAGTTTAAATAATATAGAGTTATATGTAGCAGATTATATCGGGATGATAAGAGTCAAAGCAAAGGCAGTACATGATGGTGGTTTAGTTCCAAGAAAAACAGATACTACAGATATGCTGCTACTTCTTAAAACAAACAACATAAACAATATTGAAGAACTTGATAATGAAAAACGGGTAAACTTTATAAAGAATAAATACAATAGAGCATATAAGTTATTAGAAAAAATGCATGATTGGTGATAGCGGTAGGAATAAAGATTTAGATGTTATCCTTAGTAAGGTTGATACTGCTTTGTAGTATCAATAGAACACAAAGGATATTAAAGGTGGTGAGCCAGAGTGAAGATGACAGGATTAAGACAATCGAATAAGGGATTCACGCTGGTGGAACTGGTTGTAGTTATGACTTTAGTTTCTGTACTGGCTGCAGTTACAACTATGAGTTTGATTAAATGGCAAAGATATTCAAAATATCAAACTCAACAAGAAAATGCTGAAATATTATATATGGCAGCGAGAAATAAGATTGCTCAGCTAAGAGCCGACAATGCTCTTACGGAATTTATTGATCGTTATTATCCTGAAAATAATTTGAAAAACCATATATATAAGAATAATAGTGATAAATCTAAAGTAATATATTATGCTTATTGCTGGGATACTGATTATGCATCATATAAGAATAATATGGATTTTTCATCAGGCGCAAATAAAAGTGGGAAAGCATTTATATTTGAGTTAGTTGATGAATATATTCGTGATGCTAAAATTCTAAAAAACCATATATGTATCATGTTTAACAAAAATGGTGATATCTATGCTATATATATTAGTGATAGTTGTAAATTGGGCAAGGATAGCAAACTTATAGCAGACAGTATTAAACCTGAAAAATTATACGATAATTGTGTTGGAGCATATCTATCAGAACAAGCCAGTAAATAACGCTAAAAATAACTTTAATGATATTTGATATAGATGTGTCAAGGGGGGCTACTATTTATATGATTATGGATAAAAATAGATCATATAATATGGATAATAAAGGCTCGGCAATCATTACCGGACTGGTAGTAAGTGCGATATTGATGGTGCTATGCCTTTCTTTGGTTTTAGTAGCCTATTCTTTGGTAATCTCTACGGCAAAAAACACTTCAAATCCTGCAAATAGAGAAACTCTTTTTTCTGTGGCTGAAGCTATGGAACATGAAATATTGGATTTTAAAGTTGATGTTAATGAATTATCAGTTGTAGACGGGAAATTATGTAGTACAGATCCAAATACAAATACTGAATTAAATAATAGACAAATATGGGTATACATATATAATGAACTGTTTAAAGGTTTTACATTTATTGAAGGATCTACAACTCAAGTTAAAATTGAATCAGCAAATCCTGTACAATCAGGCGCTTGGTTATATTACAAAGCTAATGCTGGGAAAAATAGTGATCATTCAGATTTAGCTAAGTGCTCAAAATATTTTCAGATATCATCTCCGGGAAATTCAAAAATATTTGTTCAGTTTTACTGGGAACTACCAGATAATTGGTCGGGAGATATAGACAAGAAAACTGGTACTGTTTTAAATGCCATCTATAAAATGTATAATAACAATGGAGAACTTTTAGTACGTACAGATCGAAAGTATATATTGAAATATGATAAACAAAATAGTATTGATAGTTCGACAGATGGAAATTTAAATGGACATCAGGAAAATCATGAATATTATAATGGTGGAGAGACGTACACAATTCCATCTAACAATGGCATAGATATAGTTTTTGAATGCACTGGTGCAAATTATTCAGAACGTGACAACTCAATGGGGTATTGGGGAAATATAATTATAACTAATAACTCAGGAAAGAAAATTGATAACTGGGGGATATATATTTATTCAGATGATGATTTGTCTTTACGAGGCAATATATCTCCAGAAAAAAAATCTGAGGGAATATATAAAATATCACATGATAGTAGTGGAAAATATTTTTCGCCACTTAATGATGGTGATAGCCTTCCTATTAGTGTTGGCGCTAATAATGTTGAGTTAGTTAATTTGCCTAAAGTTGTTTTTTATGAACTACAAAAATCAGAAATTGTTTCTGATATATTTTCTTTAACTCCTGCTTATGGATATAATAATGAAAATTCATATAATTACAATATAAAAATAAATAATAATAGCAAAATTCCTCTTGAAGATTGGTATATTGTTTTTGATTTTGATAGAAATATTACATGGAATAATACTGGCGGTAATATGGAACGTACAGGTAATACATATACTATTTATCATGGAAATGGTGGTCATACTATACCCGCTTATGACTTTATACAATTCACGTTTGGTGGAGATGGAGATAATACTTCTGCTGTACCTACAAATATAAAACTTTACGCAGTTTATGATGATGGAACTAACGGCTCTACGGAGTCCTTAATATGGAAATGGAATAGACTTGGATTTGAAAACATTGAAACTGTGTCAACGCAGACAGGAGGTGCTGGTTAATTTGAATAATAGAGGCACTACACTTGTAGAAATTACCATTGGATTTCTTATGTTGGCAATTATTATGACATCTTTCATTAAAATAATCAAGTTATCAACAGAGATGACAGAAGATGCTGTGAAAACAAAAGATAAAAATTTGCTTTTTGAAGAAAAATATTACGCTGGATATAATTATATAGTGGATTTTAATGGTAGTTCAAATTATGCATTTAGAGAAGATAGTAACTCAATATTGCCGATGACTATAGAATTGAAACCATTAAAAAGCGACAAGTTTTTTGTGAATGGGGCTATCAATAATAACAATAATGAAATTGGAGAAGCGATAGTCTTGTCAAATACAAAACTTAAGATTATTGAAAACTATCGAGATATGGAAATAGCGAGAAAATCAATATTTAGGTATGTATACAATAAATAAATTTTTGAGTAAAAGATCTCAGAAGGGAGGATATCATGAAAAGTGTCAGAATGGACAATAAAGGTATGACGCTACTTGAATTAATGATATGCTTTGTCCTTTTGGGCTTTTTACTTCTTGCGGGTTCTCAAGTAATTATATCTACAACTCAAGTATACTATTATACAAAAGCAACAGATTATGGAATGCAGGCCTCTCAATTAATAGCTACTGAAATTAGAGGTGATTTAACAGAAGCTATTATGAAGAAACTTGTATTAAGTCCAAATTTAACAGGTATAGATACACAAAAATGTATAGATATAGGAACTGCAGGAGATTCCATTAGTTTTATTATATTTAATGAGGTGAACGGTGTTCTTCAAGATGATGGCATACAGGTTTCATACCATCTTACAGATGAAATATCAGATACAAATACTTCTGGTGGAAAAGTGTTAGTAAGAGACGCATTTCAGGCGTATGATAAAGTTTCTGCAGATCATGCATCAGTTTCAAAAACGGCTTTACCTCAGGTAAAATATGATACTAATTATATTGGTATGAACTACAAAGTAAAAAGTATTTCATTTTCACTTTATAAGCCCGGAGATTCTTCTGCTGATACATCCATGGAGTCTCTTAGAAGCGGAGATTATCCAGTTATAGAAATGACAATCATAGTGAATAATCCTCAATATGGAGATTATGAATGTAAGGAATATATACCGCTATATAATTATTATGGTCTATCAGATCAAAATATTAAGAAATTGATTGGATAAAGGCCTATAATTTGAAAGGAGCCATTGATGAAGGAATCAGATAACATATCGCTGCAAAGAGATATACGTCGCGCGGTTTTTAGACGTATCGCAATTTATGTTGTAGTTATTCTGGCTCTGGTTATATTTGCTACATTTGTTTTTCACCAGTTTAAAATCTATTCTAATGCAAGATTAAAACTTCGAGAGGCTAAAAATATTAAAATGAGCCTAGAAATGGTCAATACAGAATATTACGCATTAGGCCTTTCAATTTTTGATGAAACTGAAAAAGGGAATATTCGAAAAGGAGCATATGCTTATGTAGAAAGAATACAGGGAGATTTGGAAGGAACATTTAAACTTACAGGTTATGATAGTTCTAAACGAATTATTACTGGATTAGAATATGAAACAGATGAATATATAGTTAGATATACTAAAAATGATGAAAATGGTGAATGGAAGGTTTGTTTGATTAAGGAACTACTTACATATTGAAGCGAGGATATAAACTTTGACTACATATAAATATATAGCTAGAAATGATAAAGGTAAAAAAATAACAGGAAAGCTTCAAGCTAATGATGATATTGACTTGCAGGCTCGATTAAAAAACGAAAATATATATTTGGAATCAGCAGAGGAAGTTGTTAAGAAATCCATGGGTAAAAAAATCCGTGCTGACAGAGTAGCTGATTTCGCCAGAAACCTTGGGAAATTGATAGGTGCCGGAGTATCGTTGGTAAGAGCTCTTAGAATTATTTGTGATGATGAAACACTTAGGCAAAAAGAGCGAAATCTATATGAAAATGTTTTAAAACAGGTTAGAACTGGTATAAGTTTATCTGAAGCAATGACTATGCAAGGTATGGCATTTCCTTCAATGATGATAAATATGTTTAAGAGTGCTGAAGCATCTGGAACACTTGAAGCAACAGCAAATCAGATGGCTGAATATTATGCAAAAGAATATAAATTATATAAGAAGATAAAGAGTTCTATGACATACCCCAAAATACTTGGCGTACTAATGGTAGTTGTATTAGCCATTATTATGGGATATGTAGTGCCACAATTTGAAGATCTGTTCGCACAGATGGAATCACTTCCTGCTACCACCGAGATTCTTTTAGGGTTAAGTAACTTTATAGCTAATAAGTGGTATCTAATTATATTATTTGGGGTTATTGGATTTATTCTTTTCAAGTTACTATTTTCGGTGCCCTCAATAAAATATTTAAAGGATAAGATGAAAATAAAGTTCCCTAAGCTTGGAAAACTTCAAAAAATTATATATACGGCAAGATTTTCAAGAACATTAGCAAGTCTTTATAATGCAGGTCTTCCGATTATTTCGTGTATTACGATAGCGAGAGACACAATTGGTAATAGATATCTTGAAGCACAGTTTGATACCGTAATAAAAGATATACAAGCTGGTCAAAATCTTAGTGACGCATTAGCAAAGGTTGATGGTTTTGTTAAGAAACTTGTATCATCGGTAGTAGTTGGAGAAGAAACTGGTACATTAGATGACATGCTTAACTCAGCAGCAGACCAATTGGAATATGATTCTGAAATGGCTGTACAGAGTATGGTTTCAATGTTAGAACCCTTGATTATTGTGGTATTGGCATTTACAGTCGGTTTTATTATAATATCAGTTATACAACCTATTTATGGTTCATATGATGCTATCGCAAATTCTACAAAATAACAAACGAAATGGAGAATCTGTATGAGTACAGTCATATATTTATCCAATCAGCAAATACATATAGTAGATGGTAAACGTGGTAAAACAGCCACTGTCAATAAGTTTTATTCATATCCTGCACCACAAGGTACCATTATTAATGGTATTATTATGGATTCGGAAACATTTGGTGCTTTTTTGAAGGAAAAATGGGCCGAGAATAAACTACCTGTTAAGGATGTTAATTTAGTAGTAAATAGTACGAAGTTTGTTGGACAGAATATGGAAATACCCAAGATGTCGGATGATAAGACGCTTGAGTATATAAGAAGGGGCTTTTCTAATATTGATCGTTCAGAAGAAAAGTTATATGGTTTTGTTCGTTTAGATGCTTCAGCTAAAAAGATGCATCGTCTGTATGCAGAAAGTGTATCACCTGATTTTTTAAAAGATTATATCAATTTCTTTGAAGGAATAGGTATTAAACTTAAGGGTATTTACTCCGGTGAGGGCAGTTTGATTAGCTTGCTTAATAACACTTTGGCTAAGACGAATAAAACCTTCTTGGTTATGATATCCGACAGCATGACCTTAACTACTGTTTTGTATGTTAATAAGGTCTTTACTTATTATAATTCTGCTCGTTGTTTCCATGAACCGGGATCCGAAGATTATGCCCAGGATTTGACTAGATCTGCAAGTCAGATTCGTCAGTTTATGCAGGCAAATCAGTTAGAGGCTGAACTGGAAACAATATATCTCGCCGGAGTAGAAGATAGAGATCTTTCATTCTACAAAACCATTATGGCCGAGTATGGTGTTCAGACTAAGATAGATATATTTACTGATAATAGGAATATAAAAGGTTCAGATGGTATACATGCCCAAAAATATATATATGCTGCGAGCGGGTTGTTTGAGTCAGGCATTGGTTCAAATTATATAATAAGGTACCAGAGTAAGAAGGAAGAAAAGAAAAATGGTTCAAATGCAAAGTACTTTATAATTCTGGCTATAACGCTTATAGTTATGATTATGGTATTTGTTATCGCACTCTTAAATAAAAAGAAAAAAGAATCTGAACTCGAAGAAATAGAGAGTTATAATAATAGTGCAACTATTCAGATGCAGGTATCTGAATATGACGAACTTACAGCTAGAAACAGTTTTCTTATAGGACAATACCTCTCGATAGCTTATATAAATGAAAATTTAGATACTTATCCTTGGGCTACAAGTAGTGTTCAATCGCATATATTCAAGTTGGCGAATGGTTATGCGACTGTAACTCTTACTAGTTGTAATTCTGATACCGGTACTACGAATATGGATGTTATGGCATCGAATGTTCAAACAATTAACGAGTTTATTACTATACTTAAGGGTCAAAAGATTTTTCATGATGTTAAATATAGTGGTTACAGTTATTCTGCTGAGGACCAATACCATGTAAATGTGTCATGTACATTAGAGGAAGCTGTTGGTAGAGAAGGAGAAGCAGATGAAAATTGAATTAACAGAACGAGATAAAAAATTGCTCACTTTTATGGGCGTATTTGTGTTAGTAGCACTTATTGGGTATTATGGAGTGTTACCCCAAATAAAAAAGGCTAATGAACTACAAGATGATATTGAAGAACAGGAAAGCCTTCAAATGATTTACGAATCAAAAGTAGCCCAACTTTTTTTAGTTGAAGAAAACAACAAAGTATTAGAAGGGTTAATTGAAGGAGCTAAGGAAAACTATTATCCAATGATGGATAGTGATGAGATTGATAATCTTGTTACTAATACTGTTATTGAAAAATATAATTTAATATCTTACGATTTAATTATTGGAGAGAGGTCTCTTGCAGGACTTCAGCCATATATTTATTCCAAGAAAGCTTTAACTGGTGAAAGTGATGCTCAAGAAAGAGCTATGCAAGCTGCAGCTCCTATAATTGGGGAAGACGGAATACTTCTTTTTGCAGATATAGATATATCTGGATCATTTTCTTCGGAAGAATATGAGGACGATGCTTTAGCGACAGGAGTATATATGGTGCCTCTTCAAATGCGTCTTTCTGGTGAAATGCAAAACATCTATAAATTTCTTGATGATTTAGCATTATCTGAAAAGAAAATAAGACTGGTTAATTACTATTTAAATACTGAAGAAACAGTTATTAATCATGATGATGGTACGGAAGAAATAATTGTGACGGATTCTTTGAATGTGGCTTTTGAATTGTATATGTGTGCGGATTAATATATTATCATAGGACTAAAAATATGGAACCGAGAAAATTTCAAAATATAAGAATTGGTGATGTACTTCAGGAATTGGGA
>JAEEVK010000085.1 GCA_016287095.1 Lachnospiraceae bacterium
CGCAAAAGGGTTGGAGTGTAATAGTGGCAGAATGGGCATTGTTCATATCCTCAGATGGATTCAAGACTTGTAAGAAGGTATATCTGCCTTGTGGTTCGGATTTTGTGGATATAGAGTCGTATGGAAATTATCTATATGTATTGGCAGAAAATAGGGCTTACAGACTGCCCTTGTCGGCTCTAAAATGACAATCTACATAGAATAAGTAATGCTCTCAGGGGGAACTCTGGGGGCGTTTGCTTTATCGAGTACGATAAGTTATAAAAATGATAAATTTAGACAAAATACACCTTGAAAATTGTCTAAAATTGCATTGTGGAAAAAGGCGGTATATGTTAAAATAGTTTGAAAAGATTAATAATATATGGAGAGGTGTAAAATGACTAATCAGGAACTGAAAAACATTTATTTTGGAGCGTACTTCTTTGAAGAGACTGGGGATGGCTATCTGCAGTCGTTTCAGTATTCAAAGGAGCAGATGAAGTATTTTGAGGGGGCGTTTGATTTCTGGTATGACAGATGTATGGCATCTACTGCAAAAACACTGGAGTTTACTACTGAGGCGACAAACATGTCTTTTGATTATAAGTTTATCTGGACAGGTTCACAGGACTCCTTTGAAGTGTTTGTAGATGGTCTGGCTGTGGATATCAGATATGTAAAGGACTTAGAAAAAGAGGGTACACTTAAGTGGACATTACCCATAGGGAAAAAGGATGTAATAATATACTTGCCTGCCGATGCAACCGTTCTCATAAAGAATTTTGAGATAAATGCGCCTTATACAAGGGCAGAGAAAAAAGAAAAGGTACTCTGGCTGGGAGATTCTATTACACAGGGGTACGGACCGCTCAGGTCGGCAGAGACATATGTCAGCATAGCAAACAGACTGCTTGGCTATGATATCATCAACCAGGGTATCGGCGGCTATGTTTATGATAAGAAATCCCTGATGAAGATGGAGGATTACAAACCCGATAAGATTATAGTAGCATTGGGTACAAACCAGTTTGGCAGTGAGACGATGACAGATGTAGAGGAGTACTATGAGACTCTGATGAGTATCTATGGAAATGATATCCCGGTGCTTTGCATCTCTCCCATATGGAGAGGTGACCAGCCTGAGCAGATGGAGAAATTTGTTGATTTCTGTGAAAAGGTAAAGGACATAGCCGGCAGATACAAAAATGTAAAGGTGGTGGATGGTTTTAAGCTGGTACCGCACCTGTCAGAGTACTATATTGACAATCTTCATCCGAACTGCTTAGGTACTGAGAACTATGGCAGGAATCTGGTAGAAGAGATAAGGAAGATTGGATTTTAATTTTATATAGGATAAAACTAGGAGGATAAAAAAGATGGTAAAGCATGTAATTGTCTGGACTTTAAAGGACGAGTACTCTGCAGAGGAAAAGGCTGATATCAAGAAAGGCATAAAGGAAGGCCTTGAGGGACTTAAAGGCAAGGTGCCCGGATTGTTAGAGATCAAGGTGTATACAGAAGGTCTTGCAAGCTCAAACGGAGATCTGATGCTTGATTCTACACTGACCGATGAGGCAGCGTTAAAGGGATATGCGGTACATCCCGACCATGTGGCAGTGGCTGATAATAAGGTCAGACCTTTCGTTAAGCAGCGTAGCTGTTTTGATATGGTTATTGACTAAAGGATTCTAAGGATTTATAATATGATACAAAGGTCGTAAGAACACACATCCACTGCAAGCTTGCTTGTAAAGCAAAAAGAAAAGGAGAAACTGATATGAAGAAACTATGGAAAGCTTTTTTAAGTGGTCTTTTTGTATTAGGTTTTATCGTATTGATAGGAACCTATAGCATAAAGGCTGAGGACAACACACTTATCGCTGACTTAAACGGAGACGGCAAGGAAGAGATTATTTATTATGAGCCCAATGTAAAATATCTCGACGATGACAAGACAGATTATACTTTTAAGATCACTGTCGATGGCAAAGAGGTATGGTCCGAGGGGTATCTGGTCGATACATACTTGAATGGTTCAAAAGAGGACGGTGGTTATGATCCTCTTTACTCTCTGGCTTATATCTATGTGGAGATAGCTGATATTAATCCTTCCGATAAATATCAGGAACTCGTTGCCAGCTACTACTCAGCATTCAATGAATCACTCCTTGGGATGAAGATTTTCAGATTTAAGAAGGGAAAGCTTGTACTTGTAGGAGAAGATTATCATATAAGTTCATATTCTTATTTAGTTACACCTCAGAAAAATAACAAGTACCTGACACTTGGCGAAGATTATTGGGCAGTTCCTTTCGGATGTTTATGGTTAAAGAGAGATTATAAGATAAGCAGCGAAGGATTTACAGAAAAGGCTCCTAAAAAAGGCATTTACGAGGTAGGACCCGAGTTTTCCAACGAAGGAAAAGGCAGAAAGTTTAAGGCAGCCAGAAATATAAAGGTATTTTCCGATTCCGGTCTTACTAATTTCAAGGGTGAGATAACAAAGGGCCAGAAGTTCTATGTTAAAAAAGTAAAGTTTTTGGATGAGCAGGGATTGGGTGATTTTGTAGCATATATAAAGACAACCTCAGGACTTAAGGGTTGGATTTATGTAGAAAACGATTATGACGATAACGGAGAAATAGCTGATAAGCTGGTTACAAATCCCCGTTGGTTTGCCTGACAGTCATATCAAAGGAGAATGAGTTTTGAGGATACTGATCATCAGCGACTCCCACGGAAGAACTGAGAATATAGACCTGATAAGGCAGAAAGAGGGTAAATTTAATCTTGTTTTACACTGCGGAGACGGGTCTGAGGATTTTGATTATATCGGAGACCGGCTCGGATGCAGGGTAAACGGAGTAAAAGGCAACTGCGATATCCTTTCGCGGGAATTTCCGGTACAAAACCTCAATATAGAGGGTAAGCTGATACACATTGAGCATGGACACAGGCTGCCGTATTTCAGTGAGATAGCCTTGCTGGACTTTGCAGAAAGCAACGGATACGATGTGATACTTTATGGACATACCCATGTACAGAAACTATTAAATCAGAACGGTAAATGGATTATTAATCCCGGCAGTATATCAAGGCCAAGGGACGGATACCCTTCATATGTAGTGATGAAAACTGATGGCAAGGGCGGATTTGAATTTGAAGCCAAACGCTTGTGATTTTGATTGGAAAGTAAAGCAGGAGAAGAACATGAAAGTTACTTTTGCATTGGCATGTGAGGATGCATTAAGATTTACAAGTTATCTGGAGACATTGAGATCGGACGACATATATACCGAGAAAATCGGTATGCCGGACGGAACAGAGTTAAATATGGACAGATGCTTTGCATATCCTTACACAGAGTACGGGGATGTAAAGGAAGCGTGTATTGCAGTTGATAACAATGATCTCTCGGTAATGCTCATCTATCAGAACTACAGAGTGGAATATGCGCTGTCGGCCCAGAAGCAGTGGAGAAGCGTTGAGGTATCGGCATTCTCCGGTATGGCTCTGAAATACAATTATGACTTTTTCAATCGGCTAAAGTCAGAGCAGGTGAAGGAGCTTGAGACTTTCTTTAAAGGAAAGCTTATAGCCGGTAAGGATAATCTATACAGTATGCTGGGCAGCGGGGCCTCAGATCCAAACTTTTTAAGAAATTATATATATAAGATATCCTTGAAATAAGCTAAAGAGAAAGTGAGATTAATATGAAGGAGAAGGTTGAGGTATATCTGTTTGGGCAGATACTTGGTACACATTCTTTTTTGCTGAAGGATGGTTTTTTAGAGCCGGATGAATATTCTGAGATAAAAGATCAGTATTTTCTGCCGGGAGGAGAGACAGGTACGGCAGCTACAGTGCTGGATTCTCTTGGGGTGTCAGTAAGGATGGACGGTACATGGATCGGTACTGCTGTGTCTCCGATGCTCAGAGAGTTTTACAAGGATAAAAATGTAGATCTTTCTAAGATGCATTTCTGGGAGGATGATCCAGGTGTTATGGATTATGTGGTGATAGCAGGGCTTGTGCGTTCACCCATGGGCAGATTCCAGACATTGTTTTCTTCGGGTAAAAGATGGTGGAGTATACCCAAAGAAGAAGATATCGTCGGATGTAAGGCAGCAGCCATAGATCCTTTCTTTGGTGAGGAAACCATGCTGGCAGCAGATATCTGTAAGAAAAACGGTATCCCATATGTTACTATAGACTGTCCTCATAACTCGGACCTGCATCGTAATGCTGCGGTAAATGTGGTGTCCAAGGAGTGTACCTCACAGCATTATTCAGGCGTGTGCCCTGAGGAAATAATGAAGCTTATGCAGGCGGAGACTGATGGCCTCACTATCATCACTCAGGGTGGCGGCGAGATGCTCTATGCCAGGAAAGGTGAGGAAATCCACAGGATGAAGCCTTTCACGGTAGAGGTAAAGAGTACTTTAGGCGCAGGTGATACTTTTAAGGCAGGATGTACATATGGCTTACTGTACGGTATGAGTGACAGTGAACTTGTAAGGTTTGCAAGTGCCTGCTCGGCCATAGCAATTTCCAGATTCCCGCTTCCGCTAAATCCACCGAGGTTGGAGGAAGTAGAGGCACTGATAAACAATAATTGAACAGTTAAGAAATAATTAAGGAATAGAGAAGATACAGATTAAGACTTCCGTGTCCGTTTGTTGTATATTAAGATCAACAAATGAGGCACGGATTTTTTGTGGAAAGGATATAACATGAACAAAGAAACAGTTTTAACAGCTAAGGATTTATGCAAGACATTTTCTAATGAATCAGTACAGCAGCATGTACTAAAAAATCTTAACTTAAGTATATATAAAGGAGATTTTACCGTAGTTATGGGAAACTCCGGTTCGGGAAAGAGCACACTGCTCTATGCACTATCCGGTATGGACAGACCGTCACTCGGAACAGTTACCTATAATGTAAAAGAAGGCAATATCGAGATTTCAAAATTTTCTAATGATAAATTGGCACTTTTCAGAAGGAATCACGCGGGCTTTGTATTCCAGCAGAACTACTTAAATGATTCGCTTTCAGCTTTAGACAATGTAATGATCAGTGGACTCCTAAAGAACAAGGACCGTAGGGCTTTGGCTTCAAAGGCAAAGGAATTGCTGAACAGAGTAGAAATAGAAGAGGGCGATTACAAAAAGTTTCCTACACAGCTCTCCGGCGGACAACAGCAGAGAGTGGCAGTGGTAAGGGGTGTCATAAACGATCCTGAGGTGCTCTTTGCAGATGAGCCCACAGGAGCCCTAAATTCTCAGAATACGATTAACGTACTTGATATCTTAAGCGACCTGAATGATAAAGGACAGAGCATCGTAATGGTAACCCATACCGTAAAGGCAGCAGAACGTGGCAACCGCATAATCTATTTAGCTGACGGTGTTATCTCCGATGAATGTGATCTTGGACCATACATGGGTGACTACAAGGATGACAAGAATCCAAACCAGGAGAAGGCGATTGAGAGACACAAGAAGCTGAAGGATTTCCTTCAGGAGATGGGGTGGTAAAATGTACAAAATATTTTTCATAGCAAAAAACAATATAAAGCGTCAGAAGGGCGACATGATCACCTTCCTCATCCTCACATGTCTGTCTGCAATCCTGATATTTGATTGTCTCTCGGCACTTTTGGGACTGGAAAAAGTCCTGGATGACAGATTCGAAGAGGTTAACGGAGCAGAGATATACATGTGGGTCCGTGATAATGATAAAGCTGTCTCATCAGCTGATAAGGCATTTTCAGAAAGTACCCATATCGTAAAATATGAGAAAACTCCGGCAGCAGAATTAACTGCAGATTACAGAAATTTAAAAGATGATGAGTATGAAACCTTTGACTATATATTCCAGGATTTTAATAACAAAAACGAGATAATGAATATCAAAATGCCTGATATGAACTTAGGAGAAAATGATATCGTTATACCGTTCAATCTTAAAAATTCTTTTGAAATCGGTGATACTTTTGAACTTAAGTCTGAGGATAAAACCTTCAGATTCAATGTAGCCGGATTCTCGGAGGACCCTATTTTCTGTTCGACTATGAACATTTCAACCCACAGTATGTATATATCGGATACTAAAATGAAGGAACTGGACGGTGCCGATATCGGGTTTGAAATGGGCTTTGTATATAAGGGCATTACAGACCGGGAAGTGCTTAAACAGGAAAACCTCGATCTCGAAGATATTGAGAAAGAGGTGGCTGACAACTACAAACTTAATTTGGTTGAATGGGAGGAAAAGAATCCGGAAATAGCCGGTGATCCTAAGATGGTTAACCTCTTTAGCGGACAATATATGCTGGTAAACTGGGATATAATGAGAAGTGGGGATCAGATTGTCCCTAAAATTATAATGGCAGTGGTCCTTCTGTTCGCACTTATGGTGCTAGCCATAGCACTGATCATTATTTCCTTCAGTATCAGAAATTTCATCAGAAGAAATATGAAAAATACGGGTATACTTGAAGCAGGCGGTTATACCGTGGGACAGCTTAAGACTGCTCTGGTAATCCAGATTACAATGGTAGCCTGTGTGGGATCTGCTATAGGTCTTGCAATTGCTATTGGAACATTTAATTATTTTGGAAATGTATTGAGTTTTGTAATAGGACTTAGCTGGAATCAGCCTGTGAACTGGACTGTTGCCATGGCTACATTCTTCGGATTAAGCCTTCTGGTCTGCTTCGTTACACTTATTATTGGCAGGCAGTACAACAGGATAACCGTACTTGATGCATTAAGAGGCGGCATCACAACACATAACTACAAGAAAAACCTGTTTTCGTTTGAAAATACACCTGCGCCTGTACCGATAGTTCTTTCTTTAAAGGATACCTTAGGCGGCTTTGGGAAGAATATCCTACTCAGCTTTATCATTTTTGTATTATCAATATTTACCATAGTTGGTTTCGGATTAAATGAAAATTTCGGAAGAAATCCCCAAGGTATGATAGATATGATGGGGTTTGAAGTGGGTAACATAATAGTTTCCGGCGATAACGGGGTAGTGGATGATATAAGAGCACTCCCTGAGGTTAAAAGTGCATTCGGTCTGTCAAGATACGATATGAACGTGATATATAATGGGCAGACAAAGCAGTACAGTATTTATGTGCATGACGACCCCAAGCAGACCACTAATACTAATATCATTGAAGGCAGGCTGCCTGAAAATGATAATGAGATAATGGTGACTGCAGCTATAGCAGAGGACCTTTCACTTAAGATCGGAGATGTTATTGAAGTCGAAAACGCAGGCAAAAAGTGTGATTACTTAGTGGTCGGTATCAATCAGAGAATGGAACACTACGGACGTACCGGAATCATGTCGTTAGCTGCCGCCGAAAAGCTCTTGACCGCAGAGCCTCATTTTAATATATATGTAACAGGCAATGACGGTGAAACATTTGAAAGTTTAAAAGCAAAAATAGAAGAGATTGCAAAAAATAAAGGACTTACACTTCAATATACGGATTCACAGAAATCGATGGAAACCACAATAGTTTCACTCGTATCCACAATGAAGGCTTTATGTTTGGTAATTTGTGTGGTGACCCTGCTTGTAGTAATATTCGTGGAATCCCTGGTAATCCGTGCCAAGATCAGCAGAGAATGGCGAGGTATGGGTATAAGCAAGGCTCTCGGACAGACCACCGGCGGCCTTATCTCACAGATAATGCTTTCAAATATGCCTGCTATCCTTGCAGGAGGTATCATTGGAGCTGTGTTGGCAGATTTTGTGGGAGGCTTTGGAGTAGAAACGGTATTTTCCGGATTTGGTATAAAAAGAGTATGCTTTGATATTCCTTTCATCTATATGCTGGCAACCGTAGCAGGCATCATGCTTGTAGCTATCATTACTTCAGGTTTGGCAGGCCTCAAGGTCAGAAAACTCAATCCGGTTGAGATGATAACTGAGGAATAAAGATATTTGGCGATAGAGGGTCTTTCTCTGCCGCCAATTTTTTTAGTGACAAGTGTAGAAAAATGATGTAAAATTGTATTGTTGATCAGAGAAAAACAACCTAATGAGGTGTTCCATGCATTATAATTGCCTGATAGTTGACGATGAAGTTGAACTTGCCAAGATGACAGCAGAATATTTTGAAATGTTTGATATTAAGACGCAGTATGTGGAGTCTGCTGAGTCTTGTTTTGATTTCTTAAAAGATAATGAGACGGATATGATATTGCTTGACATCAATCTCAAGGATGGCTCAGGATTTGAAGTATGCAGAAAGATACGCGAGGATTATCAGCTGCCTATACTCTTTATCAGTGCCAGACAAAGTGATGACGATGTGCTGGTAGCACTCAGTATAGGTGGGGATGACTATGTAAAAAAGCCGTATAGTCTTTCAGTACTTTTGGCAAAGGTCAAGGTAAACCTGAAAAGAGTAGAACAGATTAAGAAGCTTTCTGAGGGTACTGACAAAACCGAAAATGTACCAGAAAGCAAACTATCCCAAGAGCAAAAGACAGAAAAGCAGGAAGTTTTTTATCTGGATGCCCCTACTATGTCAGTAATAATGAATGGCGAACACATACCCTTAAAGGCTAAGGAGTTTGCTCTTTTGAAAGCGTTATATGAGCACAAAAACACTATAGTAACGAAAGAGCAGCTCTTTGATGAGGTTTGGGGTGACAGTTTTTATGGTGACGGAACGCTTAATGTCCACATAAGAAAACTAAGGGAAAAGATGGAAAAGGATCCAAACAATCCCGAATATATAAAGACAGTATGGGGAACAGGATATATTCTTGAAATATAATTTTAGGATAGCTTATGAAGAAAATCAGAAAACTGTTAATCATATATACGATTGTTATGGCAGCAGCACTTGGTATAATGGTCATCCTATGGAAAAATATGAAGACCATCATGGGAAGTGTTGCTTCTTATAATGCAGAGGAGCTTGAGATATACAAGAAGATCTGGAATAATCTTAATGATAATATGGTTAATGGTCAGAATTTGATGCTGAAGTATATGGTTATCTTCTGGGCAGTCTTATTGGTTTTGGGATATACTCTGATCCTGATCGTTTACCGGTTTGAAATTAAACCGGTAAGTGAAATGGAGAATTTTGCATCTGAGATAGCCAAGGGAAATCTGGATGTACCGCTTCCTATACATAAAAACAATATGTTTGGCAATTTTACAGAAAGCTTTGATATCATGAGGGAGGAACTGAAGGCTTCAAAGGAGAGGGAACTGGAAGCAGAAAAGGCAAAGAGGGAAATGGTTGCGGAGCTCAGTCACGACTTAAAGACTCCTGTTGCTACAATAAGAGCAACTTGCGAAGTACTTGACCTCATATACAGAAAGGATATTGAAAAATTAGAGAATGAGCTGAAAGCGAAAGCAGACAACTTTAATGATACAGATAAAGAAGAAGCAGAACAGCGTCTTTCAGGCTTAAAGAGTAATCTTGAAAAAATCGGATATATTTACAATAAATCGGATATGATAAATGAGCTGGTAGGAAGTGTTTTCCGGGCTACTCTGGATGATATGCAGGAAATAAAGATAGAGCCTAAGGAAAACGAGTCCGTCACTATAGAGAGCTACTTTGAAGGATTAAAGGAATACGGGAATATCATCATGGATAATCATATCCCTGAATGTCTGGTGTATATGGATAAACTACGAATGGAACAGGTAATAGACAATATCGTGGGCAATTCCTACAAGTATGCAGGTACAGATATTCATGTATCATTTGATGAAACAGAGATGGTTCTGCCGGGTAACGGAAATAAAGCTTCATTTATAAAGATTACAATCCGTGATGCCGGACCGGGAGTCTCTGAGGACGACCTGCCGCTGCTGACAGAGAAGTTCCACAGAGGAAGCAATGCTGCTGACAAACAGGGATATGGCTTAGGCCTGTATTTGGCAAACCACTATATGGAGAAGCAGGGTGGCGGTATGGAATACTATAACGACAATGGATTTGTTGTTGAATTATTGGTGAAGAAGGTCTGAGGTAAGAAAAGAAACAGATGGGAAATAATAGAAAATGGCTGGTGCCGGATTATTTTGACTCTTTTTCATGTAAATGCGGCTCCTGCCGGAATGCCTGCTGTAAGGGCTGGAAGATAGCGGTTACGCAGGAAGAGTATTATAGGCTTATAGGTTTGGAGTGCTCGGAAACACTTCATGAGAAAATAGAGAGTGCTTTTGTAAAGATTGATTTCGGTACTCCGGATAAGTTTGCTCACATTGTACCTGACTGGAGAGGACAATGCCGTATGCTCGGAGATGACGGGTTGTGCATGGTGCAAAAGGAATGCGGAGAGAAAATGATACCCGAGACCTGCAGAGTATACCCTCGAAGCCTCAAGAAGACAAATAACAAACTGGAAGCTGTGTGCTCCGCAAGCTGTGAAGCGGTAGTGGAGATGCTTATCAGCAAGAAGGGACTGGAGTTCAGTTTTAAAGAGATGGATGAAAAATACAAGCCCGAAATTACAGAAAATCTCCCTGAAGATTCTGAGATGATGTGGCTTTCTTCAAGAGAGATACTGCAGGACAGAGACAGAAGTTTATATGACAGGATAATTTCACTTGGTGGATTATTGGGTGTTGAAAACATAGAAAAGATTTCATTGGGAAATCGCTTGAGTATTTTTGAAGAGCTGCTTGAAACATCGGATACGTTGAGAGAGTATGCTTCGGATGTCTTTATAAGATATCGCGGATGTGAAAAAGACGCAGAGGGGCTTTATGCCAAGGATTTTGAGGCTTTTAGGAAGAATTATCCTGAATGGGAGGTGTTTTTCGAAAATCTTCTTATCAATAATCTTGTATATTCTTCATTTCCCTACTGTGATGAAAGGATAAAGAAGAGCGAGGCTATATATGGAGTGTTGATACAGTATGAGCTACTCAAGCTGATATGTACTGTATATACCGGAAATGAGCCCGACATGGAAAAATTAGTAGATGCTATAGCGGCAGTTTATCATTTGGTGGAGCATACTGCATTTTATTATAATGCGTATAGTTTGTGCCATACATATATGGAAATATAAAAAATATGTTGACAATAATAAAAAAATGAGTATAATTGAAAATGTCGTTGATACCTAATGTGTAACGATTTATTGAAAAAGGAAATGACAGTTCCAGAAAGGGAGGTAACAGTAATGATTATTATCATTAGAAACATTATTAAACAGAATAACAAAAGTATTACCTCCTGGGGCGGTGTATATTAATAGTCTTGAGACATACGCTATAGGTTTACTATGGCCTGAAGATTACATTGAATTATTATACCCTGATACCGGAAGGTATCGGGGTATTTTTATATTCAATTACAAGTACCCCGGGAGTGCTCGAAAGGGGGAATGTATATGTTTCAGATAAAGAATGTATCATTAACACATAAAAAGGATTTAAGAACTATTTTAGACGGTTTCTCACTTGTTTTAAATGACGGTGACAGGGCTGTCATGATAGGCGAAGA
>JAEEVK010000013.1 GCA_016287095.1 Lachnospiraceae bacterium
AAATCGTTGATAGCTACTACTTCGTAACCTTCTGCACCAAACATCTGTCTGAATGCAAGACGACCGATACGGCCGAATCCGTTGATTGCAACTCTTACATTTGCCATGTCAAATGACCTCCTAAAAATCTTTTAATTTATATGTTATAACCGTACCGATACCACGAACGATCTTCGGTTATATTCATAACAACTTAAGCAAAACATATTTTATATTGGTTTTCGAAAAAAATCAATATATTTTTTATTAAATTAATGTCATATATTGAAAAATTTTATTAACCTATACGAAAAGTGTATCAAACACTCTCTTCAGCAATATCTTCTGCACCTGATACAGCCTGCTTCTCGTTTGCAGCCTCTTCCTCACTTAAGATCTTAACCTTTCCTGTAGCGAGCTCTTCTACTGCTATGGAGAGGGGCTTGTCGCACTTAGGTGAAGCATAGGGAGTAGCTCCATCTATAAGCTGTCTTGCTCTCTTTGCTGTAGCAAGTACTATGGAATATCTGCTGTTTACGACGGGCTGAGTATTATTAGCCTCACTGTCACTGTTAACTACCTTCATCAAATCAGTGTAAGACGGATGTAACATGATTAATTCCTCCTATATTATACGGATTATTTGCCGCCTGTCCAAACTCAACTCATAATCCTATTACTCAATGTTTTGTATCTGCTCTCTAACCTTCTCTATATCAGTCTTCAGATTGATAGCGGTGTTGGTTATGTCCAGGTCACTGGACTTTGAAAGGATGGTGTTGGCCTCCCTGTTCATCTCCTGTGCGATGAAGTCGAGCTTACGTCCGACATTCTCTGCCTCGTTAAGAGTGTTCTTCATGTTGTTGATATGAGCTCTTAACCTGACTGTTTCTTCATCCACACATATCTTATCGGCAAATACGGTAATCTCGGTAGCTAATATACCCTGATCCATATTGGTATTGCCTAAAAGCTCTTCTACTTTAGCGTAAAGACGGTTTCTGTACTCGTCAACTACCTGGGGTGATCTCTCCTCGATGAAATCGATCATGGAGATCATGCCGTCCAGCTTGCCGATGAGATCGTTCTTTAAATGCTCGCCCTCTGCTATCCTGGTCTTTACAAAGCTCTCTGCTGCGTTTTTGATCGCATTCTCTATAAAGCCCCAGATCTCATTTTCGTCAGCCTGCTGCTCCTCTAAAGTGAATACATCGGGGAATCTTGCAAGCTGTGAAGCATTTATGTTGCCGTCTATGCCAAACTGAGCTCCCATCTTCTTTATGAGCTCAAAATAGCTCTTTGCGATATCTTCGTTATATTTTACGAGTTCTCTGCCCTCGGTAAAATCCTCATATGTGATAAATATATCAACCTTGCCCCTGGAGATATAATTTTTCAGGAGATTTCTGATGGCCGACTCAAAAAAGTTAAGTTTTTTGGGCATCTTGAGTCCGATTTCACAGTATCTGTGGTTAACTGCCTTCATCTCCACGGATATTTTTCTTTCGGGAGTTTCGGATTCAAAGCGTCCGAAACCGGTCATACTCTTAAGCATGTATACGTTCCGCCTTTCCCTATTACATCTGCAACCAATTTATTATATTAAATCTTTTACTATTAGTCAAGGAGAATTTTAAGATTCTTCGCTATTATAGACTGCCAAATGACATATCAGGTGAAATATGCGATCTCCTCTTCTGCGGGGACAGAGTCCTCGAGTTTGGTCACATAGAGTACCGGACCTTTTCCCCTGTATTCACGCCTGAACTCTACCTTGATCTTGGCTTCCACATGTACCCAGTCCCTGTTTTTGTGAGTCTCAAGGAACTCGGCATAAAATGAGGGTATCCTGGCTGTAAAGCCTATGAAGCCTATATCATTTGCGCAGCACTGCATCGCAAATCTGCCGGGTACAAAGGTGTCCTTTGACATCTTGGCATCCTTATAAAACTGAGCCTTGAAGGTGATGTTTTTCCCTGCATATTTCTTGGGGAAATCCAATATGTCAAGGTACCAGAGACCAAAGTCATCATCCTCGATAACTATCGGGTCGGCATTGATATCAAAGGGGAGCTCATCCTCCTCTTCGGCATCCATATCCGTACCGTCTATACTTTCGTATATTATCTGGGCCTTTCTGTTTACAGGCTTGATGATACGTCTGATATCGCTCTTCTTTGTATCCTTGGTGCATCTGTTAAATATTACGGTATCGGAATACTTGAGCTGCTCCATGATGAGTGAACGCATGTTGTTTATGTAGTTCATAAACGTGGTCGCATCCACCATGGTTATAAGCTGCACCGTGGTCCAGCCGGTGGGCATGGTCATCTCGAGCAGGTCCTGCATCTGCCATACACCGTTCAGCTCTATTATAACCTTGTCGGGATGGTATTCAGCATTGAGCTCGGTAAGCTTTTCAATACTGAACTCCTCACGGCTGTCTATATACTCCGTAAAGATGTTTTTCTTACGGAATTTTTCTTCGTCATACTCCTCTTCGCCCTCTTCACAGACCAAGAGCAGTATCCTGTCTCCGTTTATAAACTCGGGATCCTCCAAAGTCACCTTTATGAAGTTGGTTTTACCTGACTCCAGGAATCCGTTTATAAGATATACCGGTGTTTCCATATTTTTCTCCAATGTTCATGAATCATGCGAACAGAGCCTTGATCTGCTCCTCGTTAATCTTACTGCCGATAACACAGATCTTTCCGATAACGTCAGCGCTGCCGCGTCTGATCTCATACTCCTCGGGCACATGGTCAAAGTGGATCCACTCACCCTCTGTAGCTGCTACGATACCCTTAGCTCTGAGTATGGTACCAAACTCCTCTGAGTAATCAAGACGTTTCAGTATATCTGCTATCTCAGCTTCTGTAAACTTCTTTGTTGTCTCTATGCCGACACTTGTGAAGACCTCATCTGCATGATGATGTCCCTCATGTTCGTGATGATGGTGATGATGGTGCTCATGCTCATGTTCATTCTCGTCGTCATCGTCATCATGGTGATGGTGGTGATGATGCTCGTGCTCGTCCTCATCGTCATCGTCGTGGTGATGGTGGTGATGATGCTCGTGCTCATCCTCGTCGTCATCGTCGTCATGGTGATGGTGGTGATGATGCTCGTGCTCGTCCTCATCGTCATCATCGTCATCGTGGTGATGATGGTGATGGTCATGACAGCAGCACTCCTCGTCATCGTCATGATGATGTCCGCACTCAGGGCAGATACCTGCTGCCTCTAAGAGCTCATCCTCAAACTTGGACTTCTCTTCCATAGCCTCCAGTATTTTTGCACCGTCCAGCTCATCCCATGGAGTGGTGATAAGTACAGCCTTGTCATTGTGCTCACGGATCAGCTGTACTGCTGTAGCCAGCTTCTCCTCTGAACAGTTCTGGGTACGGCTAAGGATTATGGTCTTTGCGTATTCTATCTGGTTATTGAAGAACTCACCAAAGTTCTTCATGTACATCTTGCACTTTCCTGCATCTACTACTGCTACAAAGTTATTTACTACGATGCCTGCTTCGTCAGCCACATCCTGTATAGCCTTGATAACGTCTGAGAGCTTGCCTACACCTGAGGGCTCGATGATAATCCTGTCAGGATTAAACTGCTTCATAACGTCCTTCAGCGCATCTCCGAAGTCACCTACGAGTGTACAGCAGATACAGCCTGAGTTCATCTCGGTGATCTGTATGCCGGAATCCTTTAAGAATCCGCCGTCAATGCCTATCTCGCCAAACTCGTTTTCGATAAGTACGAGCTTCTGGCCCTTGAAAGCCTCTGCGATAAGCTTTTTAATAAGTGTGGTCTTTCCTGCTCCCAGGAATCCTGAAAAAATGTCAACCTTTGTCATTTCTTTATATCTCCATTCTGCCTGATTAGGGCTATTTTGTTCGATCAATAATAATCCTTTACAAACTGGTCTATACCGTCAACGATACCTTCAACGATCAGCTCCTGATATTTATCATCCGCCAGCTTCTTAGCTTCTTCCGCGTCCGTTACATATCCGCATTCAAATATGATGGCTGGCATCGTAGTCTTACTGGTTACAACCAGGTTTGTCCTGGTACGTGTACCTCTGTTTCTGGTACCTGTCTTTTTTGATACTGCCTCCGCTACTGCGTCACCCAGCTCTATACAGCCTTCCCTGTTATATGTCCAGGACTCCAGGCCGCTGGCCGAGCCTTCTTCTTCATCCAGGGAATTCTGATGTATGCTTATAAGGCACACCGGATCATCCTGTCTGTTTGCGAGTGATGCACGCTCGTTCAGTCCCACAAATTCATCCTCGGGCCTCGTCAGATATACGGTATAACCTCTGAGTATCAGTTCGTCCTTCAGCTTATAGGATATCTCAAGGTTCAGATCCTTTTCCAGTACTCCGTTGGCTTCGGCACCGCCGTCATATCCGCCGTGACCTGCATCTACTATAACGAGCCCCTTGCTGCCCGGGATTATATCCTTATATTTCTCAGCCTTAGGATCCGGAGTTATCGTATCAGCTGCGGTATTATCCTCAGGCGTATCCTCTATCTCATAAAAGAGAGCCTGGCCGTTGCGTCCGGTGTTTGAATTATCCACCAGCCATACATCCGCATATTCTCCGGTATATTCGACATATGCCATTTTCTCATCATGATCTTTTATTAGTTTTTTTATCAAACCTACTGTTAAACATACTATGAGTACAAGGAGTCCAAGGGCGACAGCAAACAAAGACAGTATGACAAGAAGCCTTTTCCGTTTTCTCTTACGGATAAAGGCTTTTTTACGTCTGTCTCTTTCACTTGAGTCATAAGGCACATTATAAGTTGCACGAGATGACATAAGGATACCCTTTCATAAAACTCCAAACATCTTTATCTATCTCTATCAGGTCCGGATGATAACCGATCCTGACCTTAAAGACACCATTACTTTCCTTACTGAGAGCTATGATCCTCAGCGAATGGTCCTTTTCTCTAAGGACACCCAGCAGTTCATCAATATGTTTCTCACCGTCTTCTATCACTATCTCACATTCCATCGACTGTCTGCCTTCAAAGTTGTCAAATGAATTGTGGAGTGTATACTGGATAAACACCATGATCAGTGTACCGGCGAGTGCTATCACATACATACCGTTTCCAAAGCACATGCCTAAAGCCGATACCGCCCATATACCTGCCGAAGTGGTAAGTCCTTTTATGTTCTTGTTCTTCAGGACGATCATGCCTGCACCCAGGAAGCAGATACCTGTTACTATATTGGCTGCTATACGGGATGCATCCACCTGAACACCCTGGTATATTACTACATCAAAATATGAATACTTGGAACAGATGGAGAAAATCGCACTGGCCAATGCAGCTATGATATGGGTACGCATACCCGCAACCTTTTCTCTTTTCTTTCTTTCGTATCCTATAACGGCCCCGGCAAAGCAGGCAAGTATCAATCGAACTACAAGCTCTACCTGAAAAGGCAGACCAAATATATCCTGTACCAGATTTTGTCCAAACATACTTTTTCCTTTACTTTATGCGTTTGTTAATAGTAGCCGTAAAAATTCAGAGTATATTATACTACAAGGGAAACTTTTTTTCAAGTCCAACTGATTTTCGGTTTTTATCATTCGTCATCCCTGAGCTCCAGATCTTTTTTCAGCATCTCTAAATAAGGGATATAATAGCCGTTGGTTGACTTAAAGAAAAACTCCTCATCCAGCTCGTCGTATCTAAAGCTTTTCCTGCCTCCGTCCTCCGCTCTTTTCCAGAACCTTTCAAGCTCCTCATCCCGCATATAATAATATATGTCTCTCTTTGTGAAATAGATAAGAATAAAGGCGATACCTTCCTGCTTTACGAAGTCACGCATGAACAGCACTTGATGCTCATGGATGTTTTGCAGGGCAAATGTATCTGCCGCACACTCCTTAGCATCAAAGCATACAGGCACTCCCTGTACCACACCGATATAATCGACGGTACTCTTTTTATCGAAATAGGCCAGAGTTATATGCCCATGCTCCTTGTCCATCTCCACTGGAGTAATGGGTGTCGGGATCTTCTGTATCAGAGCCAGCCCCTGTTCCCTGTATTTTTCATTTGTCATATTTACGGACTCTTCCAAGGCCGAGCCTCGAAGTCCTCTCGAGTTCCATGAAGGCATGTGTATCCTTTCTTTGTCTCCTTTTTACTACACTCTCCTGTCATTCTGAGCGTAGTGAAGAATCTTAAGATCCTTAACTGGGTTTAGGATGACAATTTTACAAGAAGAATTCATCCGGTTTATTTAATACAATTTCTATATTTGATAATTTGTCAAGTTCCCCACAGTCCTTAGGAAACTTCAACCTATATGCAAAAAGCAACTGGCTTTTTACCTTGTATTTATCCCTTACCAGCCTGTTGAAGCTTTCATCCCCGTATTTCATATCTCCTGCTATCGGGTGTCCTATTGAGGCCAGGTGAGCCCTTATCTGGTGGGTTTTTCCGGTAAGGAGCTTTACCTCGAGCAGTGTACAGCCTTCCTTTATAGTTAAGGGCTTATATTGCGTAGAGATCTTCTCTAGTTTCCCATCATCTTCGGATATTCGGTTATTGCTGCCATTTCCTTTATCATTTGATGAAATTTGCTCTCTCTTTAACACCCTTACAGTATTGGTTTTCTCATCCTTTATCAGATATCCGTCTATCCGTTCTTCCTTTTCTACAGCTCCTTTTACAATACAGAGATAGTATTTTTCAAGTTCCCTGCTTCTGAATAGCTCTGACAGCACCTGTAAACCTTTAAGTGTTTTTCCTCCGCATATGAGTCCGGAAGTATTTCTGTCCAGTCTGTTGCACATCGAAGGCCTGAAGGTTTTAAGCTGCTCTTCGCTTAGTGCGCCCGTTTCGAGCATATATGAAATCAGCATCTCATTTAAAGAGACATCGCTTTCAACTGCCTTCTGGGATAATATTCCCTTGGGCTTGTTTAGGATTATTACATCATCGTCCTCATATACAACTATCTTTTTTAAATCAATATTTTTATCACTATTCTTTTTGTTATCTACATTTTTAGTACTGTAAATATCATTGCTACCGGGAATATTATGCGATAAATCTGAATTATAATTTGCCCCGGCCCCTGACAGCTTCTCAAATGTTTCATCAGAGAAAAACACCTTGATCTCATCGCCTAACTGAAGTCTTTCAGTGCCTTCGGCCTTCTTACCGTTCAGGACAATGTTTTTCTTTCTGAGCATCTTAAAAAGAAACCCTTTCCCTGCATTCGGAAAAAGCCTTATCAGTATCCTGTCCAGACGCTGTCCGTCTTCATTTTTTCCAACTTTTATCTCGTGCATATGTTTTTCTCTAATTCAGACCTGATATCGTAAACAATCTCGTATATGTAAAACTATAGACAGTCATACAGCCATCATTAAGGCATGAAACTTTCCAATACTTCACGAAGCCTGTCTCTTTCTTTTTCTGCAGATTCCTTTTCTTCATTATCAGCGTAGGTCTTTTCAGCATATGAGTCAGCGCCCTTGAGCAGATTAAAGAATTTGCCCTCATCGTCCGTACAAGTCAGCTTATATGCAAGCGCACGCCTCTTCAGGATGTCTGTGAGGTACTCCTGCAGTTTATTGCAGTTCTTGGTCGCATATGCAAATATCTTATCTGAGGTTACCACCAGAAGAGATGCACCATAGGCCTTTTCTGTAGAAGTAAAGATAACATCGGCATATAATAGATTTCCCTGCTTCATCTGTGAAAATGCCTTATCATATGTCTCCTTGGGCACTGATTTAAATGGCAGGAACAGGAAAAATACCGTAAGGAACCTTGCCATAGGTATGATAAATAAAGCACCCACTATCGTCAGTATATTGCCCTTGGTATCATATATTGACATACCGATAATGAATATGACCGCTGCTATCACAAATAATACAAAACTCACCAATAGGTTAAAGGATTTCATGAATCCTATATATCCCTGTTCACCTTTTCTTTTGAAACTCATTTAATATCTCCACATAATCTTTTTTTACATCAGGGACGGTGCATCCATCAACACGTCGAATCCCTTAAGGTATACATCCGAATATTTCATTGCGATACTGATATCCTGATGCGCGTATTTGTCATATACCGAGCACACCTTCATCCGTGCGGCTCTGCCCGCCCAGATACCGGGGAGTATATCCTCAAATACCAGGCATCTGTCGTTGCTTACTCCCAGCTTTTCAGCCACCAGCAGATATATATCCGGGAACGGCTTGCCATGCTTTACCTCTGACGAAGTATGTATCTCATCGAAATACTCATGTGCATTTAAGTGATCAAGTACTACATTCACGAGCTCCGTTGAGTTACTGGTAGCCATACCGATCTTGATGCCTCGTTTTTTAAGTTCCTCTAAAAACCAGCGGGCACCGGACTTAAAATCCACTTTTGTCCTGTAATACTCAAATGCCATATCATTCCATGTTTTCATCATGGTATCCAGGTCCTCTGGAATATTAAACCTTTCCTTGATATAAACCGCTGTTTCCCTAAAACTCATACCCTCTATACATTCCTGCAGGTCCTCCGGCAGTTCCATACCGAATTTTCCGAGATAGTCTATATCTATCTGCTCCCACATCCACATGGAATCTACGAGGGTACCGTCCATGTCAAATATTACTGCGTCTATATTGTCCAATAATCCCATATCTATTAACCGCTTCTATATTTTTTTATCTATTAAAAATTCTTCACGTCTTGTCAATGCTACTGAGTAACTTTGACCTCGTTCAGAATGACAGAGCATTTTCCGTCAACTCTTTATACTCTCCGGGCTTTAAACTTTCATCAAGCACAAGTTTTCCCATTGAAAGACGCTTGAGCTCCACTACCTCGCATCCTACCTTTAGGAACATTCTCTTTACCTGGTGAAATTTACCTTCACTGATCGTAACCTTGGCAGTTGAGAAAACAGCAGCTGTACCTAGTCCGTTAACTATAGCTTCATCATTACTACCTACATTAAGTATTTCGAGTCTGGCCGGTGCCGAAGTAAACTCTTTAAAATCAAAGCCCTTTTCAAAAGCCTGTATAGCATCTTCAGTCAGATGGCCTTTAACCTTAGCCAGATATGTCTTATCCACATGATTGCAGGGAGCCGTAAGCTTGTGTCCCAGCTCACCGTCATTGGTTACCAGCAAAAGTCCTGTGGTATCCTTATCAAGTCTCCCAACAGGGAAAAGACCTTTTATGCCTTCTTTCTTAAACAGACTGATCACATTGGGACTGGTATCCCCCGGCTCAGGCTCTGTCGATGAGATATAACCGGCAGGCTTGTTTAGCATAAAGTATCTGTATTTCCGCAGGCTAAGTTTTCTTCCGTCCAGCTCTACATTATCGTCCTCGCTCACCTTGGCTCCACTGTCCTTAACTATCTCACCGTTTACCTTCACTTTTCCGGCTTTTAACAGGACTTTAGCCTCTGCCCTCGATACTCCGCCGTAATTTGAAAGTATCTTATCTATTCTTTCCATTTTTCTTACTGCAATCTCCATGACGGCAGATATTTGTTTTTAAACCTGCCTTTATCCACCTTGCCCCATCCAAGCGGGTATCCGTCCACTGCTACCAGGCAGTATCCGTCACTTACCTCACCGTCTTCAACATCGATGCTTTCACATTTTAAGTATCTGACTACCCTGTCATCATCTAACTTCAGATCAAGTACGTTCGGATATTCTTCGGCTTTCAATGCCAGTGCCAGACTCTGTGACGGCTCAAATCTGCCCTTTTTCATCTCCCCTAAAAAGAGGCCTGTACGAAGAACTCTCAGTCTGCTAAGATCAGGCGCGTCTTCCGGCAGCATATTTATCCTGTCTTCATTTACCCAGAGCCTTGATACATCTATCTTAAAGCCGATGCTTTCGAAGAAATCAAAGGCTTCATCACTGATCTTCTTGTATTTGGATCGTACCTTGGTATCGTATTTATTGATAGTCCCTTTTTCTTTACCATCCTTAGCCGAAGACTCGACTGCTAAAGCAGTGGCGGTATCTTTTTTATGCAAGAGTGCCACAAAATGTCCCTCGCCCTTTATCTTATGAGGGAACAGTTTATGTGATTCAATCAACTCCATGTCCGGATTGTTTTCAAGTATAAAGCTGATGCTGTCCTCGTCTTCTAACTTTGAGAATGTACAGGTGGAATATATCATCATTCCACCGGGTTTCAGCATCTTTACAGCTGACGGCAGCACTGTCCTCTGGATATCGGCATAGTACTGAGATCCGTACTGCTCCCAGTTTTTGGCTATGGAGTGTACCTTTCTGAACATACCCTCTCCCGAGCAGGGTGCATCCACCAGTATCTTATCAAAATACCCTTCGAGTCTTTCAGCCAGCTTATCGGGCGACTCGCTGACTACCATGGCATTTTTTATGCCAAACAGTTCAACGTTCTTAACCAAAGCCTTGGCTCTCGATGCACTGATATCGTTGCTGACCAGCACACCTTCACCCTTCAGTTTTGCACCCAGCTCGGTGGTTTTTCCTCCGGGCGCTGCACAGAGGTCGAGTACCCTGTCACCGGGCTCCACAGGCAGCTGTGATGCCGGCATCATGGCACTGGGCTCCTGGATATAGTACAGACCTGCAAAATAATACGGGTGCTTGGCAGGCTGCTCATCTTCACTTGTATAATAACCGTTCTGTACCCAGTCGACCTTTTCTGAAACGAAGGGCACCTTTTTTTCAAACTCGGACGGTGTTATTTTCAGAGTATTACATCTGATACCCCTATAGTAATCCTCATCATAAGAAGCCAGGAAATCATCAAATTCATCCCCCAGCATTTCTTTCATTTCATCTATAAATTTCGATGGAAGCCAATTTTTATCGCTCATAACACCAATCCAAATCATCTAATCATTAGTCACTAATACACCAATTTATCATCATACAATTTTAATCCGCTTTTGTCAAGGGAAAGGCAGAGTATAAGAAAACAGAGGGTATCCCATATATAGGAAAACCCTCTGTGTATGATTACCTTAATGACTGAGCTCTGTAGCCTTCCGATATGGTATCAAGCTCCTTGGCAAACCTTTCGAGATGCTCCAGATCCTCGGATGCATAAATCTTAAAGAATTCATCCTGGATCTTTACGATCTCTCGCTTGTTTGCCGCCTTGTACAGGTTCTGGATATTGTTAAGTATATCGGCCACGAGATTTGAACGCAATGTAAATGTGTTCTGAGCGTCCATGATCTCCTCTCGTACCTCTGCCATCTCACTGTCCAGGACTCCGATGGCATCCGCTGCCTTAAGCAGTCTCGCACGCAGGGATGCAGGCATGTTCTGCTTGTACTTGTACTGCAGTGAATGCTCGATGGTTGCCCAGAAATTCATGGCCAGAGTTCTGATCTGTATCTCTACATGGAGCTCCTTGGGACCGTTTATGGTCTCAACCACATACTTTACTACCATATGATAGCTGCGATATCCCGAAGGCTTCTGATTTTTAACGTAGTCCATCTCTTCGATGACTATCATATCGCTCCTTCTGTTTATCAGCTCAGCGACCTTATAGATATCCTCTACAAACTGGCATATGATCCTTATACCGGCTATATCGTCGATATGTTCCTCTATATCATCCAGTGAAATATGCTTTTTCTGTACTTTTTCAAGCAATGACGAAATGGATTTTACTCTGCCGTATATCTGCTCGATAGGTGAGTAAAGACCTGCATTTCTGTATGAATTCTGTACATGCTCGAACTTTACCTTAAGCTCATCCACTGCCAAGGCATAGGGTTCAAGCCTCTCCCTCCACATTTGTATTTCCATATCCCCTAAAACTTCTCCTTTTAATATCCTTCGCAATGCTCAGGATGACATTTTATTAGTTTGCCTTCCCTACAGGTGTAGGTGTGGGCATCGGTGACGGTGTAGGCGACGGAGCGATCGACACAGTAGGTGTCGGTGCATTCTCCTCTTCTACGTAATCACCATAGATAAAGTCATGTAATGCTTCTCTGTTTTTCGGTATATCGAGCTGGGTAACACTCATCTTACGAATGGTCACAAACTTGTATGTGCCATCCATAGGGATCCTCATCTCCCTGATGGTTATGTCCTTGCCACCGATATCCAGTATCATATGCGTATAACGCTCGATCTCCACCTCTGTAACATCGGTGGTTACCATGGGCAGACATTCCAGACCTACCCTTACCAGATCCGCATATCCCAAATCCTTCACTTTGTCAATAAGTGCCGAGATTGCCACACGATGTCTGGTAGTACGGCCAAAGTCGTTTTTCTCTCCGTCCTTTGCGACATAACGCACACGGCAATATCCAAGTACCTGATTGCCGTTCATATGGTTCCAGCCCTCTTTTACTGTCCTGTATTCGGGCTTGGAAATGTAATTGGTCTTATTAAGATATGCTGCCTCTTTAGCAGAAAGCTTAATGTCCACGCCTCCTACAGAGTCAACTATCTTTTCAAAATCATCAAATCTTACGAGACAGTAGCTGTCCGGTGTGATACCGAAATTCTTTTCAATGGTCTGATAAAGGAGCGGCACTCCGCCTAATGCATACGCAGAATTTATACGGTTATCGTCATATCCCGGTATCTGCACAAAGCTGTCCCTCATAAGAGATGTAAGCTTTACTTCCTTCGCTATCGTATCAATGGTAGCCAGCACGATCATATCGGTTCTGCCACGGTTGGTATAGCTTCCGATATTTTCCTCGCCCAGTAACAGGATGTTGATGATCTTTTTCTCATAAACAGGCTGCGTGGGTGTAGGGTCCGGAGGTGTAGGTGTGGGCTCCTCGGTAGGTATGGGAGTCAGTTTTTCCAAAAACTCCGAGATGTCCTCTACATTTTCCGGTATTATTTCGGTATTATCGGGATCAACGGGCTGATAGTCTACTGTGACCGCAGCCACCTTTGCACCGATCTTGATCAGTATCTTTTCACCGAGTCCGCTGGCATCGAGTATCCATATAAGGACTAAAATGAATACCATTGCACCAAGTGCGATATAGATCCACTTCGGTACCTTTGAAAGGAATCCTATAATTCCCTTCTTTTCTTCTTTTTCTTCGGTTTCGCCCTCAGAAACAGCTTCACTCTCTGCTTTTGCAGAAGCTATCTCCTCATCCAGCTGATCCTTTATGGAATTCGAAACCGATTGTGCTATTTCATTTTCTTCGGCTTCGTGCTCTATCTCGTGAAGTTCATCCGCAAACTCTTCGGAAGGGTCCGTATTTGCGGCCTCATCCCTCATAGCCTGCTTTTTTCTGAGCTCTTCATCCTCTTTTTTAATAAACTCGGCATCATCCTCATCTATTACATCGGAGGTTTTCTTCTCGTACTTTACAGTATCCGTACTCTTTTCGGTAACCTCGGCCACTTCCGTACCGCCCTGTTTTACAAGTTCGGTACCTGCTTTAACGGCTACCTCCGAGCTTGTCTGCGTAGCCAGTTCAGTACCGGTTTTCTTAGCCAACTCAGAACTGCCCTGGGTTACAAGCTCCGTCCCTGTAGACGTTTCAGTCAAATCTACGTCTTTATTGTCTTCCATTATAAATCACCACTTACTTTAAATCAAGCCGCAGGCGCCGATACAGGCGTAGGGGTTGTCTCTCCGGTTGTGGCGGCTTCGTCTGTACCTTCGGTAGCCGCTTCGCCGTTTTCGGCTGCTATCTTGTCATCTAAGAATACAAAGTCATGTAATGCCTTTATATTATCGTCGCGATATTTGTCGAGCGTCAAAGCATATGTAACGGTATATTTTCCGTTAAATATACCCTTCTTGCCGCTGTCCTTAAACATACCATCGACAGGAAGCCTGAACTGTTCGAGTGAGAAGGTCTTATTTTCTACTATATTTCTAAGCATAGTAGAAATATCCTCTTCTGTCAGATCAGTGATGATATATCCTAAAATATCCTTTAATGCAGAATACATATCTGTGAGCGGCAGGGATTTATACTGCTGAACTACGGCATTTATAACACGTCTGTGTCTCAAAGTACGGCCATAATCCGCATTTGCACCGCCAAGTGTTGCTCTCTTACGTACACGACAGTATCCGAGTACCTGGTTACCGTTCATATGGTTCCAGCCTGCCTGTACAGTCCTGTATGCAGGATTGGATATATAGTTGGTAGTTCTTAAGTATGAAGCCTCAGAAGAACCAAGCTCAAGATCTATACCACCGAGTCTGTCGATGATGTCCTGGAAATTTCTGAAATTAACACACGCAAATCCGGTAATGTCAATGTTAAAGGTTTCCTCGATAACCTCTGTTAACAGCTTACCGCCGTTTAAACGCTTTTCACCGAGAGTCTCGCCTGTTTTCATACCATGAGCATATACAGAGTTGATCTTGTTGCTGTAATAACCCGGTATATCCACAAAGGTATCTCTCATTATAGAGGTAAGCTTTAATGAATTATCCATGGTATTAACGGATAACAGCAGGATCGCATCGGTATTTGCAGCTCCGCCGATCTCCTCTATACCAAACAAAAGATATGTCTTTACATAGTCCTCGGAACGGTACTTGGTAGCAGGCCTTACAACAGCTCCTGTTACTTCCTCGGTAGGAGTAGGATCATCCAAGGGAATGATACTTGGCATGTCATACTCAGTATCAACACCGGTAGGTAAAATATCTTCAGGCGCTGTAGTTGTTTCTATGGTCTTATTTACATTACCGTGAACCCATGATCCGACCAGATCAAAAATATACTTTCTGCCGCCTGGAGTAATGATAGTAACAGCCAGCGCGATAATAAGCATCAGGAAAACACCTAAAAGTATCTTTGCTACCAGTTTTCCTGTACTTGGCTTTTTTTCCTCTTCCTCGTCAAAATCTTCCTCATTGTATTCGAAATACTCGGCGTCGCTCTCTTCCTCATCAAGAACAGCCGTTGAAGGAACACTCGCTTTCGAATCCTTGGTATCAATTGCCTTAAAAGCCTCAGCCTTTATAAGTGCTGCAAAGTCCTCGGAATCGTCAAGGCTTTCGTCATATTTCTTTAATTCGTATTTTTTTGAATCTGAAGCTTCTGTATCTTCATCCTCCAGATCCAGATCGCTTAGGTCAAGTTCCGGAAGATCGTCATCAAACTCCAAGTCCTCATCGTCAAAATCTTTCATTTCATTTCCTTTACTTAATTCTTAAAACTGTGGATCGGTGCAGGGATCCTGCCTGTACGGTTTACAAACCTGTCACACGCAAATGCATTAACCGGCATAACGGGTGCGTACCCGAAAAGGCCGCCAAAATTAAGCTTATCCCCTACCTTCATGCCTATGGCAGGTATAAGTCTCACAGCTGTTGTTTTATTGTTTATCATGCCGATAGCCATCTCATCGGCGATAATACCTGCTACAGACTCGGCAGGGGTATCACCCGGTATGGCTATCATATCAAGACCTACAGAACATACGCAGGTCATAGCCTCAAGTTTTTCCAATGTCAGGGCGCCGGCCTCTACAGCATCGATCATGCCCTGATCCTCACTTACAGGTATAAAGGCGCCGCTCAGGCCGCCTACATAGGAGCTGGCCATAACTCCGCCCTTCTTTACCTGGTCGTTAAGCAGTGCAAGTGCTGCAGTGGTACCGGGAGCACCGGGATGCTCCAAGCCTATCTCCTTTAAGATATCAGCCACACTGTCACCTATAGCAGGTGTGGGTGCGAGTGACAGGTCAACAATACCGAAAGGTACGCCCAGCATCTGAGCTGCTTCACGTGCAACCAGCTGACCTACTCTGGTAATCTTAAATGCTGTTTTCTTTATGGTTTCGCAGAGTACCTCAAAGTTGGCTCCTCTTGCGGACTCCAAAGCCTTTTTAACAACTCCGGGACCGCTGACACCGACATTTATGACACTCTCTCCCTCGGTAATACCGTGGAAAGCGCCTGCCATAAAGGGATTATCATCGGGTGCATTACAAAATACTACGAGCTTTGCGGCACCTAAACTGTCGGTACCGTATGATGCCTTAGCGGTATCTATGACGATATCGCCCATGCGTCTTACAGCATCCATATTGATACCGGTCCTGGATGAACCGACATTTACTGAGCTGCATACTCTTGCGGTTACCTTCAGTGCCTCGGGTATGGAGTTAAGGAATATAAGTTCCTTATCCGTATTTCCTTTGGCGAGCATAGCAGAATAACCGCCTATCAGGTTAACGCCTACGTTTTCTGCTGCCTTATCAAGAGTTTTTGCGAGCTCTACATAGTCCTCTTCCGATTTACAAGCAGATGAACCTACGGTCGCAATAGGTGTAACCGATATACGCTTATTTACTACAGGGATACCATAGCTCTTTGATATCTTCTCACCTGTCTCAACAAGTTTTCCTGCTTTACGGCAGATTTTGTCATAAATATTCTTCTTGGTGTTTTCAAGTGAAGAATCTATACAGTCAAATAAGCTGATACCCATGGTAATCGTACGTACGTCCAGGTTCTCATGCTGTATCATTTCATTCGTTTCATTTACTTCTGAAATGTTAATCATAATATCCTTGCCCTCTTTCACCTAACATAATTAGAGACGATGCATCATATCAAAAATATCTTCACGCTGGATCCTTACCTGAACTCCGATCGACTGTCCAAGTTCATCGAGTTCTGTTCTCACCTGTTCGAAAGCGTCCTGCTTTTCTCCCATGTCAGCTATCATCATCATGTTGAAGAAGCCTGATACAATGGTCTGAGAAATATCAAGGATATTTATCCCGTTATCTGCAAGATAGGTGCAGACCTTAGCCATGATACCTACCTTGTCCTTGCCAAGTACTGTAATAACAACCTTTTGCACGTTAATTACCTCCTGTATGTTACCCAATGATTTTTACATTAATAAGAAATCCATGTTAATTTAATGTGAAATATTTTAACCATTTTGTGTCATAATATTGAAAAAATATCTGAAGGAGTATTTCTGCCGGCCACATCCAGTTTCAGCTCCTTATGCGGGCATCTTGACAGCAGTTCGGCCCTTACGGTCTCGTATGCAAGCTCCGCATAGTTGTTGTCCTTGCTTAAGTGGATGAGCAGCACATATTTCAGTCTGTCACAGAATATCCTGCACAACAGATCTGCTGCCGCATCGTTTGAAAGATGTCCCTTCGGTCCGGCAACCCTCTGCTTTAACTGATAGGGATATTTACCGACCATCAGCATATTTATGTCATGATTTGCCTCAAGACACAGGCCGTCCAGCTCCTTCAGGTTTTCTATGATATAGTCATCAAAGAAGCCTAGGTCCGTAGCTACAGCGAATCTTTTTCCTTCCGACTCCACTCTGTACCCTACCGGGTCAGCCGCATCATGTGACACAGCAAACGGAGTTATTATAGCATCTTTTAGACAAAAGTCAATATCCGGAGCAATTTCTTCTAACAGAGTTTCTCCGAAATCATCTCCGAATTTTGCCTGTATAGCCCTTAAAGTCTTGGCCGGAGCGTAAATAGTCGTGGGATATTTTTTTGCAAAAATCTGAAGTCCCTGAATATGATCGATGTGCTCATGAGTGATAAATATTCCGTCTATCTCAGAAGGATCTATATCTATCCCCTTAAGAGCCTCACATATCTTTTTTGCGCTGACACCCGCATCTATCAGTATATTTGCTTCGTTTGTCCCCACAAATATACAGTTTCCGCTGCTGCCACTCGCTATACTGCAAAATTCCACGTCTGTTGTTCTCCTCTTTTGTTACTTATTTTATGCTTACTTTCCTTATATTGTCATCCTGAGCGTATAGAAAGGATCTTAAGATTCTTCACTTTATGTCGATGCCACGAAGAGGCGTTGACCTGGGTTCAGAATGACAGTCAGTCGTTCGACCAGTACAGCTCCACCATGTCCCCATCCTCTATGGGTGTAAAGAAATCCGCATTTCTGCCGTTGCACTTCTGTATTATCCTGGTACCCTTAAGGGAAGATGTATCAAACGGATAGAAATCGAGGATATTTACAAAGGTGTACTCGGCCCTGCCTGTCATATGCACGGGAGTACCGTTTACCGAGATCACTATATCATGGATTTCCTTTGGAATCTGTTTAACTGCTTCGTTTTCCGTTATATCAGATTCTGTCGGAGTATCACGATTTAATAAGTTCTTACTGTGTTTATCAGTATTTTCAGTTATAGATATACCGCTATTCTTATGTGCTCCAAGCAGTTCCCCCATATTCCCGACATTTAAATCAGGCATATCATTTTGGCTCTGCTCAAACAATTTCTGTCCGGCTGTCCTCGCTATTTCATTGCTCCTGCGGATCTTTTCAAGCTCCCTGTTGAGTTCCTCGGACTTTTTCTCGAGCTCCTTATATCTGAGACTGGTTTCCAGCCTGTCTGCTGCGAGCATAGCATTTATCTGGTCGGCTGTCATGGTAGAAAAGCTGCCTAATCCGGCATTTTCTTTTTCCGATTCGCTTTCCCTTTTTACGCTCCTGTACTGATTCTTGCCGTAACGCCTGTCAAGGAATGCCTCATAATCCTCGTCATCCCTTATGCCTCGGTCATCTACCACAGTTTCGCCATCGGTACTCTCTATGGTCACGACATCCCTGGCATCCTTCACGATACCCTTTATGATATCCTTGCCTATCGACTCTATATCTACTATATAATTACCGTATATCTTTTCATCCTTATCTGACTTTTCTATATCCTTTATTACATTATTAATAACAACCCTGAAGTTATCTGTAATATTCAGAGCCTTTACCAGTTCGGCAAAGGTATAATAATCGGGGATCTCTATCTCGTCGCCCTCATGGATTTCATAGCCTTCTTTTACGAACTCCCCATTTGCTTTTAATATTCTGGGGAATCTTGACTGCTTGCCGTTTATAATAAAGTAGATGCCGTCCTTGTATTCCTGCAGATCGGATATCCTGCACGCAGCATTCTCTCCGGCTGTTGACTCCCTGACGGATATAATGTCATTACACTTGATGGGGGTAGTCACGCTGCCTTCCTCTTCGTTTACTATTATTATAGAAGAATCACCGTTCTGACCCTTTACGGTCCTCTCTGCTCCGTTTACCTTAAAATGCAGGTCCTCGCCGCGTTTAGGGAATATATCCTTATTGGACATGCCGAAGCTGAGTATTGCATCCATGACATTCAGCTTGCCGTTATCGTAAAGCTTTATGTCCACTCCGTTCATCTTTACTATGATGAAATTGTTGTTCTGCTCATAGTAATTCATACAGATACCGATGGGTGTTACCAGCATGGGATCGTTTACGGGTGTACCGTCCGGTGTAACTATCTGTGTAAATACTTCCTCACCTCGTAAAGCCACACGCTGCTCGGGCAGTCCTATAGCCTCTGAGAGCATACCTGCAAATGCGGGATTCTTTCCGCCTCCGCCTACGATAAATACAGCACCTACCTTTTCTCCGCCGTTCAGTTCTATGATCTTCTCAGCGATCATATGGGATAATTTTTCAAAAGGTGCAGTAAGTATTTCCTTTATCTTAGACGAATCCACCGTCTGTTTGGTTCCCATTACATCAGTATAAGGAATTTCCTTCACATTTGCGGAATAAGCAAGCTTCACCTCTTCTGCTGTCGCAAAATCAGTAAGAAGTGCATACATGATGCTCTCTGTCAGGAAATCACCTGCACAGGGCAGCATACCGTATCCCGTGATACTGCCTTCTTTCGTTATACATATATCCGAAGTACCTGCTCCTATATCTACCAGGGCCAGGTTCAGCAGTCTGAACTTCTCGGGTATGGCAATATTTATGGCAGCTATGGGCTCCAAGGTAAGATTCAGTACCTTTAATTTCGCCTTTTCACATACCGAGTACAAGCCGTCTATAACGTCCCTCGGCAGGAATGTAGCCAGTACATCCGCTGAAATCTTGGAACCTCTGTGGCCTTCAAGATTTGTAAGTACGACATTGCCCAGATAGTATTTTACTATGGAATATCCCACACAGAAATACTCGGTACCGTCCTTTTCGTCCGACCTGAGCTTTGCATGAGCCTGTTCCATGCCCATAAGCTCCATGGCATAGATCATGTCCTCGGTGACGGTCATCTCGTCTCCCAAGTCATAGTCCATCCTTACGGTAACGGTCTTAAGCACCCTGCCCGCTGCCGCGATGCATACGCTGTCAAGCACAGTATCCAGTTCTTTTTCGAGATCGTATTTTACTTTAAATACGGTATCAGCGACCTTGTTTATGTCATGTATCTGTCCGTCGAGCATGGCTCTTGTCTCATGAAAAGCAGACTTCTGGGCAAGTATGACAAACTGACCCGTGGGCTTACGGTATCCCACTGTACCTACGACACTTCTGGTGCCTATATCAAGTCCGAATACTGTATTTTCAGGAAATTTCTTATCGCTCATATTTTAAAGATACCCTCGTATTATCCTTATCATATCTTCTTCAGTGACATCATCACCGTTGGGAACAGTCCTCGTTGAACGCCTTAAAAACTCTTCCTCGGGTTTCTGGCCGTTAAAGAAACCGTCTATTCTTTCATCGCTGTAACCGCGGTCTAAAGCCAGTCTCTTTCTCCTGGTATGCCTTGGCGCATAAACATACCATACTTCATCACAGGTACTGTCTATACCTGCCTCATAGATCAGTGCGGTCTCTATGAGTACGGCATCGTACCTGCCGGCTTCTTTTTCATTTTCTATTATACTGTTTACCTCATCTATTACTGCCGGATGGGTTATGCTGTCAAGCTTTTCAAGCAGTTCCGGATCATTCAGGACCACTTTGCTCAAAGCCGGTCTGTTTATCTCTCCGTCCTCCAGCAGTAGATCATCGGTATACCCGGAAAACTCCTCTATCACACGGCCGTAGCTTACACCGCCCTTTAGCATCTGGGTTCTCGCTATCTCATCAGTACTTATATGCAGTACGTTGAAATGCATTGTGGCTACTTTCGCTACAAAGGACTTTCCGCTCCCTATACCTCCGGTAAGACCTATTATTTTCATATGTATATCCTTTTTTAGTGTGCCTCGTACCAGCTCTTACCCCTTGCAGTACCGACCTCCAGTGATACCGGAAGATCTGCTGCCGACTGCATCTCTTCTATCATGATCTTTTTTGCAAGATCGGCCTTATCATTGTCGACCTCAACCAGGAGTTCATCATGTATCTGTAAAAGCAGCTTTGCCTCGGGGCATTCAGCCTTTAATCTCTTATATACCTTGAGCATAGCTATCTTTATGATATCCGCAGCACTGCCCTGTACAGGAGAATTCATCGCAATCCTTTCTCCGAAGGACCTCTGCATGAAATTGGATGAAGAAAGCTCGGGTATCGGTCTGCGTCTTCCGAACATCGTGGTGCTGTATCCGTTTTTAGCTGCAGAAGAAACCATATCATCCAGATACTTCTTTACTCCCGGATATGTTTCAAAATAGCTCTTTATGTACTGCTCGGCTTCCTTTCTGGGTATATTTAAATCTGTACCCAGTCCGAAGGAACTGATACCGTATACTATACCGAAGTTTACTGCCTTTGCACGGGATCTGAGCTCCTTTGTCACCTGTTCCATGGGTACCTTAAATACCGCTGATGCAGTACTCTGATGTATATCCGCAGAATCCCGGTATGCTCCTATCAGTCTCTCGTCTCCTGAAAGAGAAGCCAGTATTCTCAGCTCTATCTGCGAATAATCGGCATCAACCAGTGTCTTTCCATCGCCTGCCACAAATATTTTCCTCAGCTCCCTGCCCAGAGACTCCCTTATGGGGATATTCTGCAGGTTGGGTTCCGTACTGGAAAGCCTGCCCGTAGCAGTAACGGTCTGGTTCAGGCTGGTCCTGATCCTGCCGTCGGCATCTATGTAATCCTTTAAGCCTTCAGCATAGGTGGACTTTAATTTGGTAAGTGTACGATAGCTGAGTATTTTTTCTACCACAGGATCCTCAAGCTTAAGCTTCTCAAGTACTTCCGCATTTGTGGAATACCCTGTCTTGGTCTTTTTGCCATAGGGCAGCTTCAGCTTTTCAAAAAGGATTGTTCCGAGCTGTTTCGGTGAATTGATGTTAAACTCTTCCCCACAGCCTGCATATATTTCCTTTTCCAGAATATTTATATCAGCATCCAGCTTTTCACCGAAGGCTTTCAGCTCATCCTGTAATACATATACTCCGTTTTCCTCCATCTCCTTTAAGCAAAGAGTTAATGGCAGCTCTATCTCGGAGTATAGCTTGTACATTCCTGTTTCTTCGAGTTCTTTGGTCAACAGATCCCTGCATATCTCTGCGGTCTCCGCTTCAAGTATTACCGTCTTCTGTAGGGTATCCGAGCCGGCATTAAATGCGTCCTTTACTGTGGTCTTTCCCAGTATTTCCGCTCTTGAGGACGGTATATCTATACCTGCGACACCGGCTACATCCTGGTACTGATAACTGCCCAGCAGGGGATTTATCAGATATGCGGCTATGGAAACATCAAAGGTGTTAACCAGCTCTGACTGTCCTATTACCTTAAATGTCTTTTTTACATCCAATAGGCTAACCTTACAGCCCGATGTGATGAGGCCTTTAAGAGTATCCGCTATCAGATCTCCGGTTATAAAGCCCTCCGCGGTTATATAATAATTCTTTTCCGGTGCAGACAGACAGAGTCCGTAAATGATTCCGGGTGTATAGCCCTTTACTCTTGCGCTGTCGTCATAAATGAGTGCCGCACCGATGACTCCGTTTTCTTTAGCGAGCTCCTTCTGCAGATTCAGGACTCTGTTAAAATCATTGATTATCTCAGTATCCTTTTTCTTTTTATTTACTTCTTCGGAAGCGTCGTCTATACGTAGGGTTGCGAACTCGAGTCTTGCAAACTCACTTCTGAGTGCTGCGGTATCCGGCTTATATATCAGGTCTTCCAGATTGATATCCAAAGGTATATCGCATTTGATGGTTGCAAGCTCCTTGCTTATCATGGCAGCCTTTTCACCGACAAGCTCCGTATCGCTGGTCTTAAGCAGCGGTCCGAAGGGTGACCTCGATATGCCAAGCTCCGCCTTCCATTCCGCAGCCTTAGCTTTCTGCTGCTTATCATCAAGGTCTCTTATATCATCGTACAGTGCTTCCACACTGCCATATTTTGCTATAAGCGCTACCGCTGTGGCAGGTCCTACTCCGGGTACACCCTTTATATTGTCGGATGAATCACCCTGGAGTCCTTTAAGGGAGTTGATGGACTCCGGCTCTACGCCAAATTCCTGCTTTACAAGCTCTCTCGTCAGGTTAAATGCCCTCTCGGGTACACTCGCATCATGTACTATCCCATATTTTTTATATAAATCATCCGTTTTCTGGGCTGTCGAATGCATGATCCACAGGTTGGTCTTATCTGTTACCAGCTGAAGATAATCGTTATCCTTTGTGAGTATCTTTACGGGCAGTGTGTTTTCAAACTTTTTTGACAGACTGCCACAGAAATCATCAGCCTCAAACCTGTCATCCATAAATTGTCTGATGCCCATCTTTTCGAGCAGCTCCTCACAGAGGATGAACTGGTCCTTTAAGGGCTTGGGTGTCTCCCCACGGTTACCCTTATATTCGCTGTATATCTCACGTCTGAAGGTATTACGGCTCTTATCCCATGCAACAGCTATGTATTTGGGCTTCTGCTCCTTTATGATCTTTAGGACAGTCCTCATAAAACCATAGATGGCATTGGTATATATGCCTGTCTTGGTCTGCATTATCTTATGATAAAACTTCTTTTTCTCCTCATCGGTCTTCGCAAACAGGATTTCCCTGGGGAGATTTCCGTAATACTGGGTAGTCAGCAGACTCGACCCGTCTATCAGCAATAAATATTCATTATCCATGTGCAATGATATTCCTATTCTTATAATATCAATAACAGTATTCCGGCTGTGATGGCGGCGAGTCCTGCAGCAGCAAAACCGTAGGCTGCGCTCAGTCCGAACATTCTCGAATCCGCCTTGGAGGCACTGCCCAGCTTCCTTTCGAGCGTCTCCATATAGTTGGTAGTTTCCTTGCCGGAATCGGTATTGATCTCATCCAGTACCGAATATATAACATGATATATTTCCAGCTCCTCATGGCAGACCTTGCAGCGCCTGACATGCTCTAAAAAGCCCTGCCTGTTAGACCCTGACAGCTTTCCTTCGAGGAAAGGTTCTACCATGGACTGGTATTCCATACATTCTTTTTTCATAAGCAACCAAGCCTGCTGTAAGGAATCTCGATTCCATCCTTTGAAAGTTCAAACTTCTCAAGTACAAATCCGGGCTTTGATGCCTCGAAGGAGATGGTATTAATTCCTGCCTTAAGTTCTATATCGATCTCGGTCTTCCTGATATTTTCCAGTACTCCGACACACCATCTGCCGCAGGAGTTTTCGCCTCCCACATAGCCTTGAGGTATGGTATCTGCCTGTGTCTCAAAGGTGTCATTAACCTTAAGCTTAAAGGGTATGTAATTATCTGCCGCAGAAGGATTGGAAGGTGCGGTATATACCACCATATTATATTTTCCGGCGGTTGCAGCATCAACCTTATAAACCGCCTTGGGTCCTTTTACAAAATCAATATCCTGGGGGAATGCCTTTATTGCAGAATGATTCTCACCGGGAAGTAGTCTGCCAAAGGATTTTAATTCCTTAAACCCGCCATCGTCTGTCTTAACCAGTTCTGCATAATCTTCAGCGTATACTGCCGTGATACTGTCTCTTAAAGTCTTTACTCCGTCCTTAAATTCGGGCTTGCGCAGTGTCTCTGCCTTTATCTCAAAGAATACCTTTACAGAGCCCCCATTGGTCTTAACCGTAAACTCATGCCTTCCCTCCGGGATACCGTCGGCTGCCTGTACGGTGATATGGACATCATTTTCGGCATCTGCCATACCCGAGAGGACATACTTGCTGTCCTTTCCCTTAAATATGATGGCCTTGTCCTCACACTCTATAGTATAGGTTATCGGGTTTCTGCCGGCTGAGGCTATGGTAAAGTGCCCCTCTCCGAAATAATCAAAGCCGTTAAGTTTTAAAGGACGTCTGGTCCAAGGTCCGCCACCGCTGAAACGGGACGAATCATCATCGGATACAACCAGGTCGTTACCTGCCTCCGGCTCTAAGTAAACCATAACGGGCATACGGCAGCCCTCTTCATTCCATGCACGGAATCCGATATGCTTTGACATACCCATGCCGTACCATTTGCTCTGTGCAAAGTTATGGAATAATTCGGTAAGTTTTTTATCGGTCTTTATGCATTCCTTGATCAGCTTTGCATATTTATTGGTTGTAACCCTGCCCTCAGCAGCATATTTTTTGTTTAATGCCGCATATATCCACATCTTTATAAGGTTGCACGTAGCAAGTGCCTGGAATCCCACGAGGCTTATATATGTGTCATGGTATTCTGGCTCTAAATCATGCATAAGATCATCTGCTTTTTTCTCTATATCCAGTGCTATATCCAGTACTCTCCCGGCCTCATTGTTAAACTCTATGCTGTAGGTCCTGTCGGAAAGTACCTCGGGCTTTACTATATTGTTGAGTCTGGTATAGCCGTCGGTAATCTCGGTGATCAAAGCTTTATTCTGGGCACTTACTCCTGCAAACTGTTTATTTACCCAGTCCTTCAGATATTCCTCATAGTTTCCGGGATTGGAGGTGCCGTATTTTTCAAAATCATATGCCAGGTCCATGAAATAACTCAAAGGCAGCTCCTGGTTTTTCAGGTCACCGGTATTTACGATCCAAATATCCCTGATACCGAAATCATATGCTGTAGTCATCTGTTCCCAGATCTTGGGCAGATATGAGCTGTTAATCCACTCATAGGATACGGGACCGCCATGGTAGTCAAAATGGTAATACATACCGTATCCGCCCTTATGGTCACGCTTGTTATCGTCCATCATAAGACGCAGGTTACCGAAGTTATCGTCGCAGAGCATCAGTGTGATACCGTCAAGTCCGTCCCAGTCCTTAAGTCCGGGAGTGTTTTCATCACCCTTATAATACTCCTCCACCTCTTTGTATACCGCGAGCATCAGCGGCTGTTTGCCGTCGGTGTATTTATTTATCAGCTCCTTCTGGCAATTGATTACATTTTTAAGTACGTTTATGTTGTCCTGCAGGGTTGCATCCGCAAAGAGCTTTGAATCTGCCTCTCCGCGCATACCTACAGTTATGACGTTTTCAAATTTACCGTTACGCTTAAGTCCGTCCTCCCAGAATCTGGTTACGCCTTCCCTGTTTGTCAGGAAGCTCCAGTCCATGCCATACTCGGGATAGGTTTTCTTTAACTTCTGGAACTCTTCTCCGGCACGGCAGCAGGGCTCGTGATGGGATGTACCCATGACTACACCGAGTTCGTCAGCCAGCTCTGCAGACTTTAAGTCAGGTCCGTCCATGCTGAAGATCGAGCTCCACATAGCGGGCCACATATAGTTGCCTTTTAGACGCAGCAGGTACTCAAATACCTTCTCATAGCATTCCACGGTAAAGCCGCCGAAATGCTTATTGCACCAGTTTCCGAAAGCCGGCCACTCGTCATTTATAAAGAAACCTCTGTATCTTACGGAAGGCTCCTTGGATATGGCTGTGGGATTAACGTATAAAATATTGTCCCTGACGCCGGCGCAGCTGCTCTCCATGAAGCATATGCCGCTGTATTTTACAGGTACGGTATCTCCCCAGAAAACAAGCGGAGTGACTCCTATGGTCTCGGACAGATGAAGCAGGCCGTAAATGGTACCCCTCTTTTCACTGCCGGCTACAAGCACGGTATCACCCTTTACAAAGACTCCATATACCTCTCTTTTGCCCTTTATGGGTGTCAGATCAATATCAAGTTCTGCTGCCTTCTTCTCTATGAGTGAAGACTTCCCTATGGTACCTGCTATGATTTTCCCGGAAAGGTCCTTTATGCCTTCACTTTCGGGATTAACCGATACCACGTTAGGGCTGCTGCCGCTGACCCTTGCCACATCCTCAGCCAGCCACATAGCTACCTTCTTTACTCCGCTGTATTCATTACTGTCAAGTATTATATCTGCCGAAAAACCGTTATCAGCTAACTTAAATGCCATAATGCCGGTCTCCTTTCGCTTCCATCACGCTAATTTTAGTGCTTTCAGGCCCAAAATGCCTCTTAGACATAGTTCATTATATTTTACCATTTTTCAGGATAAAAGTAAAGCAAAAGTAATTTATTAACAAACTATAAAATAATACATTCTTTGCTTGTATTTATTTTTAAAATTTGCTATACTACTACAGATTGCGTAGATTACGTTATCTTGTTTTAAAAACCACATAACATTGAAAGGGAAACTATATCCATTCAATATCGCTATTTACATATAATATATAATAGTGACAGTTTTAGGATAAGCAACAGTATTAAGATGTATAAATTCGGTATTGACATCGGCTCCACAACCGTAAAGGTTATGCTGCTCGATGAGAAAAACAACAAATTATTTTCAGACTACAGAAGACATTTTGCAAATATACAGGAAACTCTGGCAGACCTCATCAGTGATTGCCTTGCCAAGTACCCCGGCATAGAATCTTCCTGCTCCATCACCGGATCGGGCGGACTCGCTATCGCCGAGCTTATAGGTATCCCCTTTACCCAGGAGGTTATAGCGGTATCCACTGCCATAGAACAGCTCCCGGTTAAGCCCGATGTTGCTATCGAGCTCGGTGGTGAGGATGCAAAGATCATTTATTTCGGTTCTACCATAGAGCAGCGTATGAACGGTATCTGCGCAGGCGGTACCGGCTCTTTCATCGACCAGATGGCTTCTCTGTTAAAGACCGATGCCAAAGGTCTTAATGACTACGCAAAGGATTACAAGGCTATCTACCCCATAGCTGCACGCTGCGGTGTATTTGCCAAGAGTGATATACAGCCCCTGATCAACGAGGGCGCTACAAAGCCCGACCTTTCGGCTTCCATTTTCCAGGCAGTGGTTAACCAAACCATTTCAGGTCTTGCCTGCGGTAAGCCCATCAGAGGTAAGGTTGCTTTCCTCGGAGGTCCTCTGACATTCCTGCCCGAGCTTAAGGCTGCATTTATCAGGACCTTAAAGCTTACTGACGAAACTGCTATTTCTCCTGCAGATTCGCATCTGTTTGCTGCCATGGGTGCCGCTCTTAATTCATGCATGCTGCCCGGCGGCCGTGATATGGATCCCAAGGATATTCAGTTCTTCAGTCTCCAGCAGCTCCATGACACCTTAAGAAACAAGGTAGACATCAAGTTTGAGGTCAGCCGTATGACTCCTCTCTTCTCTTCAGAGGATGAATTTGAGGCATTTAAGAAGAGACATGCTTCTCATTCTGTAAAGAAGGCTGATCTGCAGAAATATAAAGGAAATGCATTCTTAGGAATAGATGCCGGTTCTACCACCACCAAGGTTGCACTGGTCGGTGAGCATGGAGAGCTTCTCTATTCTTTCTATTCAAATAATAACGGCAGTCCCTTAAAGACCGCCATCAGATCCATAAAAGAAATATACGGTCAGTTACCCGAGGGTGTAAAGATTGTACGTTCATGCTCCACAGGTTATGGTGAGGCTCTGATCAAGGCCGCTCTTATGCTCGACCAGGGCGAGGTTGAGACTGTAGCCCATTATCAGGCAGCAGCTTTCTTCGATCCCAATGTTGACTGTATCCTGGACATCGGCGGTCAGGATATGAAGTGCATAAGGATAAAGGACGGTGCGGTTAATTCCGTACAGCTGAACGAAGCATGTTCTTCGGGCTGTGGTTCCTTCATTGAGACCTTTGCTAAGTCACTTGACTATGAGATTTCGGATTTCTCAAATATAGCCCTTTTTGCAGCTAACCCTATAGACCTCGGCAGCCGCTGTACCGTTTTCATGAATTCAAAGGTAAAGCAGGCACAGAAGGAGGGTGCTACCGTAGCCGATATTTCCGCAGGTCTTGCTTATTCTGTTATTAAGAACGCTTTATACAAGGTTATCAAGGTTACAGACCCCAAGGATCTGGGCAGCAATATCGTAGTACAGGGCGGTACCTTCTATAATAACGCTGTACTCCGTGCCCTGGAGACCATCCTTGGCTGTGACTGTATCCGTCCCGATATTGCAGGTATCATGGGTGCTTTCGGTGCTGCTCTTATCGCACGCAGGGACTATGAGCCAGAGCTCAAGACCACGATGCTTACCATCGACGAGATAACCGCTCTCACCTTTGAGACCTCTATGAGCAGGTGTAAGGGCTGTACCAATACCTGTATGCTGACCATCAACAAGTTCAGTGACGGACGTCGTTTTATCTCGGGTAACCGTTGTGAAAGAGGTATTGGTGGAGAAAAGAACAAGGACAATATCCCCAACCTTTTTGATTACAAGCTTGATCGTATCTTCGGATACACTCCTCTTTCTGAAAAGGATGCTACACGTGGCACAGTAGGTATCCCGAGAGTACTGAATATTTACGAAAACTATCCGTTCTGGTTTACCTTCTTTACAAAGTTAAAGTACAGGGTTGTGGTTTCACCACTTTCAAGCCGTAAGATTTATGAAATGGGTATTGAATCCATCCCTTCGGAATCAGAATGTTATCCGGCTAAGCTCGCTCACGGTCACATCATGTGGCTGCTCAAGGAGGGCTGCAAGTTTATCTTCTATCCCTGCATCCCTTATGAGAGAAACGAGACTCCCGATGCGGGCAACCACTACAATTGCCCCATCGTTACTTCATACGGTGAGAATATCAAGAATAACGTCGAGGAGCTTCGCGATCCCGACATAGTGTATGCAAATCCCTTCCTTTCGCTTGAAAATGAAGAGATAGTTACCAACAGACTTGTTGCCATCTTCTGTGATAAGGATGCTCCCTTCTACAAGGGCTTTACTCCTGACGAGATCATGGAAGCTGCAAGAGCTGCCTGGATGGAATTAAACAGTGCAAGACTTGATGTTGAGCACAAGGGTGAAGAGACCATCGAATATCTTAAGCGTACCGGCAGAAAGGGAATCGTTCTCGCAGGTCGTCCTTATCATATCGACCCCGAGATCAACCATGGTATCCCCGAGATGATCAACTCCTACGGTGTGGCTGTACTTACCGAGGACAGTGTTTCTCATCTGGGTAAGGTTGACAGGCCTCTGATCGTTGTGGACCAGTGGATGTACCATTCACGTCTGTATGCTGCCGCTTCATATGTTCGCACTCAGAAGAATCTGGAGCTGGTACAGCTTAATTCGTTCGGATGCGGTCTGGATGCTGTCACCACCGACGGTGTTTCGGATATTTTAAATGCTTCGGGAAGGATTTATACAGTTTTAAAGATAGATGAGGTTAATAACCTCGGTGCTGCCAGGATCAGAATCCGTTCTCTGCTCTCCGCAGTTAAGGACAGGGAAAAGAATAATTATGTTCCCCATGTTCATTCGGCAGCCGTACAGCGTGTGCTCTTCACCAAGGCTATGAAGAAGGAGTATACCATCCTCGCTCCCAAGATGTCTCCTATCCACTTTGAAGTACTGGAGGCTGCTATCAGGTCCGAGGGTTATCATCTGGAGATCCTTCAGAATGATGACAGAAGTGCTGTAGATGTAGGATTAAAGTATGTTAACAACGATGCCTGCTATCCTTCACTGATCGTTGTAGGTCAGTTTATACAGGCTCTTCAGTCAGGTAATTATGACGTAGACAAGGTAGCTCTGATCTATACCCAGACCGGTGGCGGATGCCGTGCGACCAACTATATCGGTCTTATAAGACGTGCTCTGGCTAAGGCAGGTTTCCCTCAGGTACCGGTTCTTTCCATCAGTACCTCCGGTATTGAAAAAAATCCGGGATTTAAGTTTACTCCTGCACTTATCGTCAAGGTTATGCATGCTCTGTGCTACGGTGATATTTTCCAGAAGGTTGTTTACCGTACAAGACCTTATGAGCTGGTACCCGGGTCTGCAGATGCTCTGCACAAAAAGTGGCTGGATATCGTTACAAAGAGTCTGTCAAGAAAAGACTTCGGATATACCTTCTTCTGGAAGGAATACAAGAAAAATGTTAGGAATATGATCAAGGAATTCGATGAGCTGCCTTTGGATGAGTCTATCAAGAAGCCTAAGGTTGGTATCGTTGGTGAGATCCTCGTTAAATATGCTCCCATGGCTAACAACCACCTGATCGAGCAGCTTGAAAAAGAGGGTGCTGAGGTTGTTGTTCCTGAGCTGATCAATTTCATTCTGTACTGCTCGTTTGATGCTAAGTTTAAGTATGAGTGCTTGGGTAAGAGCAAGAAGGATGTTAAGTTTAACAAGATGATCATTAATATTATCGAGTTCTGCCGTAAGGAATCAAGACTTGCTTTTGAAAAGAGTAAAAGGTTTGAGCCTCCTATGAGGATTGAGAAACTGGCTGAGCTGGCGTCTCCTATCTGCTCTCTCGGTAACCAGACCGGTGAAGGATGGTTCCTGACCGGAGAGATGGTTGAGCTGATCAAGTCCGGTGCTCCCAATATCGTTTGTACTCAGCCTTTTGCGTGCCTGCCGAACCATATCGTGGGCAAGGGCGTGATCAAGGAGCTGCGTCGTCAGTATCCTGACTCCAATATCGTGGCTGTCGACTACGATCCCGGCGCAAGTGAAGTTAACCAGTTGAACCGTATAAAGCTGATGCTGTCAGCGGCTATGAGGAAGCTGGACTGATATTGGTGATTCTGTGGCAAAATTTGTAAACGGGCAGTCGGGGCATAGTCCTGATCTAAAACCCGTTTTCGCTAACCGCAGTGATGTGCTCGTTTTCACTCACATTTCGACTGCAGACGTTCGCAACCGTGTGCCCGCTTGATACCGGGCACACTAGTGCTTCACTAAAAAAACGGTTTGGATAACCGTTTTTTTCTTTGTCTTAATGTGACTGAAATCGTAGCACATCATCTGCGCGCTTTATGGTTTTATCTCAGGACTATGCCCCGACTGCCCTTGCTAACTTTTTATCCAAAATTAAAAATACAAAAGCATCAATTGCCCTTATGTATCAATAGCGGCGCTTCTTTTTGACACATTTTTTCTAAGGCAGTTAAATTAATTTCTCGACTACCCTTGTCTTTTAATATTTTATATCCAAATAAATATCAGCTCTTGTGTATAAACTTTACCTTTTTGCCGACACCGGAATCAATTATCATCTGCTTGATAGCCTCAAACTGCTTCTTGGTTCCTTTGATGGTTATCTTTGCTTTTGAGTTAATGCCTGCAAAGGCTCCATCTCCAACATACTTCAATGAGCCAGCTGTTATCTGTATGTTCTTTATCTTCTTTTTACCATTAAATGCGTCTTCCTCGATACTCTCTATCTTGCTTCCTATCTTCAGTTTTGTTACGGTATTATTTCCTTCAAGTATGTCTGAAGAAATGGTGGTAACGGTGTAACTCTTGCCGTTTGCCTTTACTGTCTTAGGTATGGTAAGGGTTTTCTTATAAGTGGTTAATGAGTCAAGAGCAATTTTCTTTCCGCTGATACCCGAATACTGTGCTTCATCTACTTTTTCATCAGATGTTGTGCTCTTTACGGAAATGCTGATTTCACCGTTTACCTTCTGGAAAGAGGTTTCTTTTGTGGTACCATCTGATGATGTGCTTACATTTACGCTGGTGGAAACGCTAACACCGGGATTTGATGTAGGTTCTGGTTTTTCAGTAGGTACTGGTGTGGTTACTACAGGTGCCTGTGTTGGCTTAGGAGTGGTTACTACAGGACTCTCTGTAGGTACCGGTGTCGTTGTAACGATCACCGGAGTAGGCTCCGGTGTTGTTACTATAACGGGTGTAGGATCAGGAGTTGTAACTATTACAGGTGTCGGCTCCGGAGTGGTTGTTACTTCAGGTGTTACAGTTGCTGTAACCTCAGGTGTTGCTGTTACAACCGGTGTAGGGTCGGGTGTAGTTGTCACTATAGGAGTGGGATCCGGTGTTACCTCAGGTGTAGTAGTTACTTCCGGCGTAGGATCTGGTGTAGTTGTCGGATCAGGTGTCTCTGTTATATCAGGATTGATCAGTGCCGATCCGGTAGGTGTATTTCCTGTAAATTCCTGTACCCAGTACTTTCTGCCATTATATTCGTAACATCCGATACCGATTGCTTTAAAACCGGAACCAAGCATGTTACGTCTATGTCCCTGGCCTGCATAAGGATCATCGTCTTCTCTCCAGTCCATATATACTTCATATGCTGAAGTCTGTCCATATGCTATATTTTCTCCAACTGACCACTGCCAGTCATATCCACAGTCATCATATGCTGTCCAACAGCTCTGTCCGTTAGGTCTGGTATGGCTAAAGCTCTGTGCTATTTCTTTCGCACGGAGCATGGCTACTTTTTCAAGTTCATAATCATAGGTTAAATCACCAAGTCCAGAGCAATATACCTTTTCAGTATCTGACTCATTCCAATACCACGCTTCTGAGCCGTGTCTGAACTCATTGATATACTCGAGCATTGCACGAGCTTCGTCCTGCTTATAGGTACCTTCAGCGGCTGCTTTTACTTTACCGTTTGGTATCATGAACAACAATGCTACCACTATCAATGCTACAAACTGAAACTTTGATGCTTTTTTAGATTTCATATACATCTTACACCTCCATATTTATAGATTCTCCGCTATATGTCAATGATACTAAGTAGCGTTGACTTTGTCTCAGAATGGTAAACCAAATTAATTGCTATTATTACATCCTCACAGAAATACCCTTATCATGCAGATATTTCTTTAAATCCATGATCTCCATTTCTTTATAATGGAAAAGTGATGCTGCAAGTACTGCTTCTGCATGTCCTTTTTCAAATGCATCCAGGAAATGCTCGAATGTACCTGCTCCACCGGATGCGATGACAGGGATATCTACCACATCGGCAATGGCACGGGTCAGTTCACAATCATATCCGGCTTTTGTACCGTCGCAGTCCATACTGGTGAGCAATATCTCTCCGGCTCCGAGTTCATATGCCTTTCTGCCCCACTCTACAGCATCGATACCCATATCTATCCTTCCGCCATGCTTATAGATGGTCCAGCCGTTGCCGTCTGCTCGGCGTTTTGCATCGATGGCGCACACAACGCACTGACTGCCAAACTTCATAGCGGCATCACTGATGATCTGGGGATTATCTATAGCCGCAGAGTTTACAGCTACCTTATCGGCACCGGCTCTGAGTATTGTACGGAAATCATCAACTGTACGGATACCTCCGCCTACAGTGAACGGAATAAACACATTCTCAGCCACCTGGCGAACCATATCGACTGTTGTGTTTCTCTTATCGGATGAAGCAGTGATGTCCAGGAAAACCAGCTCATCGGCTCCGCATTTGCTGTAATTTGCTCCTACTTCTACCGGATCACCGGCATCTCTAAGATTTATAAAATTTGTTCCCTTTACTACCCTTCCGTCCTTAACATCCAGGCAGGGGATGATTCTTTTTGTAAACATTTATGTACCTATTCTTTCTAAAAAATTCTTCGAACTATAAGTCCTCAAAATGATATTAATGTTTGTGAATATTACTTCTCAATTTAAATAGTACAGAAATTCTTCAATATCTCCATACCGACATCCCCACTCTTCTCAGGATGGAACTGGCACCCGAAGATATTTTCATGCTCTACTGCACTGTCGAAGGTTATGCCATACTCTGTGGTAGCTGCTACATCCTCGTGATTCTTTGCACTCAGATAGAATGAATGGACAAAATATACGAAGCTGCCATCATTTATACCCTTGAACAGCTTTGAATCCTTGTTCTGAAGATTCAAGGAATTCCAGCCCATATGAGGAACTTTTATCTGAGAAACAGACTTTCCGGCATCCTGCATTCCGTTTATCAAGTCATCACTTTTATATGCCAATTTCATGAAGTCAGGATTTTCTTTAAAGCCGGATATAACACCATCAAGTAATCCAAGGCCTTCAATACTTGAAACTCCTAAATCACCGGCATTTTCGGTACTGCTGTTAAATATCAGCTGCATACCGAGACAGATACCTAAAAACGGAGTCTTCTTTGCTACAATTTCCTTAATAGGTTCAATCAATCCATACTCTTTAAGTTTGTTCATAGAATCAGCATATGCTCCGACTCCTGGAAATATAACGTGATCCGCTTTAAATAATTCTTCCGGAATTTTAGAAAGCGTTACTTCATACCCTAAAAACTTCAAGGCATTCATAACGCTCATCGTATTACCTGCATCATAATCTATTACTGCTATTTTACTCATTTTATGTCCTCTCATTTTCAAAAAAACTAAGGTGCGTGCGATGCAATTATCTGTAGGGCACGCACCCGTAGGTCAACTTACTTATACTTCTTGAGTTCGTCCTCGTAGTCTCCTATCAAGTGGTATAAATACTCACTGTAATCCACAGGATCAAGATTAGCCACAAGCTTTTCAGCATCCTGCTCAGTCATATTAAACTCTGTATCCAGCTTTTCAAGTATCTCGCTCTTTACATAATCGAGATCCGTTGTAATATCAAGCTCCTGGGCAAGTCTCAGATACTTATCATACTTCTGGAGACCCTTAAGCAGGGAATCCAGCGCTTTCTCCCTATTATTGGATGTCATGTAGTACTCATAGGAATTAAGCTGTGAGTTTACATACATTACGGTCATGATCTTATCATAGAGCATAATATCCTGCTCAACGCCGGATTCCTTGATCTTCAGATCATATCCGTAAACATCATAATAAGCCTCGTTGTATTTCTTAACCGCGAAATCCTCTCTGGCATTCTCAATACTAAGGTTATATGAATAAATATTGGTACCTATAATGATAACTATAGTAAGGATTGCAAAGATTACGAAAAGGATGGTCGCACCGGCTTTGTTGATCTTGCCGTGCTCCAGCTCATACTCTGCGATAGCAAGCGCCTGCTCCTTTTTCTTCTTCTCTTTTTCCTTAGCAGCGTTCTTCTTTTCTATGGCAAGCGCAAGCTTTCTGTTTCTCTCAGCATCAGCCTCGGCCTTCTTTCTTTCCTTTTCGGCCAGCTGCTCAGCTTTTCTTTCCTCATCAAGCTTCTTCTTTTCTTCTCTCTTTTTCTTTTCTAACTCCTCTTCTTCGGCCTTTTTAGCCTTGTCGGCCTCTATCATCTCAGGAGTAACTTCGTCATTTACATTACCGAAAAGTCTCTTGAACCAGCTAAGCTTCTTTTTCTTCTTTTTCTTAGGCTGGGCTTCGGCTTCTATCTCTTCACTTAAGGGATCAAAATCAGAGAATACCTCTTCCGAATTAAGATCAGGGTTTTCTCCCAGCAGACCTTCATTAAGCAGAAGGTCATCTTCTTCGTTATATCCATTGTCAGGCTCAAATTCAGCACCTTCGCCGGTACCCTGCAGATTGCTGTCTTCACCCTGACCGTTGTTCCAGTCAAGGTCTATAAAATCCTGATCGTTCGGCTGTGCCGTGGTACTATCCAGATGCTCAAACAGATCGGTATTGCGGTTGGTACCGGTTTCCTCACTGTTACTGCCTGCATCTGGCGCACCGTTATTCTTTGATAAAAGCTCCGCATATGCCTCTGCTTCATCAAAGATATTTTCTATATCCTCCTCTCCGATATTGGATTCGGGCTGCTGATCAAAGCTGCCTGCTTCATCCATATCGTTAAGCAGATCGGACAGCATATCATCCATCTCAGGATTGCTGTCTGCGGCTGTATTGTCATAATTCTGATTATCAGCCTGAACATTATCAAATCTGTTACTGTTATTATCGGCAGCATAACCTGTATTCCTGCCGCCCTTTGAAATGGAATTGTTATCTGTATATGCGGGATATGCGCCAAAACTACCGTTTTTACCGGTGTCCTGCTTGGTATCAGCCTGATTTTCTCCAACAGAACTAAGCAGACTGTCTAAGTAAGACTCATCTGCTTTCGTTTTTCTTCTCTGTTTGCAACTCTCACAGAATTTCTGCCCGTTTGGGATCTTTCTGTGACACATCAGGCATGTTCCCATACGCTATGCTTCTTTCGATTTTTATCTTTTATTATCAGAGCAATCAGGTTTCGTTCTTATACTTTGCGATTATCTCATCAAGCACCTTTACCAATGAGCCTATCTCAGGCTTCGACATCTGGGCATCTGCTCCCAAAAGCTCGCCCTTTCTCCTCATATCATCATTAACCAGTGATGAGAATATGATAACAGGCAGCCTGTTCATCTCGGGATCTTCCTTGATAAGCTTTGTCAAATGATGTCCGTCCATCTGGGGCATCTCTATATCAGTGATAACACATTTTACATTATCATATAAACGATTATCCCTCTTTAACATAGACAGATAATCATATGCTTCCTGACCGTTATTGGTCAGGATCAGCTGAGTATATCCTGCTTTGCTTAAGGAATCATGTATCAGCTTGCCAAGTAAAGGTGAGTCCTCAGCGATAAGTATCGGATCGTTGTTTCTCTGGCGGATACCAAGAGCATCGATATCCGACATGCGGAGACCTGTCTCAGGACTGATATCGGTCACTATCTTTTCAAAATCAAGTATAACTATCAGCTTGCCGTTTATCTTTAAAAATCCCGTAGCCACGCTCCTGCCGGCATCATTTATGGACTCATCGGGCTTTGATATATCTGCCCACGAAACTCTGTGTATACCGCATACAGTCTGCACATGGAATGCAACGTTCAGCTTATTGAAGTTGGTAACCACGAACATATCGGACTCTTCATTGGTCACATAAGGCACTGCAAGGCTCTTATTCAGGTCAATGACAGTAATGATAGTATCTCTGGGCATATAAATGCCCTCAACACAAGGATGTGAGTTAGGTATGGGGGTAGGACGCTTATAAGGCAGTATCTCCCTTATCTTAGCGACATTTATACCATAATGGTTTTCCCCAACCACAAATTCAAGGATCTCAAGCTCATTAGTTCCGCTCTCAAGTAGAATTTTAGAATCCATATGAACCCCCTATTTATATGCTATCCTTACTGCAACTCCTTATCGTAAACCTTTCCGCTTTCACTGCCCTCAGCACGGAGCTTGGCAGGAGTATCATCTTCGTTTATTATGAAGAGAAGCACTGCGGTGTACTGCTCATCTTTTTCTATCTTATCATTTAAAAACTGGATATCATTTCCAAGCATTGAAAGCGAAGGAGCATAAATATCACCGTTTGTGCAATACAGAGCGTATGCTACCTTGCTGCCTGCCGAAACAAATGTCTTAGTCTCAGAGCCTGTATTCCTTATAACAAACTCTACGGCACATATATTTTCACCTTCCTTGGCAGACAATGTTGAATATGCATTCTCACTGTATGTCTTGGTTAAGGAAAGTGACTTAAACTCTACGGTAAAATCTTCCATATCATAAAGCTCGGTAAGACTTTCAGCCCTGTCAATATCCTCAATTGGTGCTTCGGTGGGCTTTTCCTCCGGCTCTGTAGGAGTAGGTGTCTCCTCAGGCTCATCGGTAGGAGTAGGTGTCACATCCTCCTCAACCGGTGTAGGTGTGGGAGTCGGATCATCCTTATGCAGCTCCTTATAATAATCCTCGAGTTCGTCTATATCGAGTAATTTTCTCTCTGCTACTTTATTTTTGTCATTCTTCAGTAACAGATGTGCACAATACTGTGCTATGGCATTGGACTCATCTTCCGAAATCTCAATATAATCAGAGGAACATGCAGAAAGCATCATAGAAACAATTAATGTTGTAATTAAAAATCCAAGCTTCTTCATTTTTCCTCCTTTCCCGATAGCATATTATGATGTTAAGGATTGCTTCGTTGCAAGCAAGCTTGAACGGCTTTTTGACTTTTGACCCATACATCATATTATAGCACTTACTCGATATTTATGCAAGAATTTTAGTCCTTTTTAAGTTCAAACCAGAATTCCACTCCGGAGCTGTGATTTACGGCACCGTAGCCCTCATTATGAGCCTCCATAATGGCCTTTACTATCGACAGGCCTATACCGCTGCCACCGTACTCTCTGGTCCTTGCCTTATCAATCTTATAAAACTTGTCCCAGATATGATCTATATCCTCTTCCGGGATGTTTTTGCCGGAGTTGAATATTGAAACCCTAATCCTGTCATCGCTTTCCTTAAAGCTGATGTCGATGATCTTAGGTCCGTCCACATGATTTAGCGCATTGGAAATGTAGTTGGTCACTACCTCTTCTATCCTGTATTCATCAGCCCAAACATAAACCGGGTCTATCACATTGAACACAAGTGAAGCCTCCTTCTGTTTTGTGAGTACCTGTACAGAATTAACAACCGACTTTACAAGATCCACGATATCAAATCTCGAAAGGTCAAGTTTTGAGTTACCAAACTCTATTTCATTGAGGGATAAAAGCTTTTTGACCATGTTGTTCATTTTCAAAGCTTCATCCACTATAACATCACAGTAAAACTGTCTGCTCTCCTCATCGTCATTGACATTCTCAGCCAGACCTTCGGCATATCCCTGGATAAGCGCTATAGGAGTCTTTAATTCATGAGAAAGGTTTGAAAGGAATTCCCTTCTCATCTCATCAATCTCTGTTTTCTTTGCTATATCCTTTTCGAGCTCGATATTTGCTGCTTTTAACTCGCTGATCGATGTCTCAAGCTTCCCGGACAGTGTATTTATACTGTTCCCGAGCAGTCCTATCTCATCCTTACGCTTTCTGTTGTATTTTCTCTCAAAGTTAAGGTTGCTCATCTCTGATGAAATCTCTGAAAGCTCCATCAGAGGATTAACTATACTGAGTGAGAAAATATACATAAGTATCGAAGCAAGCACAGCCAGGATACATCCCGAAATGGCCAGGAACCTGTTGGATATTGAGGCGCTCTCTTCGATATTTGAGAAATTGGTTCTCGTAAATATCAGATCACCGTTGGACAGATACCCTACCAGGTCGATATAATCTGCCTCTACTCTGCCATCATGCATCTTATATACGTCATAGCTGTCAGTGGTTTTCAAAGTCTCGGGAGCTGTCTCATCATTTCTCTGCATCCCGAAAATATATCTTTGCAGGGTATTTATTATTCTCTCGTATCTGTCGATGGAAAAAAACGAAAGCTTATCATCCGATTCCGACAGTGCAAATGACAGCGGATAAACAAAATACAGTCTCTCATCCATTGTATGACGGCTTGAGAAAATATAAATATTTACATTTGAAAGGTTTTCGATCCTTTCAATCTTTTCTGCCAATTCTTCATTTTGCCACAGATCATCATCACCTATGGTTTTATCCAGGTCCCGATATACGTCTGATAAGGAACTGACCTTTGATTTCTGGTAAAACGACGGTAAAAATACATCATTTGCTATCCAGCACAAGAAAATCAGAAGGAATATCGAAAAAGATAAAAACAAGGTTATTTTAAGCTTTAAAGAATGTCTCATATCTCAAATTTATAACCCATACCCCAGATAGTCTTTATACTGTCGCCCTTTTCACCCATCTTGGCTCTCAGCTTCTTTACATGGGTATCAATGGTACGCGCATCACCAAAATAATCATAATTCCAAACATTATTCAATATCTTATCTCTTGAAAGGGCCACGCCCTTGTTTGTCATAAAAAATTCAAGCAGTTCAAACTCTTTGACGCTCAGATCTATAGGCTTTCCGTCTATGCTGACTATATGAGCCTGACGGTCAAGCGTGATGCCGCCTATCTCCAGGGTATCGTTTGATGCCGCATTGGTACGTCTCAAGATAGCCTCAACACGAGCAACAAGTATTTTGGGACTGAAAGGCTTCGTGATATACTCATCAACTCCCAGATCAAAGCCTAAAAGCTCATCCCTCTCGTCAGCCTTAGCGGTAAGCATGATGATCGGTATCTTTGAATACTGCCTGATCTCCCTTACTACCTGCCATCCGTCCATCTTTGGCATCATGACGTCCAGGATCACCAGGGCTATATCCTTATCCGAAAAGAATATATCGCAGGCCTGTTCTCCGTCCTCAGCCTCCAGGACCATGATATCCTTCTTGCTCAAAAAATCCTTTACCAGTTTTCTCATTCTGCTTTCGTCATCAGCCAAAAGCACCTTAATCATATCCATTACTGTTCTCCTTCATTCAGGGCTCTTTCCCTCTCGGTCAGCGAAGACTCCTTTTCGGAAAGCTCCTCAGCCCATGCTGCATATCTGTTCTGGATATCTGCTTCCGCATCGTTAAACGGAGTATTTCCTGTAGTGAGCGCCATAACAAACAGTACGATGATCACCACAACCAGTCCGGCTATGACCATATAGCATTTTTTAGCCTTATTCCTATAATGTTCCGCCACTGCCTTGAATCTGTCTTCTTTACTTTTAAGATCACGGATATTAGCTTTAAGTTCCTTTTCCTTTTCGGAAAACTCCTCCTGGATCTTGGTATCCAGGTGATCAAAGCCCTTACCCAGATCCTCGGCGCTCTCCGTTATGGCACTGTCTATCTCCAAAGCATTTTCATCGCCGTATGAAGCAAGCTTTCCCTTTTTATCACTCTTAATGCTGATAACCTTAATGCTCTCTTCATCAACGACACCGTTCTGAACACAAAAATCACGCAGCTGCTTTAAAAATGTAAATCCGACAACAGTCTTAAAGTCCTGACGTTCCAAGAGCTTGTAGTACACTTTTAAAGCCACCTGCGGGTCGCTTATGTCCATTCTTTCGATTATGTAATTGATTATGTCTGCTTCTTTTTTTGCAAGAGCGTATTCCATGGAATCATCAAACTGAAATCCGCTCACCTGTAATCCTTCCCACATAGCATAATCACTCCTAAACCGGTATTAATCCGTCTCGATACTGTCTATTATCACTTCCGTCTCAGGCTCTTCCGTATGGCGCTTTTCTATTTCATCAAGCACCTCCATACCTTCTATCGCCTGTCCAAGTACTACAGTATGCCCGTATAGCCACGGAGCTCCTCCGTATAATCTAAAGTTTTCAAGCTCTTCCTGTGAAAGTTCGGTTTTATATCCAAATCTAATATAATCCGAAAATGTGTATCCTTTGTGTTCAACCAGTTCTTCAATATTATCCAATTGCCCCTTGTCTATGGTGATCACAAAGAAACTGTCATAAGAGCATGTCCCATCGCCAAGTATATTCAAGCAGATGGCGCCCCTTAAAGGATAGAGCTTATCCGAGCATTTTGCCTTGACCGGATCAGCACCATCATTATTGGTGCCCCCGATCATCAGGTAGTCCTCAATTATATTATAAAAAGATGTACCGTTATAATAGCCTTCCTTGCACTTATCTATGAATCCGTTAACCACATCCTCCTGTCCGTCAGGTATGATCCTAAAGGTAACCGATCCATAATCTTTGATATTTATCCTTATCAGCCTCTGTCCGTCCTGTTTATCAAACTGGATCAGTTTTCCGGCTTCCTCACTCTTACATCCCGTAAGCATAAGGACAAATAAAGATAATAACGCAATTAAGACGGTCAACGGCCGTCTGCCAAAATTTTTCATTTGTAACTCCGAAATTTTTAATAAATGGACCAGAGGGGAGTCGAACCCCTGTCCGAAAGCCTATTCACCCCGGTTTCTCCCATCACAGTCTGTAATTTGTCATTCCCTCAGCTGCACGCCCACAGACAGGCTTGCCTCCTCAGTAGCTTCATGTTTCTACTTTCTGCTCAAAGCTTTGCAGAAAGAGTTCCCCACCTGGATGACGCCGGTTACAAGGGCGAACCCCTGCGGGACCTCACGGCTTCTCCTCCTGCGCAGTGGGCTACGCAGGTCCGACGTGCTGCACGTTAGGCAGCTATTGCGTAATTTTCATTAGCGTTTATATTTAGTTATCCGTTTATTTAGGTGAGTACAGACTCTCACCGATGGCTTCCAAAGCTTCAAAACCCCCGTCGAAACCAGTACTGGCCCATGCCCTTTTAGTATTTCCCGGCGGACTTGAAGTCCTTCTCTTCCTCCCTCTTTCTATCCTTCTCGGCTATGGTCTCACGCTTGTCGTAAAGTTTCTTACCACGGGCAAGCCCGATAAGTACCTTTACCAGACCATGATCCAGATAGACCTCAAGAGGAACAATGGTATATCCTTTAACCTTAACTCCTGCATCAAGCTTTCTGATCTCTGCACGATGCAGCAGGAGTTTCCTTGTTCTTAACGGATCCTTGTTAAAGATATTTCCTTTCTCATAAGGACTTACATGCATTCCAAATATGTAAACCTCGTTATTCTCTATCTTTATATAGGATTCCTTAATACTGCATTTGCCCATTCTCATGGACTTTACTTCAGTACCGTGAAGAGAAATGCCCGCTTCATATTTTTCTTCGATAAAATAGTCAAAATAAGCTTTTTTATTGTTTGCAATAAGCTTTCTTGGCTTTTCCTTAGGCACCTTCCTCACTTCCTTTCAATTTTCTTTTAGTTATGCTTTCCCGTTATCACATATTTCTAGTCTTCATCAGGCTCATACATTGAGAAAACAATACTCCGTAATAGTTTATCGGCTTCTTCGAGCTTAACCTTAACCCTTTGACCGAGGTTATAGCATTTATTTATGTTTCTGCCGATAACCCTGTAATGCTCCTCATCAAAGAAGTAGAAATCATCCTTGAGCTCGTCTATCTTTACCATACCCTCTACGGTATTGGGCAGCTCTATATAAATGCCCATGGTCGAGATACCCGAGATAACGCCGTCAAAGACTTCACCGATGTGAGGCTCCATAAACTCTATCTTCTTCAGTTTCTGTACCTCACGCTCAGCCTCATCGGCCCTGCGCTCACATTTACTGGATAAAAATGCCACATCGTTCAGTATCTTGTTATAGTGATTTATGCGCTTTTCATTAAGCTTACCGCGCAGGTTTTCCTTTATGATCCTATGTATCTGCAGATCAGGATAACGCCTGATGGGTGAAGTGAAATGGCAGTAATACTTTGACGCAAGTCCGAAATGTCCGTCACAGGTAGTGGTGTACTTAGCCTGCTTCATAGAACGCAGCGTCAGTCTGCTGATGAGAGCCTCTTCATCGGTACCCTCAATCTTTTCAAGCAGCTTCTGCAGCTCCTTCGGATGGATATCCTCCTGTCCCATCTTTATGGTATATCCGAAATTGTTTATAAAAATACCAAGCTTTGTGATTTTCTCAGGATCGGGAGTTTCATGTGTACGATATACAAAAGGCAGCTCCTGCCAGAAGTAATCCTCGGCTACAGTCTCGTTGGCTGCGAGCATGAAATCCTCGATGATCTTTGTTGCCCTGTTTCTGTCATAAGGCTTTATCTCTATGGGCTTACCCATCTCGTCAACATGTATCTCACACTCAGGTATATCAAAATCGATGGAGCCTCTCTTATGACGCTTTGACCTTAATATATCGCTCAACTCGAGACAAAGCCAGAACATCTCAGCAAAATCCCTGTATTCATCGAGAGTTTCAAGTATTTCACTGCTCAGCTCTTTCTTAAACTTCAGGTCTGATATCTTGACATTTTTGTCCGCAAGCCTGCTGAACAGCTCTTCTTTTGTACCGTCATAAACTGCTATAGCGTCGTTTACCCTCTGAACATTTGTATATGTCATACGCCTGTCAACATTTATCAATGTCTCGGCTATCCTGTGTCCTTTTATCTCTCCCTTGGGAGTGATATCCATTATACAGCTCATGGCCAGTCTGTCAGTACCCTGATTGAGTGAACAGATACCGTTTGAAAGCTCATGAGGCAGCATAGGGATAACGCTGTCTATCAGATAGTTACTGGTTCCGCGCTTTAAAGCCTCTTTATCCAGTGGCGAGTTTTCAGTAACGTACTGTGAAACGTCTGCGATATGTACACCTAAGGTATACATGCCATCCTTTTTTGAGATGGTTATGGCATCATCCAGGTCCTTGGCTGATTCGCTGTCTATGGTAATAGTTTTCTCATCCCTCAGATCCAGCCTGTCAACCTTCTCTTCTTCGGCAACCTCGGAAGGTATGTCCTTTAACTGGTTGATAACACCTTCAGGAAACTCCATGGGTATGCCAAATGCCCTGATAACAGATATAATGTCCGTACCGGGGTCATCTATATGTCCTATAATCTCGGTTACATGACCTTCGGGATTTTTATCCGGTCCGCCGAAGTCGGTCATCTCAACCACAACCTTGTGTCCGGTAACCGCACCCTTTGTAAAGCCATGAGGTATAAAGATATCCGAGCCGAACTTTCTGTTATCCGGTATAACGAAACCGTAGGTCTTGGTTCTCTGGAAAGTGCCTGTAATATGATCGTCCGCTCTTTCCAGTATGCTGACTACCTCTCCTTCACGGCTCCTGCCGGTCGAAACCTCTAAGACATTTACTAGGACCTTGTCCTTGTCATGTGCGCTGCCTGTCTTATCCGGAGGTATAAAGATGTCGCCATCCTCTCCGTCTACACGTACAAAACCAAAACCCTTGGCAGTACCTGAAAAGTAGCCGACCTTTGTGTTCTCACTGGCCAGCTTCAGGCAGTTTTTCCTGTCATATATAACCTTGCCCTCAGAGATCAGCTTATCGATAACCTCTTTAAACTCCTCTTTCTCGGCTCTGGGAACCTGCAAAAGATTCGCCAGTTCCTTAAGCTTCATGGGAGTGTATTCCTCACTCTGCATAAAGGCGTATATTTTATCCTTCTTCTCCTCTAATTCCAATATATCCATAATCTACCCCGTTATTAACCCCAATTATATTTACGTCCGTCAAACCTGAATCAAAGTCAAAGCCACTATCTGGCATCAACATAAAGCAAAATATCTTTAAAATTCCTAACTCTATAAAATATTATATAGTTTTATACTTAGAAAATCAAGCATAAAAAAAGCATGTGAACACGAGTTTCACATGCCGTAAGTCTTACTGGAATGTCTTTAAACTTAACACTATCGAAAGTGCTATGAAAAGGAATGCCAGAAGGATTGTAAGCTTGTTAAGCATACCCTCTTTTGAACGTCCCTTGTTCTTGCTCCAATATGAGCTCTTTCCTGCTGTACCACCAGCAAGTGCAGCTCCGAGGCCCTCACTCTTTGTGTCCTGTATCATAACTAAAATAACTATAGCCACACATATTAAAAGATAAACAATTGTTAAAGCTGTCTTCACGATTTTACACCTCCTGCCTTAAAAACTATCACAAGGCAAAACTATATCATATAATTTCTAAAAAAGCAAGCATTTTTTTCTGATTAATTCAGCTGCCCTTTCTCTCATCAAGAACGCTCTCATCGCTTGATACCAGCTCGCGCTCATAAATGATAGCTACATAGTCGGAGTACTTGTACTCTGTCCAGCTGCGCTCTATTCTGTCAAGGACACTCTCCAGATGCTCCTCATCAACCTCAGGAAGCAGGAGCAGGAACTGGTTGGGCTTGCTCTGTACCATGACATCGCTCTTTCTCAAGATGCTGACAAGGATCTGACCGAAATCAGCCATCAGATCGTCAAAGCTCTTCTTAAGAGGGGATATATCTCTAAACTCAGAGAAGTTAAAGAGTACCTTGCATGCATGAACCTTGTAGCTCTCGATATATCTTGCAAAGAATCTGTAGATACTTGCAAATGCCTTATTATCAACCCAAAGTGCAGAATTAGGATCGCTCTTTTCCTTCAGAGTACGGTTAAGATGCTCAAGATCCTGCTTTTCATCAATCTCAACTGCGGTATGATCAATGGGCTGGTTGTTTTCCGCCTTGGATCCCTCAGCCTTGCCGGCGTCCTTATTAGCCTTGCCCTTAAGCACATTTTTCCAGATGCTGTTAAGGAAAACTTCAGGAGCAAAGGGCTTTCTGATGAAATCTACAACGCCGAGCTCAGCACCCTGCTTTTCAAGCTCTTCGTCATCATTTGTCATAAGGAATATAACCGGTACAGCCTTAAGACCTTTCTTTTCCTCATAATCTCTCAGCTTCTTAACGGTATCAATACCGTTCATCTCAGGCATATCTGTCTCGATAAGAACAAGGTCAGGCTTATTATCTTTCATGAAACTAAGCAATGCCTTACCGGAATTCATGGCGCTCACACGCATATTGTTGTTGCTAAGGATACGTCCGGCTACCGTTAAGGTGGTCATATCATCATCTACTACAGCAATCCAATTTGTCATAAATTTTCCCCATTCCTTTATGTATTATTAGTATTAAAACATACTATTTGAATCCTATCCTAAAGTTTAACACGAAATCGTTTTAATTGCAATAAAAAAAATGTAAAATAACATAAAAAGAATTCAAAAAAAAGAATCCTCGTTAAAGGATTCTCTAAAAAAATGCCGCAAGCGGGACTTGAACCCGCACGCTTTTGAGGGCGATGGATTTTGAGTCCATTGCGTCTGCCATTCCGCCATTGCGGCATATGTCGTCACACGAAGTGTGACGACCCAGCCATTATCTTATCATTAATCACCCAAATTGTCAATCCCGTATTTTGGGGATTTTTACAATTTTAATCTATTTTAGATACAATAAGTACACTTGATACAATATACACTTTTTTACTTCAAGAAACCATTCACTATCATCTCTTCGGCCTCACTC
>JAEEVK010000213.1 GCA_016287095.1 Lachnospiraceae bacterium
ACAGGATGGAGACAAAGAAGTATTGCAGATTCTGTAAGAAGCATACGATGCACAAGGAAACCAAATAACAGAAAGGAAGGTGCACTATGAGTGATGCAGCAGAAACTTCCAAGAAGAAAGGTTCTTTCTTTAAAGGAGTTAAGGCAGAATTCAAAAAGATAGTTTGGCCTGATAAGACCACACTTGCAAAGGAATCAGCTGCCGTAGTTGTTATTTCTGTCATTTTGGGAGCTATTATCGCATTGGTTGATGCGGCCATAAAGTTTGGTCTGGACAAGATATTAGGACTTTAATTTCAAAGTAAAAGTCGCAGATATTTTTGTTGTCACAGACAGGAATGGAGTTAATTATGGCAGAGGCTAACTGGTATGTAGTTCATACCTATTCAGGGTATGAGAACAAAGTAAAGGCCAATATCGAAAAAACTATCGAGAACAGAGGGCTTCAGGATCAGATACTTGAGGTTTCGGTACCTCTTCAGAATGTCACCGAGATTAAGAACGGTGTGAGAAAACAGGTACAGAAGAAACTGTTTCCCGGATATGTGCTTTTAAACATGGTCATGAATGATGACACATGGTATGTAGTAAGAAATACCAGAGGTGTTACAGGCTTCGTTGGTCCCGGATCAAAGCCGGTGCCTTTGACTGAAGCAGAGATGAAGGCCATGGGTGTTGCAAACGAAGAAATCGAGCTTGATTTTGAAGTTGGCGATACAGTGACCGTTATGTCAGGCGCATGGGAGAACTACCAGGGTATCGTTAAGTCCATTAACGAAAGCAAACAGACTGTTACGATCAGTATTGATGTATTTGGCAGAGAGACACCCGTTGAGATTGGTTATACGGATGTCAGGTCGGAAATGTAATGATAATTTATTAGCGTATGTTACGCAGAATCGAGGATTAAAATGGCAAAGAAAGTTACAGGTTATATCAAATTACAGATTCCTGCTGGAAAGGCAACACCGGCACCTCCCGTAGGTCCCGCACTTGGCCAGCATGGTGTAAACATTGTTCAGTTTACAAAGGAGTTTAATGCAAGGACAGCAGATCAGGGCGACCTTATCATTCCTGTTGTCATCACCGTATATGCAGACAGAAGCTTCAGCTTCATTACAAAGACTCCTCCCGCAGCAGTGCTTTTAAAGAAGGCATGCAACTTAAAGACAGCTTCAGGTCAGCCTAACAAGAATAAGGTTGCTACCATCAAGCGTTCAGAGGTTCAGAAGATCGCTGAGAGAAAGATGCCCGATCTTAATGCAGCAAGCATTGAAGCAGCTACCAGCATGATCGCAGGTACCGCTAGAAGCATGGGAATCGTAGTTGAGGATTAATAAAAAATTAAACACTACTAAAAGTGGAAGGGTAAAAGCCCGATACTACCACATGGAGGATAATAATGAAAAGAGGAAAGAAATATAACGAAGCTATCAAGCTTATAGATAAGACAGCACAGTATGAGGTTGCAGATGCCTGCGCACTTGTAAAGAAAACAGCAGTAGCAAAATTTGATGAGACAATCGAAGCTCATTTCCGTATGGGTCTTGACGGACGTCATGCAGATCAGCAGATCCGTGGCGCAGTTGTACTTCCTCATGGAACCGGTAAGAAGGTTAGAGTTCTTGTATTCGCTAAGGGTCCCAAGGTTCAGGAGGCTGAGGCTGCAGGAGCTGATTACGTAGGCGGAGACGAGCTTATTCCTAAGATCCAGAACGATGGATGGTTTGAATTTGACGTAGTTGTTGCTACACCTGACATGATGGGTGTTGTTGGTCGTTTAGGACGTGTACTCGGACCTAAGGGCTTAATGCCTAACCCTAAGGCCGGCACAGTTACCATGGATGTAGCTAACGCAGTTAAGGATATTAAAGCAGGTAAGATTGAGTACCGTCTTGATAAGACAAACATCATCCACTGCCCTATCGGAAAGAAGAGCTTTTCAGAGGATCAGCTTTCAGAGAACCTTAACACTCTCATCGGTGCTTTGATTAAGGCAAAACCCGCAGCTGCAAAGGGACAGTACATTAAGAGTGCTACCATTGCTTCATCGATGGGCCCCGGAATCAAGCTTAATACTGCAAA
>JAEEVK010000214.1 GCA_016287095.1 Lachnospiraceae bacterium
ATTACCAATATAAATTTAGGCCATGATCCTTCTTCTGAACTTGTCTTTAAAATATTAAAGGTATTTAAATGCAGGATCAGCAACGGAAAAATCAACGCCGCAGAAACACGCTGAATGATTGTCCTGATATTCTGTTTCGGATAGGTGGTTAGCTTTGTTCCATCCCCCATCAGGAAAACCGCAAGCATGCCAAGTATTCCATGCAAGCATACCGATATCATAACAGGGATTGATGTAACTATTTTCAATGTCGGATTATAGTAATATGCCAAATAACAATATGTATTGTACCCAATATGTACAAGTATAAAAAGTGTTGTTAGTAATGCCAATACTGCATTAGTTTTCTTAAGCTTCAATTTATAATTCTCCCAACATCTGTGACGGATTATCTGCTGCCTTTACGTTTCCGAAAGCCTTTGTTATAATTCCGTTCTCATCTATAAGATATGTGGTTCTGACCACTCCCATAGTAACCTTCCCATAGTTCTTCTTTTCCTGCCATACACCATAAGCTTCAATAACAGTTCTTTCTGTATCGGAGAGTAAAGTAAACGGCAATCCGTAGTTCTCTTCAAACTTCTTATGCGATGCCACCGAATCCTTGCTAACACCAAGTATCACTGCACCCTTTTCCCTAAACTGCGGCATTAGTTCTGCGAAATTACATGCCTGCTTTGTACATCCCGAAGTATTGTCCTTCGGATAAAAGTACAGGATGACTTTCTTGCCCCTATACTCAGATAAACTATGCATTTTTCCATTCTGATCCGGTAGCGTAAACTCCGGTGCTTTTGTTCCTATTTCTAACATAATCCTTCCTCCCTAAAAACATTAAATACATTGAAGTTTTTTCTTCTCACGACTGATAAGCTCCGGCTCGCCTGCCGCTATCCTGTCTTCAACCAGTTTTCTAAGTTTTGTACACCATCTTTCGGTTTTCATGATGTCCGTACAATAATCTTTTTGTATAGCTTCACCCTCTTTGAGTGCTGCCTCATACTGCTCCTTATTAATATCTCCTGTCGCATATGCTTCCTGAAGCTCATCCATGTCCGATACGGATATCTCACCTTCGGGGAAGAAAATAATATCGAGATATTTATCTATGTATACAATGACTCCGTCGTCATCATACTCTGTGTTTTCTATTACATCCACATACCAGACCGACGGTTGAAATCTCTCATCAGATGTAACAGGATAATTCTTTCTCTCACTGTCATGGGTACCTTCAGGATAAAACTTACAGGTGATGACACGATTCATATTGTCGGGGATCAGCTCAAGCCATGACATCCCTGCTCCCGTCACCTGTACTCTGCCTGCCTTGGGAGTTTCCCAATAATTGTTTTCTCCATCGGTGAGTTTTATCAAACATGCCATACCATGAAAATCATCTGTATCTATACGCATCTGATAATACGGATAATACATAAATCCCCAGCCATCACGATTTAAGCGTTTTCTTTTCATTTCAAACCGTCTCCTTATATCACAGATAATCCCTCTGATTGAAGTACTTGGAGTAAAGAAGAAATACTCTTAACTCCATCCGGAACTTCTTTTCCGAATCTGTTAAGCCAAAGTGTATGGATGCCAAGAGCAGATGCCCCTTTGACATCACTGCTGATGGAATCACCTATATGGATCACTTCATCCGGTGCAAACCCTGTTTTATTTAATGCCAGTTCAAACAGTTCCTTTCGAGGCTTGTAGGCTCTCGCATCCTCGGAAGTAAATATGCCCACCGGTTTCAGATTATGAAATTCTATGGCTTGGTTTATATCATCCGTATCTATGTTAGAAACAATATAGATCGGTACCGGACTCTTTTCGAAAAACTCTTTTGAATCCTCAAATATCGGCGGCTTTATCCAGTGTTCAAACATAAGATTGCTGAGTTCTTTGGCATTGGCTGTAGACTGAAATTTAGCTAATGTGTGCTCCAGTGATTTTTCTTCCAGTGCTCTCTGGGTTTCAAAGGTATCTCCGTATGAGTTCTGAAACATGGTCTGGAAATCCTTCCACCAGTATGAGTCAATCTCTGATTTATCTT
>JAEEVK010000215.1 GCA_016287095.1 Lachnospiraceae bacterium
CTTATATTTAGATAAGGAAGTAATTATCAAAAATAACATACCAGCGGTGATTGCACCAGTTTTCAGAAGCCCAAACACTTTGGATTTTTTCCATTCTTATTTACTCGGCAGTCATTTCATCATGTTATTTATTGTATCATAATTACAGGACTTACAATGAGTGCCATAAAAGCATCCCTTTAGTCTCCCTGAATATAGTTATCAAAGCATATGACAGAGAACCAGTTCTGTACTTACTTTTTCGGTGAAAGAATCAGATAAATCCCGGTTCCTGCAGAAGTTATCTCTATATATACATTTTCAGAAACTGAATCCTTGTATACCGGGCAGGATGTCTTTTCGCCATCTATTATCACTGCTATAGGCATACTGCTATTGGAATATGCCAGCGAGCTTTGAGACGAGCTTAAATCCATACCGTAATATTCAAGCCCGCTTGAATTATAGGTTACACTTTGCTGATTCCATTCATAATCAACGCCGTCCACCTCAGCCTGAATTGTTTTGTCTTTGTAATATTCCAGATATCTAAGACGAGAGTAATTCATCTCGCATACTATGGATCCGAAACCCGCAATTATAAGATATCCGAATATAAGACCGCTTCCGACAATCCAGATCCATTTTTTCTTTATGAATATTATGAGTACAGCTATAAAGCCGATACCAAGAAACGCGAATATAAAGCACCATGCATAGTCGTAGGTGTATTTTAAAGGTTTCAGGGTACTGTGAACACTAAGAAAAACTCCGAATGCCAGTATCAGGATCTCTATTATCGTGAATAATGAAATCTGTTTTATCAGGCTTTCTTTGTTTTCCTTAGCCATCCTACATGTTCCCTTGTCTTACACTGTTCCGTATTTCCAGAATCGATTAATCATTCGTTCCATATATCTTAAACTAAACCAGTTGTTTCCCGCATTCCGGACAGAATCTGCTTCCGGCCTTAGCTCCGCAGTACTGACAGAATTTAGGGAAACTATCCTGTGCTGCTGCTGCTTTCGGTGCACTGACAGCCTGGGCAGCCGCCGTAGCTTTCTGCATCATTTCGTTCAGCTGTGCAGCCGAGAAAGAACTATCAGAAACAGTCTTTTTTAACCTCTCAGCGGATTCCTCATCAGGTCCGATATTCATTATCGTGATTGCTGCCGCTTCAAGACCGTATTCCTTAAAGCCCTCAGACATGCTCCTTGCTATTTCACCCGACTGCATCTGAAGAGACATGGCATCCACTGTTCCGCTTAATGATTCTACTGCCTTCATAAGCTGATCTACAGCAATCATTTTTCCTCTACTCTCTACATCATCCGGACTTGTGTATTTTGCCGGATCCTTGACAACCACCCTGGCACTCCCATTAGCACGAACATATACATTCATACCGGTCTTTCCGTCCCGAAAAGGTATCGGATACTGTGTACCAAAGCGTATCGCTATTTCCTGATTAATCTGCTCCATGTTATCCTCCTGTATTCTTTGAATTATATATTTCGTTTTATTTTTGTCTTCCAAAGTTTGGGCTTATCTCAAACATGCTTTTCTCTGAACTTCTCTGCATTTTCTTTAGCTAAATCCATATTGCCACGTTCAAGGAAAGACATCTGTTCTTCCAGAAAACTGATGCACTTCCTGTATTTTTCTACTCTTTTCAATGCTTTTTCATCTACAACATTCAGCCTTGTAAGGTCGGAATTATGCCTTAAATCGGCAAGCTTAACCCTGACAGCAGTAATATTTAAGGACAGATCAGATACATATTCATAGTAGTCCTTATCATCTGTATGAGTCAAGAGTCTTAATGTGTAAACTACCTCATCTCCGAACCCCATGCCGGACAGGTCTTCAAATGTTGTATCAGTATCCTCCACCACATCATGCAGTAAAGCAACACATACAGACACTTCATCCGTCATCTGTTCAGCTAAATGATACGGATGAAAGGCATACGGAATACCGGATTTATCCACCTGGTTCTTATGCTTTGAAAACATAATAATCATAGCTTTCTTGGTTTTGTCTGTGTAGATCATTCGAGATACCTCCCGGA
>JAEEVK010000086.1 GCA_016287095.1 Lachnospiraceae bacterium
TTCGCAACCCTCTCTCCTCTGCATTGAAACAAACCCCTAACGGATAGTTCCTTCGGGGAAGGTTTAATAGAACTGTTTTAGAACAGCTGTGCAGTAAGAAATCAATACACTTATAATATACCACACAGCAAAGCGAAAATCAAGGAAAATTTGAAAGGGAGCAAGCGCAAGGCATAACGTATCATAAATTGTAATTTCTATGCTCAGTGAAACTTCAATCCACGCATCTCATATGAGATGTAACCTGTATGACGGGATCTAAGATAGAGATGTAATTACTTCAATCCACGCACCCACATAAGATGCGACTTACCATCCTCATTACGACTTTTGTTTTCAAGTACTTCAATCCACGCACATAAACCATAATGCGACTTGTCCTATTTCTACATTACCACAAATTAAGAGAATGTTCAAGTACATTTGTTCTGTTGACAGTATTAAATTTAGGGGTGTACCAAATTTTTGAAATTAGACTTGATTTTTACACAAAAAATGATACAATAAACATACCAAATTTAAGGCTCCTTAAATCTTACACAGCAACAGGAGGCAGCAGGACATGACATATGGATACGCACGAGTAAGCACACCGACACAGAACATAGAAAGACAGGTCAGAAATATAACGGAAGGATATCCCGGGGCAAAGATCATCCGTGAGGTACACACCGGTACAGATTATTACGGAAGAAAAGAATTTCAGAAACTGATAAAGAAAGTAATCCCGGGCGACAGGATCATCTTCGACTCCGTATCCCGAATGAGCAGAGACGCAGAGGAAGGATTTAAAGCATATCAGGAACTATATGATAGAAATGTAGAGCTGATATTTCTCAAGGAACCGCACATAAACACGGCTACATACAAAGAGGCACTTAGCAACACGATAGCCGCAACCGGCAATGAAATAGCCGATGAATACATCAAGGCAACTAACCGTGTGCTCATGATCCTTGCCAGGCGGCAAATCTCCCTTGCTTTTGAACAGGCCGAAAAGGAAGTATTAGACTTGAGGCAGAGGACAAGAGAAGGAATGATTACCGCAAAGATGGAGGGGCAGCAGATCGGACAGAAAAAAGGGATAAAACTCAAAGTCAAAAAGGCAGCAGAGGCAAAAAAGCTCATACAGATATACAGCAAGGACTTTTTAGGAAATATGTCAGATGTTCCACTTATCAAACTTTGTCAATGTTGCCGGAACAGTTATTATAAATACAAGAAAGAACTCCGAGAATCAGAAAGCAACTTCTGATCACGCAATCCTCTTGACAAAGACACACATACAATATATAATATCTTTAGCAAGGCAGCCGACAGGATAGACCACACCTATCCAGTCCCCGCTTTCAGTATTGAAAATTTTAATAGTTTAAAATAGTCGCAACTTCTTGCCGGGAGGGGCGACTATTTTTTATCGTTAGGCTTGCTAACGAGCTTAATAATTTCGACTACAAGAATTGCAATAGTTAAGATAACCATGAAGATCTCATACGCAGTCATAAGCCACTCCTTTCCCTGAAAAACAGGAACTTAGAGCATAGCCGTCCTCCGGCTGCCTTGCTAAAGACAGTCTCGCACATTAATATAATAGCATCACAAACAAACCACAGTCAATTAAAGAATGGGTGCGAAAGCAGATCATATAAGCCCACATCAGAACACTTGAACAATTTAAAATCCCCAAAAGTGTAGAAATCTACATTTTTTGGGATTATGTGAAAAGCTATTCTTACTTTCTCCGACATTTCTCCGACATTACCAACGTCAGTGTCGGTAATTTAGGGCATTCAACAAGTATGTTCCTGTCCCTGCATATCCGCAGAGTCACACAAACTCTATCCTGAGACTTTTCCCCATTGCCTCGGCAAGCCGCTGAAGCGTCTTAATGGAAGGATTTGCGTTTCCGTTCTCCATCTTGCTGATGTCGCCTTGGGCTATACCTGAACGCTCAGAAAGCTCTTTCTGTGTCATGCCCTCTGCATTTCTGGCATCGATTATAGCCTGCATGATCGTAAACTCCGGTTCAAGAGCCTCATACTCTTTCCTGAATTCCTCATCTTTCATCTGTTCTGCGAGAAGCTCTTTAAATTCACTCATCTTTATCGCTCTCCTTTCTTGATTTCCATTAATCTTCTTTCCACTCATATTTAGTGAACACTTCAACAAATCTGATATAATCGCTCCCGCCACTCAATATACTTTTTGATAACTGTTGCCACGTAACATCCTCTTTGTTTGTCAGAACATATTTATCAAATGACTTGAATGTGACATTCTTAGTATTGCCTTCTTCAACAAAGTGCAACATATAGCGGAATGTTTCTTCCGGCCGATCAACTCCCTTTTTCTCGTATATCATATACTCATCCTCTACCTTATGCATAGGACTTATGGTATACGCGGTGCCATCGTAGTATAGCTGAGACAAATACATACTCGGATAATCCTCTTTTGTTGCCTCATAAAGTCCCGGGGCTGAATTTCCGGCGTTCTCATAACATTGGCATATCCAAACTGATGCGGATAATCCTAACTCCGTCCTTTTGACAAATTCATCCCAGATATCTTCACCATAGCAGACATTTCCATTTTTTAGTACTACAAATCCGTCTTTTTCTACATCCTCAAGAGTAAATTCTGTATTCTTCCTGGAAGGGCAATATTCCAACAGAACCATATCATTTGTGTTTCCTTTACATTGAAGGAATCTATAGTCCGGATACTCTTTTAAGGAATATATTTCATATGTACCTTCAGCCTCAAAAGTTGTATCATAACTACACTCATAAATCAGACTATCCACGCTTCCTTGATTTCTCTGGTCAGAGGCAACCTCATACCGGTACTTTTCCCCATTTATCGGGATGAAGAAATAACCATTATGTGCCCCTTCGAGGTTTGCGGTTGATGGTTGCATAGTTTCATCACCATCTTCTGACAAAGTGTCAATTTTCTTGGCGATACGCAGATTGTAGTCGTCAGTGACCACATCCGTCCCAGGGTTAGCAGCTGAACTTTCTTTTCTTTCATCAGGTGAACCAACTGCTTGCGCTCTAGTGCAACCACTAAGTAGTATTAAAGAAAATAATGATACTATGATGATATTTCTCATTTTGTACCGCATATTTCTACCTCCCTCTAGTTTCATAGATCCCGATATCCCCCTTGTCTTCATGATGCTTTTCGAAGTCCCTAATATAGGTATCGACAAATAAAAAGTTGGGTTTCATTTTTAAATTTTTTTCTTTTTTCATCAACATTTTATCTTTTTTAACTGTAATACCTTGTCCCCCATTAATCATATTACCCGTGTTATAATAAAGCAAGACTAAAATTCACAATAATGACTCAAAACTATATTTTCAAAAGATTGGTAAAACGAAGCTTTATGCCTTCAATAAAGTATGCGCCCACCTCATAGTCTGCGAAAATGCACACCGGTGTGCTATCAAGCAGCTCCGACTTATCATATTCGAAGTGCCCCTTCCAGTCATATAAGTTATCCCATTCATCCTCACTTTTGTTCAAAGCAGTAGGAACAGCCCCATTAAACAAGTTGAAGGCCAGCCTTATCGCCCTGGCATCCGTACTGGTTACCCATCCCTGCTGCACAAATACGCCCCTCCAAATTTGGAGGGTCGTTCAACTGAAGTTTTATATTTATTACGGGAGCAAGCAAAACTGCTCCCGTCAACCAACCACTTTCAACTCTAACATTATGAACTATTAAAAAAAATTTGATGTCATACAGCATCTATATAACAAGCAAAGACAAAACGCAGAAAACTGTCCCCTGTTTCTAATTACCTCTTGATTGCGTCAATCATCTGCTGTATCTCTCAGGCTTCTCATCCTAGATTTTTAACTAGGATATCTCCCACCTTGATATAACTTCTTTTTGTATAACAAACACATTTTTATGGATTTATGATCCACTCATAGAGCTTCCAGTCATGCTCTTCATCATCCCCACAATCCTTTACTATTGCAAAGAAGTCAAGCATCATTGTTCTTTCAAATATTCCACCTGTTCTATCACCCGTATTTCCTGCCAATGATTTAAGAGTCTTAATACGGTCTTTTTTATACAAATTATTTCCAAAAACATAGTAATAACCATTTCCATCCGTTTTTACAGAGCTGATTGTCACCGGACTATTGCACGGAGGCCTGAAATAAATATTATACAGTGTCATCTGACTTTTAGGCTGTCTGACAAGATAGTTATCTAATTCCTGCTCTAAGTAAAAAGTGTCCTCTATGAATTTGTCATATGTTTCATTGGGTATCCTGTAAACTCCTGCAGTATCATCCTTTATTATATATGAGCTGTCTGTTTTAATCAGATACTGTGCTGCATACTCAGCTATCGCAGAATTATCAGTCTGGGTAAAAGACTCAAGTAGGTATAGCTTTGTAAATTTCTCTATGAAATCCTTCATTGGTTCCATTATTTCATTACCGGCATCCTCTAATCTCAGATCTGTAATATCGGTCATCCGAATGCTTTGCGGATTTCCGGGGATGATCAATCGGTAATCAAACATGAAAATTTCGTTGCCCTTTTGAAGATTGCTCACATATTGCATATCTTCAAACGAAACTTTGGCATAATAATGGTCATAGCAGATGACATTGTGAGCATAATCAAAGTAATATATTTTTTCTGAATCAGATAATCTTATCTCACCATTGAAACTGTACTCTACATGATTTGTCAGGTTATCATCACTCCAATCCGTGATATTGTCAAGCATTGTCATAATACTTTCAGCCTGTTCTCCTGATAATTTCAAATCTGCGATAATATTTTTCTCACCATGTAACAAAGTCGGCTCCGAGTAATACGAGATAATTCCTGCTTCACCTTTCTCCTCGATTATTTCTCTCACAAGCTGCTTTATCTCGTCACTTCGAAGCTTTGATTTTTCATAGATACTTAATCGTTCTGTTGAACCATAGGTAATCGTTCCATCCTCGATAATCTTTGTGCCGTCAGTTTTCTTAAACAGCTTAAAATATGACACTATGATAATATCTCCGTCGACCAAGTCAGCTTTACTATTATTACCTGTGTTCAAGTTCTCATAAACAGAATGTATTTCAACTTCATCACCCACGGCAAAATCCTCTGACAGAGGTACTCTGACTTTCATCCTATAACCCACTGTCTTATGCTTTATAGAGTTTAAAACATTAACTTCTTCTCTCAGTACCTCCGTTACTTCGCCTATAACAGAATACATGATATCAGATTTGCCGCCATTGGTTTGTGTCTCAATTTTCCCAGTGTTTTTGGACGTGCTCAAGATAAAGATAATCACACCAGCTAATATCAATAATATAGTCAATAAAACCAATATGATTATTTTATTCTTTTTATTGTTGATGTTACTAATCATGATATCTCCTTGATCAAATCATATCTACGATCATTAAATGCCAACCAGAGCATACTTTTGACCCACCGTCATCCAAGGTTCCCTTCGGAATTGGAAAGAACAAGATTAACAAAATTATTATTATGATAATACATGTTCTTATCTTCTTTTTCATTCTCTGTACTCCAGTCCAATAATTATTCCATCAATTGATTTCATTATCAAACTTAAGAAAGCCATCCTGGTTTTTAACTATCAATCTTATTTGGTCATCCTCAAATCTCAGTTCTCCAACTTTTATCAGATTTATTGTCTTTAAATCCACAAAAGATTCCGCCCTAACCTCAGCGTTACATACCATCAATGTGCCAAAGTCAACATAGAAAGACATGTCATTGTTCATGTTTGAGTAATCAAAACAGGTGACCGTTTTCGTAGCTGGATCAAAATAGCCTACTTGTGAGCGGTGAATTCCGGATCCCCAAGAATATGTAAAGTACAGCTCTTTCATTCCATCTTTGTTCAGATCTGCCACTGCAAATGTAGTCACTCCATATCCGCCAAATGATTCGCCAAGGGTATATATCGTGTCTTCATACAGCAGATAGCTTGAACATGACATATTATACTTGAATACATCAAATCCGTATTTCTCGCTAATCTCAACCTGTATTATATTAGAACATTTGTCGTCATCGTATGTTTTAGGTCGCTCACCCAATAGATCAAGGAATTTCTGCACCTTATAATCCGAGGGGGCCAGCTGAAAAACCTCTATACCTGCCAGGATACCTTCAAGCTTTTCGGCTTCATCATATTTCATTTTATACCACTGGCCTTTTTCATTCTTAACGAACATATTCCCGGAATGATATATGGTTTCTTCACTTTGGTCTGAATATGTAAATTTCAGTACCCAGGACATCCCAGTATACTCTTCAGGCTTCTCAGGGACATCGGATTCTAAGGTTAATGTATCAAAATATTCCCTGATATCCTGTATAGAGATGATGTCAGAAAACGAGTATTCCCGTCCTTCCGGAAGAGTTTTGGCAGTTATACCTATAATATCACCTTCGGGAAGCAGTCTGTCTATTAGCTTAAACTCGACAGTCTCAAGGATTTCATTTACAATGGCCTCATAATCTCCATACCATGTATCAAAAGCCTTGTTCCATACTACACAATCGCGATACTCATCTTGCAAGGCTATAAATTCCCAATAAAGGTTGCTATCATATATACCCTTCAGGGCAGCATGACCATTAAAGTCGATTTCTTCCTGTTTTAGTCCGGTTCCACACACACCAAAACGAGACATATATCCAATGGAAATACACCCATCGTTTCTTTCTTTTGGATAGATACTTATGGTTAAATCGCTTATAGGATAGTCATCCGAATGTACAATTTCATATTTCCAGTCTTCGGGAAGCATTACCGAGATATACTTTTTAGACCCTGTGGATGAGTCCACCTCGACTTTCTGCCAGCCTTCTTTCACTATCTGTTCAGAGTTTTCATCCATTGTTTCCGCATCATTCCGGCTTTCAGCAGATCCCCATATCTCCGCATACGTGTACGGTTCTGCAGTAATCTCTACGTCCTTGTCCGGCATGATAAAAGAATATCCCCAATAATCACTGTCATAATGAGATATTTTAAGCTCCTGACCATCAAGATAAAGATGAATACCAGCATCATATAATACTTGTGTCCTGATTTCTACCTTATTCCCACTTTGGGCTTTCTCAGGCGTTTCCGTAAAATCCTCAGCCAGATCACCCAGATTATAACTGATTACATGCTCTGTTCCCGAAACATTGGTATTATCCTCATTTTTTTCAACAAGAACCACTCTTGATATATTGCTCAGACCGGCAGGATAAGTTTCTAATATCCTTCCATCATAAACAATCTCATATGTATCACCTATCTCAGGATTAGAGTTATCTGTAATAGCCGCTTTCCCGATAGCAATAGCATCAGAAGATTTCAGCTCAGCAGAGCCCGGTACAGGCTTTACCACCATCCCGGCATCATTTACTTCTGTTACAACAGCTTTAAATGTGCAATCTGAGCCTTTTTCCGGCATATCTGCCCCCGTTTCTGGTTTCGTTTCAGATTCCTTCTTGCTGCATCCCGAAACTGAAACAATAAGAAGCAATATAGTCAGGAAAAATATTTGTTTTTTCACTTCAGACACCTCCTCTGCTAATAGTACATATTAGACGAGATATGTATATGGATGATTCCACAAATTTCAAAGGATCAAATTTTAAATATTAGGGTCAGATTTCTTTAATACTTTAATGCATTAAATGGCTCTGACCCCGAATTGTTGTTAATAGCAATTCCACCTTGAATACTCTCTTGTTTCTTTGGTTCCATCCGCATCCTTGAATACCCTTGCCCTGACAAACATATTGTTCATCCAGAAAATATCGTCCTTTGCATCTGGCGCCTTAACATCATCCACGGAAACATATACTACAAGACCGGAAGCCTCATCCTTTTCTGCTTTTTGAGTCAATGCTTTTCCCTTATATACTGTTGAAAAATCACTGTTCTCGGAAATCTCCACCTCAATGCCGTCCACGTCACTTGTCACGTTCCATACAAATTTTACCGTATATCTTCCAGCCCGGTTAGAATAGTATGAAGTTGACGAAAACTTTAAGTTTACCAGTTCGCACTCAATGCCTTTTTTATACTCCACATTGATAAATCCGCCAAACGCCAAAGGCGAATAACCCGAAGTATCTCCCATAACAGTAATCTTAGCGCCTTTTTTCGCATCTCTTCCCCAAAAAGCATTCTCTCCAACCTCTGTGATTTTCTCAGGCAGTACAACGTTTGAGAAATTGCAATAATAAAACGCCCTGCTTCCTATTTGTGTAAGGTTGGGAAGTGAAGCAAAACCGCTGTACTTTCCAAGATTAAAGCTTGTGCAGTACATAAAGGCACCATCTCCGATTTTTTCTACAGATTCAGGCATGTTAACGGTAGTAAGCGATAAGCAGTGGAAGCATATTGAATCCGGTATGGTCTTTATACCATCTTCAAAGGTTATCTTCTTTATACCTGATTGGTCAAAAATATAATTTCCAAATTCCGTGGCATTAGCTGGGATTTTAATGCTTCCAAGCTCAGAAGTCAAGGCAAAAGCCCTGTCACCAATGTACTCTATGTTCTCAGGGATTTTGACGGAAGTAACGGCAGTACGTGCAAATGCTTCTTTGCCGATACCCTTGATATTTTCATCCAGAACTACATCACCGCCATCACCTATATACTTTATAACGATACCATCCCAGGTCACCGCACAGCCGTTATCCAGTATATTCACAAGGTCTTTGAATCCGTCAAACCATTCCGGGTTGAAATCTCCAAAGAAATCATATCCGCAGTACTCCGCAAGGAGCTCTATTGCTTTCCCATCCAGTTCGGTTCCTTCGGCATTTATCCAGACAACCGCGTCCCCTCTGTATACATCTTTGTCAAGCTCATTCTTTATCTCAACCTCACATTTCCCTTTAGGAAGATATAATCTGGTTAGCTTTGTGACCATGAAATCGTCCTCAGAATCTGCTTTATACATAAATGAGCTTAAATATATCTTCTTGCACTTAGAGGATACTCTGAGTGTCTTTCTTTCGGACGGAACTCTTATAAGCTCTGTTCCATCCTTACTGTATACGACACCCTTTACGCTTTTGTAGTTAGGATCATCCTTGCTTACGATATAGTTTTTTGCCGAAAGCATCGTAATATTCTCTATCTTAAGGGGCGTAGTGAAAGTAATGGTCTTCGGTGCAAAATCCCCACATTCCATGCATGTCAGGATCCTCTCGATATACTCGTCAGGTTCACGCTCATCTTCCTTAAAAGTAAAGTCACCCGGCATTGTCATATATTTCAGTTTTCTGCAGTTCCAAAATGCCTGCTGTCCTATTTCCTTCACTGAGTCAGGGATAACTACCTTCTTGACAACCGTTCCGCTAAAGCTTTTCACGCCGATACTTTCCAAGCCATTGGGAAGACTTACCTTCTCCAGGTTCTCACAGTTAAGGAATGCTTTATCACTTACCTTGGTTATGCCTTCCTTTATGATAACCCTGGTTATATCCGGATTGTCGATAAAGGTCATATCCGCCGGCATCTCTCCGTTTCCCTTGATCGTCAGTACCCCATTCTTCAGGGTATATTTTACTTGCTGACTATTTGCCGCCTGAGTCAAAGATGTATCCGACAAAGCTAAAGATAATATAACTGCTATACATACAAGGCAAAGAAATAATATCAGCTTATATATCTTCTTCATGAGTAAACACCCTCCACACATTTATTATCAATCTATTTATAATATAAAAGATAATCGTGACAATCATTTGTCAGAAGTGTAACAAATATAATAACAGTTGCCTATTTTCCGTTGCTTTCACAGTTTCTGACTACTCCCGCAAACAGTATGGAACACTCCATTCCTGCCACCACAAACATAAATGGTCTGTTAAATATCAAATCTATCTCATTCGAAGTAGAAACATCATAAACTATCCAGCCCGTCGTGTATGCTGCGCCTGTGACCCCTTCTTCGTCAAATTCAAGTACTGCTGCATGTTCAGCATTACTAAGCGTTATTCCCTGTTTCTCTGTCAGAGGTGAAAAATCAGCGATATTGTCGGCTAAAACATCAGTCACTCCGTGTTTTTCCAGTATGGGGATCAGGTCAAGTTTTTCAGACACCCTAAATCTTGGCAATGAGATGTGAACTTTTGTATAAATCCACTGTTTATCCTTCCTTACATTACTGTTTACAGAGGATAATATATCCGGATCTGAAAGAAGTGTATCCACATTTACACCTTCGTCCGGTAAGTACAGATACATACTCTCACCACCGCTCAGACCAAGCTTTACCGCTGTGTATGCATCAGCATCATTAACATACCCATTATCAATAGACTGATACATCATGTCAACCTCTGTATCTCCTTTTATACCATGGAAAATTCCCTGAGTTGTCTCATCCGTGCTGAAAGGTTTTTCCCAGGCCGCCTTGTAATATAATGTCGATATCATCTCAAGCACGGCATCAGGATTACTGTTTATATCCCTGATGTAATCGCTTAACAGCCCGAAGGTATTAGCATCCATCCACGTCTTTAGAGCTTCATCCATCTCGGCTGAACCGGGAATCCCCGAAAAGGTTGAAGCATAATACTTTTCTGCCAATCTTTGCAGCGTCTCACTATTATATGTCTCAGAACCGTCCAGCCAAAGCGAATTTGCCGGAACACATTTTGCTATCGGTATATCCCTATAAGTGCTTTCCCACATGCTCTGTACCTGCTCGCGCAGTGTTTCAATATCCGTCACCCCCAGCATATCAAGAATCTGTGACCTTGTATTGCCATCTGTTATTTCGGCAAGCATCGAAAATGTAATATATATATTTAACGGCGAGCATACAGTATTCTCATCACTGTTAGAAAGTACATCCTGCATTATCATAGTATAATAATCACCTGTGTTTTTCTGCAAGGTCTTTGAAAGCGAAGCTTTTTGCCCTATTTCTCTGTTCCATTTCAAATATTCTTCGCTTTCCATAAATACTTCACAATCCACACCTCCCGCAACCGGAGCCGGATATGATGCCAGCACTTTGGT
>JAEEVK010000087.1 GCA_016287095.1 Lachnospiraceae bacterium
ATTAAATAAATTTCAAATAAATTCACATTAAAATTTATTTTAATATTTTCAATAAAAAAAAAATCAATATTATTTGATTATAATAATAATATTATTAATTAAAAAGAATTATAATAAAATATTTAAATAAAATTATACACCATATCTATTAATTAACCCATGTTGTGTAGTTTGCATTTGATTTTGATTATTCATTAAATTAATATCAACAACTTTTTCTCCTAAAGCGCTTTTAATTCCTAATAACAAATTATAATCTTCCAATCCTTGTCTACTTTTAATTTCTTTTCTAGCCTCTTCCATAATTCTTTTATCTTGAACGAGCACATTAAAATTAATATTCGCAGTTCCAGCATATTCAGTTTTTATTCCATATTTATTAAGTAAAGTTTCAGTATTTTCCGTTTCGCTCGCTGATTTAGCCAATTCTCTTAAATCAGGAATTTTTCTACTTCCCCCTAAAAAAAACGAATATACTTTTAAATAATTATCTTCGACTGGTTTATAACAATTAACATCAACATTAATTGAGCCATTTTGAATTGGAATTGGAACGTATGCGTAACCTTCTATTCGATGTCTGCCCCAGCTATCGCATGAGTTTATTTGAATTAGTAATTTAGGTGAAATTTTATTTAAAATTGAATTGTGGCCTAATAATTCTAATTCGAATGGCAAAGAAAAATTATGAATTATTGCGTTTCTATCTTTAAATTCATGTGACTGAATGTCACCTTTCATGTTTCCTTGATAAAAAGAAAAATTTGGGTCGTTTTTGAATGAATAAAAATTTGGGTTTACATAGCCTGTGCTTGTTTGTGAAATGCTTTTTAATTTGTTTAAATTTTCTTCTTGTAAATTTTCGCTTTGATATATTAAATAATCTTCGTTTTCGTTGTCGATTTTCCAACCGATTGGTAAATAAAATTCATAAAACATGTAAAGAGATTCTTCTGAAAAATCTGATAATGAAGAGATTTCTCCGAAAATTGATACACGAGAAAAATCGTTGTCTGGGGGTTTTTGAAACATTGAACCGACTATGTTTTGATGGGAACTTAATTCTTTCATTATTTGTTTTAATTCGGCCATTATTTTTTTTTATTTGAATTTGGTAATTTTTTATATTATTAAATTTTTTTTATTTTTTTAAATTTTTTTTAATTTTTTTATATTTTTTTTAATTTTTTTTAAAATATTGTTATATGCTCTTTTTATCTATAAAAATACATTATAAGAAACCAATCAGGATGCCCGTAAAATAAGGCATCCTGACAGTTTTATCATCATATATAAAGATTTTCTTCTTATATATATACAAATAACAAACCGTTATAGTCCGATCATTACTTCAAAATTGCTCTGTGGAATGTCTTCTTGCCCTTCTTGATCTTAACGCCCTCCTTAAGAGCGTCCTTACTTATCTTTGTATCAAACGAAGCAACCTTTTCTCCGTTTACAAGCATACCGCCCTGCTCTATAAGACGTCTTCCTTCGCTTCTTGAAGGAACAAGCTTGCAGGCACTGAGCAGATCGATCGCGCTAATACCGTCATCGCCCACCTGATCTGAAGTGAGTTCTGTCGTAGGCATGTTTGCATCATCTCCGCCACCTGCAAAAAGAGCTTTTGCTGTTGCCTCTGCCTTATCGGCTTCTTCTTTTCCGTGAACAAGTTCAGTCAGCTCATGAGCAAGCAGCATCTTCTTTTCATTAATACGTGAATCATCCCACTTCTCAATCTCACGGATCTGTTCCATAGGTATAAATGTGAGCAGCTTGATACACTTCATAACATCTGCATCACCCACATTACGCCAGTACTGGTAGAACTCGAAGGGTGATGTCTTATTGGGATCAAGCCATACAGCATTTCCGGCAGTCTTTCCCATCTTCTTACCCTGTGAATCTGTAAGAAGTGTAATAGTCATGGCATGTGCGTCCTTGCCCAGCTTTCTGCGGATCAGTTCTGTACCGCCGAGCATATTGCTCCACTGGTCATCTCCGCCGAATTCCAGGTTACATCCGTATTTCTGGAACATGTAGTAGAAGTCATAGGACTGCATGATCATGTAGTTAAACTCAAGGAAGGAAAGTCCCTTCTCCATACGCTGCTTATAGCATTCTGCACGAAGCATATTGTTTACAGAGAAGCATGCTCCAACCTCGCGAAGCAGCTCAATGTAATTAAGATTCATCAGCCAGTCGGCGTTGTTTACCATAAGCGCCTTTCCGTCTGAGAAATCAATAAAGCTTTCCATCTGCTTCTTGAAACATGCAGCATTGTGATCGATATCCTCTCTGGTCAGCATCTTTCTCATATCGGTTCTACCCGAAGGATCTCCGATCATGGTTGTGCCGCCGCCGATAAGTGCAATAGGTCTGTTACCGGCCTGCTGAAGTCTCTTCATGAGTGTAAGAGCCATAAAGTGACCTGCAGTGAGCGAATCGGCTGTACAGTCAAAGCCGATATAAAATGTTGCCTTTCCCGAATTGATAAGATTTCTTATCTGCTCTTCATCGGTTACCTGAGCGATGAGTCCACGCTCAATCAGTTCTTCATAAATTCCCATTTGTGTTCTCCTTTCCTTTTTGAAAAAATATTTTGGAAACGAAACAAGTGCTATAAAATAGCCCTCTGTCCCGTATTCCGGAACAGAGGGCGAAAATATCGCGGTACCACCTCTATTTAAGTACTTTTCACAAAGTACTCCTCATTAAGTGCCAACACACTTTAGCGCTTTATCGGGCGCACCCGTCTGTCCCTACTGAAACTTTCAGGAAGCAGCTCCGGAACGTATTCAATATATTTCCGCCATGTCCTCGCACCATCCGGACATTCTCTGAAGACTTCCTTATATCTACTCTTTTCCTTCATCGCCTTGCACAGTATAATAATATAATTTTTCAAAAAATGCAAGTACTTTTTTTCAGCTGTCTGATTTAGCCCATTTACCTTATGCATTGGTACATCTGCGATAGCTTTCCACCAACTTATCGGTATCAGAGTCAATCACAAGATAATAGTCTGAGAAAGCATCTTCCTGCATAAGGAATGTACCTACTACGGGCATCCTGCAGAATACTGCTTTTGACAGAGTGAGGGGTATTATAGCATATTTTTCCCGTTTTATAACGCAGGGAATATTAGCCCCGTCACTGATATAGAGAGCCTTTGACGCAAGATAGTTCTGTGAGTTGTCTTTGGCCCCAAGTACATAAAATACATCAGAACTTTTTCCTTCAAATAAGGTATACATGACCTTGGGATTCTTTTTATCATCATAGTACCTTGCTTCGGACTGGCTTTCTTTTAGGATTTCTCTGTTGTTTTCATCATAGAATGTAAACGCACCCCGGTATTTATCAAACCGTATCAGCATTCTTTTCAATGAAACTTCCACGATCTGAGGTGTCTCTTTATACTTAAACTCCTTACTCATCTGGAAATTCTTATATGCAGGAGATTTGGGTATTTCAAGTGCCAGTCCTTTCGAATAACTGATCCTGACAATATTGGGACCTACGGGTTGCAGTCTTATGATGCCGTTCTGGCTTTGGAAATATATACCGTCATTTTTCTTGTGTACCCATTTTGTTGAAAAGCTGCCGAGTGCATGTCCCGAAGGCTTAAGAAGCTCTGCAGGTACTTCTGACAGAAAATCTCCTATAGCTTTACCTGATGCAACAGTTTTACTGTTGCCCGACAACTTAATGGATGTGTTTTTAGTTGAAGCAACACTGTTTTTCTTGAGCTCGGCGTCTCGGCGCATGAGTTCCTCCGAGGTACCGTCGGTCCTGGAGGCACCGGTACGTCTGGCAAGATATTCTTTTGTTCTCCGGGCAGCTTCGGTCAGAACTTTTTCCTTTGAGAGATTTTCCTCTGCTGCCATGAAATTACGCCGTTCGTCCTCTGCCTTTCGCATCTCCTCCCTGGAAAGAACCTTTACATGCTTCTCCTCTGCAAAATAACCAGCAGATTGTTTGGAGATATCTGTGGAAAACAGTTCCGAAAGCTTGCCGGAATGTACTATGCATAATCTGTGGAGAGCTCGGGTCGCTGCAACATATAAAAGCTTTACATGGCTGTTGTCGTGAGGGTAGGATTTGGCATCGGGCTCGTAGAGGATGACCGCATCAAATTCGAGACCTTTTGTCATGTTTACCGGGAGCACCATGATGCCCTGACCATATTCGGCATTTTCATCGTCTGTATCGACAAGTTCTATTTTATCCTTTAACTTAAACTTAAGTTCATCCGTCTGTTTCTTGTCTCTGCAGACAATGGCTATTGAGAAAAAATCTTCCTTTTTATATGACTTGCACAGTTCTACGATCCTGTCGGGCAGTTTATCGGCAGTATCCTTAATGAAAGCCGGTTTTTCCCCATGTCTGATGATCGGCTCACAGGGGTATATTTCAAAAGTACCGTGCTTTAGTATATCCGTGGCAAAATCAGAAATCTCAATAGTATTTCTGTAGCTTTTCCTGAGCATCATGAATGCATCATATTCGTTGGGCAGATAAAGATCACGGAGCTCCTGCCAATCGTTAAGACCGGAGGAATAGCGGATATTCTGGGAAACATCGCCCATTATCGTGTATTTGCAGTCATGGACACATTCTTTGAGTACCATATATGCCATCATTCCGTAGTCCTGAGCCTCATCTATGACTATATGATTTGCTTCGCTTATAACCTCGGTCTCATTTACCCTGTGATGTATGTATGCAAGTGCTGCCAGATCATATACATCGTATTCTGTGATCCTTACCTTTGCTTTCTCGCCTGATTCTTTCTTTTTCCAGGTTATCTCTCTTTCCTCATATTTAAATGTAGGTTTAAAATCTTCGTTACCTTCCAGGGAATTTATAAAATCATCATAGATTTTATAAATCGAACCCTTGAACTCCTGGCCTCCAAGGTAGCATTTGTATACCTTTCTGATGGCTTTTTTTTCTTTTTCGGTATAGGACATCCCTTTAGATGCCATCTCCTGTTCAAGGTTTTCATTTAATTCTTTGTTTAAGAAATTTATTTTGGTCTGTACTGAAAACTGAGGATTAGCTTCTATATATTTCCTTATAGCCGAACCTCGCAGCAGGCATACGGGTCCTCCCTTTCGGCCGGTGGGATTATCGCGTCTGTCATATATGCCCGATATATCATTTTCAAATCCTTCGGTAAACTGATTGGGGTCCAGTATGATATCGTCTGTTTTTATAGACTGCCATTCATACGCATCACAAAAATTCTTTAGTTTATTGAAAAATTCAGAGGTGCCTTTCTTAGCGGCTGTCGGATCGGTGGTATCGGTTTCTCTTATGCAGTATCTGAAAGGATCCCAGTCAGTATACATAAGCCTTGTAAAAAGCTCTTCCATGGTCATCTGACCAAAACCGTCCACGCCCAGGTCCGGGAGGACTCCGGTTATGTACTTTAGCAGCATCTTATTGCTGCCGATGATGTAAAAGGCTTCCGGTTTCAGGATATCTCCATAATTATATAAGAGGTAGGAGATCCTGTGCATGGCAACGGTGGTTTTGCCCGAACCAGCCACTCCCTGTACTATCAGATTGTGCTTTGGAGACATTCTGATGATGTCATTCTGTTCCTTTTGTATAGTGGCGATGATCTCATTTAGGACTGCCTGCTTGTTCTTTGCAAGGTATTTATTGAGCAGCTCGTCATCAGCTGCGGCCTCTGAATCATAATAATCAATCAGCTTGCCGTCGCTGATATCAAAGGTTCTTTTAAGTGAAACATTTATGTTTACATCATCACCGTTGGGTGTCTTAAAGCTTATGTCTCCCAATCCGTTTTCGTAATATGCATTTGATATGGGGGCTCTCCAGTCAGCGACCAGGATCTCTGTCTGATTTCGTCTGATGCCGGTTCGGCCTATATATATGGAATCATTATCAAAGATAATACGCCCGAAATATGGTTTGGAGCCTCTTTTCTTTGCGGTACGTATCTCCTCGATGGTATGTCTTGCTTCATTTGATGCATTGTCGATAAGTGGTGCTACTTCGTAATCACCTTCGTCGTATTGTTCCTTGAAAACCTTGATAGACTCTTTTAGCTCGTTAAGTCTTTTTTCCAGTACGCCGACCTCACCTGATGTGAGATTTGTGATCTCCTCAAAAAACATGTTTTCGTAATCCTTGCCGGATTCGGTATTGGGTTTACCCGGTAGTAGATTTGTCATGATTTGTATTTAGCCTCCGTTTTCGCATTTTAGGGGAAAAAAGCTCCGCGGATACGGAAGAACCATATTCGCGGAGATCAATTAAATTATTTTTTTGCTGATTTGCATGCCTCAAATGCTAATGCATCTGCATTTGCTGAAAGACTGCTGCCAAGTTCCATAGACATGGTAACTATGAAGCTGTTGTCCTGAAGCTTGAAGTAAATTGCGAATGACATACTCATGCCCTGTACATTACCTGTACCGGTTGTCTTGCCATATGTAACGCCGCCATCCTCGAAAATCTCAACCTTGGGATTGGTTGCACCGGCCTGCTTAGCTAATTCGTCAACAAATAACTGACCGATGTATTCGAAGTTTGCCTTAGAAGAAATAGCCTCTTTGAAATCCTTCTCGGGAACTGCAACTGATTCGTACATATAAATTGTTAAATCAGTGGTAGTGTAAGCTGCTAAATAAACTCCGTTACCCTGGGAAGCAGGATCGAGGTAAGCATTCCATGTACTTTGCAGAGGGAATGTGATCTCGCCAACCTTTACTGATGAATCAAATTTTGAACTTGACTGCTTAGCGGTAACGGTAACCTTGCAGGTAAGTGTCTTTGAACCAACTGTAGCGGTAATCTTACATGTTCCTTCGCCCTTAGCGGTTATCTTACCCTTTGAGCTTACGGTGGCAACCTTTTTATCTGATGTTGACCATTTTACCTTTTCTGTAGTACCCTTAACCTTAATCTTTTTCTTCTTACCAACTTCAAGTTTTACTGTTTTCTTGCTGAGTTTCACTTTAGATGCTGCCTGAGCAGGAACTTCAAACCCAACCACGAATGCTCCTATGATCACAAGCAGTGATAACAGGAGAGTTGCTACTTTTTTCATCCGAGCCCCTTTCTGCCTTTTTGGCATCAATATTCAATTAAGTTGCAAGGAACATAATACCATAAGTAAATCGATTTTGTCAACTTATTTCTTATTAGTAATTATATTAAGTGCTCTGTACTTCGTCTCTTTGTTTTATCTCTGCCACGTTTTTGTTTTTATCCCTCGACCACTTCTGAGTTACATAGCCTTTTTCTTCAAAATATTTTGCAAGCAGTATAGCAAAAGTCAGTGATCTGTGCTGACCTCCGGTACATCCCAGACCAACAACCAGCTGCGCCTTTCCTTCCTTCTCGTACATAGGCAATGTACACTCCAGATAATCTACTATACGCTTATACAATGCCTGTGATTCTTCCTGCGCCATTACGTAATCACGAACCTCCTGATCCATACCTGTAAGGTTCCTAAGCTCAGGACGATAGAAGGGATTAGGCAGACATCTTACGTCAAAAACAATATCCGCATCAGAAGGGATGCCGTATTTGTAACCGAAAGCAATAAAGTTCAGCTTCATCCTGCCTTCCGCATCCGCACTTATAACCTGCAGGAGCTTTTCGCGTAGCTCCGAAGTAGATAAATATGAGGTATCTATTATAAAATCAGATATCTGGCGTATCGTTTCCAGCTGATGTCTTTCTTCGGCTATAGCTCCTTTCAGATCCAGTTTGCTGTCGAAAACCATCAGAGGGTGAAGACGTCTGGTCTCTTTATATCTTTTAAGCAATATGCCGTCTTCACAATCCAGATAAAGGATTTTTACTTCTATACGTCTCTTTATTTCTTCTATCTCTCCCGCAAGTTCCTCAGCTATATGCGGATTTCTGGCATCTGCGGTTATAGCCATGTATTTAGGCAGGTCATCCATCTGAAGAAACATATTAACAAAACCTGAGAACAGTTTTATCGGGAGATTATCCACACAATAAAAACCATTATCCTCAAGCATTTTCATAGTCTTTGATTTTCCGGATCCGCTCATTCCGGTAAGTATAAGTAGTTTCAACTTCACGACCTCCTATAATCATTCACTCCCTATTGGGATGCCAATCATTTAACAGGAAAGAAAGTTTGAGATCAAGCCTTCAGCCTGGTTTATGGGATCAGCCTCCATATCAAGCCATGTTATGTCCTGCCTTTTCCTAAACCATGTCATCTGCTCCTTAGCAAGATGTCTGATTTCCATAAACAGTTTTTCACGAAAAGCTTCTTTTGAATCAAAACGGCCTCGCAGATACATCATGATATACCGGTATTCAAGCCCGAGTTTATATAGAAAATCGTCGGAAACACCCTGTTTCATAAGGTTTTCCACTTCTTCTATCATGCCCTGCTCCAGTCGTCTGTCAAGCCTTTCCTCAATCCTTTTATATAACTTTTGCCTCTCCCATGTAACCCCGAGACATAAAGTATCATAGCGCTTTACACTCTCCAGGTTCAGCGGTTTACCCATGAGCAGTTTTTCTGCTGCCCGCTCAAGGCGTCTTTTGTTGCTCATATCCAGATTTTCCGGTATACCGCCCATACTGCACTTTTCCGTTATCAGATCCTGTAACTCATTAAGGCTCATGGCTTCAACCTTTTTACGCAGTTCCTCATCCACCGGTGCATCAGTCAGGTTATAGCCATCAACTACAGCATTTACATAGAGGCCTGTCCCGCCTACTAAAAAAGGCGTTTTCCCTCGAGAAACAATATCATCTATTGCTTCGTAAGCCAGCTTTTGGTAATCCATCAAAGAAAAGAAGTCTCCGGGAGCTGCTACGTCAAGCAAGAAGTGCGGAACCCCCTTCATTTCCTCCTTTGTGACCTTTCCACTTCCAAGATCAAGTCCTTTAAATACCTGACGCGAATCAGCAGATACGATCTCTGCACTGAATTTCAGCGCAAGCTCTATGCCTAGTCCGCTCTTACCCGAAGCATTGGTGCCCAGAATGACTACAAGTTTATTGTTTTTTTTCATTATTTCCCCTCATCATGATCGACTAATGCCAAGGTATTGTTTACGCGCCGGTCGAGTTTATGCTTTATTACCAGATAACTTGTAAAATGTATCGCGAATGTAGCAAGCCATGAAATAGGATACGAAATATATACCATCTCTATCTTGTGGTACTCAGGCATTTCAAATATCGTAAACAGCCACACCAGTCGTATACCGCATACTCCGCACAGCGACACGATCATAGGAACAAATGAATATCCCAGCCCCCTGAGTGCTCCTACCATGACATCCATTACGCCGCACAGGCAGTAAGTTGTACATATGATGGACATACGTATAAGTCCGGCATCGATAACGCTGTCACTGGAAGTATATATCCCAAGCAATGTCTTACCCAGAAAATATTCCATATTTCCCAAAGTAAGACCTGTGATCGTTACGCAAAAGAGTCCGGCAAAAGTGATTTTTTTCAGCCTGTCATATTTTCCGGCACCATAATTCTGGCTCATAAATGAAAGCGTAGCCTGATGGAATGCATTCATTGACACATAAACAAAACCTTCCAGATTCGATGCTGCCGAACTTCCCGAAACCGTAGTACTGCCAAATCCGTTTATGGATTTTTGTATAACAACATTTGAAAGCGAAAAAATACAGCCCTGCATACCGGCCGGCAGTCCTATACGAAGTATTGACACCAGCTCTTTTTTATCTATCCCGAGTTCCTTTAAGATCAGCCTTATAGCCCCTTTTTCCCTCATCATACAGATCACAACAAGTGTAGCGGAAATGGTCTGCGATATGACGGTGGCGATAGCTACTCCGGCAACTCCCATACCAAATTTGATAACAAATATAAGGTTGAGAATTACATTTACCACACCGGCCAAGGTCAGGAAATACATGGGACGTCTCGTGTCTCCGACTGCACGAAGTACCGCACTGCCGAAATTATATACCATATTCGGAACCATACCGAAAAAGTATATCCTAAGGTATAGAGCAGCCAAAGGCAATACCTCATCCGGAGTTTTCATGAGTCCCAGTATACCCTCGGTAAAAAGCACTCCGACTCCTGTAAGTATCAGGCCTCCGAGTACAGAAAGCACCATAGCGGTATGAACGCTTTTCTTTAGTTCATCCTCCTGTTTTGCACCGTAATGCCTGGCTACCATAACATTGGCACCTACAGAAAGACCCATGAAGAGATTGCACAGGAGATTTATCAGAGAACCCGTACAGCCTACTGCCGCCAATGCATTGTCACCAGCAAACTTACCGACAACTACTACATCCGCAGCATTAAATAATAACTGAAGTATGCTCGAGAGCATCAGCGGTACTGCGAATTTTAACATCTTCGGCAGTACTGCACCCTCACACATATTCATTTCATATGATCTTCTCAATTGTTCTTCCTTTTTCTACCTTTATTTCTGTGTTACGGAAATATCCTTCCCATCCGTTTCAATGATTACACGGCCTTTTCTGGTTTTATATATCTGAACATTATGATCTTTTAATGTCTGATTGGTTTCTTCCGCTTCTTTTTGATCCTTAGATGATGTAATAACCGCATATTTCGGCTGGGTCTTTTTCAAGAGATCGTCCAGTCCGGGTAAATATTCCCCGTGATGAGGCATTTTTATCACCGAGCAGGCTTTAGGATCTGTTCCGTTATATTCTTTTATTCTCTCTCCCATGGCATCTCCCATAAACAGGAATGATTTTTCGCCATATTCAATCCTGATGATAAGAGAAGAATTATTACTGGGATCTTCATCATATACATCCTGAAGAGGGGCATCAACTTCTATCTTAATACCTGCTATTTCAAAAGAAGTATCTTCTCTCAAAACAGATGCAGGCACTTTTTTCTTGTTCAAAGCAGACTTGAAATTATCATATTCTCCCGAGGACTTTGGATAATTACTGGTGTAAATCTGCTTTACATCTTT